>JAJKJU010000336.1 GCA_021153565.1 Rhizobacter sp.
CTCGGCATCGCTCGCCTCCGAGCCCGGCCCTACCACCGCGACGTACATGTCAGCACCCCGTCACCCGTCACCCGTCACCCGTCACCCGTCACCCGTCACCCGTCACCCGCCCCCGTTCGGGCTGAGGTATCGAAGCCTCGACCCGCTATGGAGACTTCAATACCGCAGCCCGAGCGGAATCTCGGCGCCGAACCCATCACCCATCACCCATCTCCCGTTCGGGCTGAGGTATCGAAGCCTCGACCCGCCGTGGTGACTTCGATACCTCAGCCCGAGCAGAATCTGAGTGGCGAGCCAAAAATCATTCCCGACCGCGACCTTAGCGAAGCAGGTAAGTGACAACCCGACGATCAAAGAGGGCGAAGTCCGTGGTGCCCTGGGGCAGATGAATGGGATCCTTCGATTCGATCAGCCGTGACACCGCAGCGCCGTCCAAACTCTTCAACACGCCGACGTGGCTTGTTTCTTCATCAATGGCGTAGACCAGTTCGGCACCCTGATCCCAAAGGGAAATCATTTGCTGCAGGAGGCTCGGCGGGTACTTGGGTTTCGGGTCGAGCAGGACGACGGCATCACCCCGAGCAGCCTCAAGCCCGATGACAAGATTTGCGTCCTTGGACAGTTGCCGACTCACCCTCACCGACCGGAAGCCCGGCAGTTCGCCCCATCCACTCAGCAGTCGCTCGGTCCCGTCATCGCTGCGCGCGTCCACGACGATCACTTCCCAGGGAAAGCCGGCCTCGGTCAATGAATCGCTCAGGAGCGGCAATAGCTCGGCGAGCGCAGTGACTTCATTGCAGGCTGAGATGACGCACGATACCGTTCGCATCGAGCCGGACAACTGACTCCACCCCGAGACGTGGGCCCACGAGGGCTCTTGGTTGGGAATGGGGAACTCATTGTCTTTCTGGCCAGTGGTCCACATAGGCGCTTCGCTCAAACTTTCATGCTCACCATACCAATATGGTCGCAACACGTCTTTAAACCACCCCTGGTTACGTTTCTTCACGTGTCTGCGCGCCCCAGTTGGAGGACCGTGGGCTAGCACTGCTCCGTTCCTGGGAAGGCCTGTCCTTGAATCTCATTCCGCAGATCGCAGGCCTTCCCGAACAACCGGGCATTCTCGATGCCCGCGAATGACCATTGGCCTGACAGGCACTGTTTGCAGTTGCGCAAGTGGCTAATTCAACGGGTGCGAATCGGCGTCAAGGCTGTTGGATTTGTTCCTGGAGGCATCCTCATACCCTGAGTCGTATCATCGCGAATACTGTTCAAGCCAGTGGCCTTAGTATTCTAAAAAAGCCCGCACTTGATACGCCTATTCCCTGCTGGCCGAGTTGGCTAATAAGTCTTGAGTTGAGCGTTCGTTGTTACTTCTCGCGGAAAAATCACCAAGCCACTTTTCTCCATGAAAATCTTAAGAAGTTTTGCCTTCTGCATTGGCGCAGCCAGCATCAATGCACATGCCGGTCTGACGGAGGGGATTGACGCCTTTCACAAGTACCAGTATTTGGATGCTCGCAAAGAGTTGACTGACTTGGCCAGCGCAGGCGATGCCGAGGCCATGGCGGTCATGGGCGAAATGCTGATGCGCGGGTTGGGTGGGGCACGTGATGAACTCAAGGCTCGCGAGTACATCCTTCAGGCGCGTGAGAAAGGCTCCCTCAGAGCAACCTACACGCTTGGTCGCATGCATCTATACGGCAATCTGGTCGGAAAGGACGAAGCCAAGGGAGTTGAACTGGTCAAAGAGGCGGCAACCAAAGCCTATGCGCCCGCACAGTCGCTGTTTGGCAGTTGGATAGCCAGTGGCACCTTTGGACTTGAAAAGAACGACGCAATCGCTCTGCTTTGGCTCAAGCAGGCCGCAGATCAAAAAGATCCCCTCGGCATGCTTTGGCTGGGTGCTTTCTACGAGGGCGGTAAAGCAGGATTGCCTCAGGACAATCTGGTCGCGCTCGATTGGTACAAGAAAGCGGGTGAGCTTCGGGAGACTTCAGCGATGGTCTCTGCGGGCCGCATGTATGCATTGGGCCTGGGCGTCACCGCCGACGGCACGGAAGCACTGCGTTGGTTCCGAATTGCCGCGAATCTGGGCAACTACCGGAGCTATACCTGGATTGCGAGCGTCTACGAGTTTGGCCGCGGTGGGATTGCAAAGAACCCGTCACTTGCCTATTCATGGTATGCCGCAGTGCCCGCCAACGCCTTGGCCAATGACGTGAAAGCCGCTAACGAAGGCAAAGAGCGGCTCGCAAAGGTGCTGTCTCAGGCAGAGCGGGACGAAGCGGCGAAGCAGTCCAAGGTCGTCGTTGTCAACGAGCTGCTGAATCGCATGGGCGCGATTCCGGCGGGCAGTGTCGCAACAGCGTCGCGCAAGGGCGTCTATGGCAGCGGGGTGGTTGTCAGTCGCAATGGCGATATCTTGACCAATGATCACGTGATTCAGAACTGCGCAAACGTGCGCATTCAACCCACGGGCGCCGAGGTGAAAGTCATCGCCAAAGACGCAAAGAACGACTTGGCGCTATTGCGAATGGAGGGCGGCCGGATTCCAGCCATCAAGTTGCGAACCGGAAGGGGCATACGCTTGGGCGACGATTTGGTGGTGGTCGGCTATCCGTTGCGCGGTTTGCTGTCGTCCGGGCCAATCGTCACCACGGGCATCGTCAATGCCCTGAGTGGCTTCAACGACGACACCTCCGCATTTCAAATGTCGGCCACGGTTCAACCCGGCTCGAGCGGTGGCCCGGTTGTTGATAGCTATGGGCTGCTGGTCGGTATCGTGCGGGCGCGACTGTTGCCCGGCGGTCCAATCAGCGCGCAGAACGTGAACTTTGGAATCAACCTCGCCACCGTCTCGGGCTTCTTGGATGCGCACAACGTGGACTACAGCAGCGTGCAGCCCAATGGCAAAGCGATGAATGTGGGTGACATCACCCTGCAAGCGCAGAAGCCAACAGTGCAGATTGAATGCTATTGAATTGAGGGCCGTTGAAGCACAGTAGCTTTGGGAAAAGCCGTGCAAGCCCACGATTCGCGGCGCCTTACGGCCCGCGGCTCGTCCACTCCATCCTTCCCCGCCTTCCAGAGCGGAGCGCCACGAACATCGCCGCTGTATTGAGGCGTCAGCATGGGGCAGGTCAGCCGGGGTAGGGTAAGGAAAACCCTCATTTCAAGACATCGCCAATCTCGAGCTTGATGCCCTTGATGCGGACGCTTGCCGGCGCCGACGCATCCCTGCGTGTCGCCCGGCTGCGGAATGACGTCGGCGTGCGCGGAAACTTTCTCGTGCCGATTCCCCACCGTGGGCACCTTCGACAGTTGGCGTCGACCTCGACCAGCAAGGTCACATTTGGCGCAGTCATCCAGGCGGAACTCTGCGACCTGCAGTCCTGCAGTGAAGCCGGTAAACCCATGACCCCATCGGGCCGCAACTGTGCTGCCAAGGCGACACCCCCTGGATAGAGGGAGCGCTCTGTCCTGTGCCCAGGGGATCAAACAACCACCAGCCACGGGTGACAGCTCCGGTGCCAGAAACAGCGCGGCTGCCTACATTGAGTACCTTCAGTCGCGAGCCAATCTTCCGTGGGAGATGCCCGCGACGCCGCGTTCGGCCGCCCTTTCCCGGGCTGACCACGCTAAGGAAAAAGTGGTGCGCTGCGCAACCCCATGTCAGGTGCGTCGGCCGCTGTGTCGAACAGAGTCTGGCGATTTCGAATTGCTAGGCACGGGCAACGATCAAGGAAAACCTCATGGCCATCAACAGCACCTCTTTCACCAACACGCCGCAAGCCGGTGATGACAACTACAGCTGGACCGAGGACCTTCTACTGGCCTCCAGCATCATCACCAACAACGTCATCACGCTCAACGTGATGAGCAATGACCTTGGCGGCAACGCCAAGGCGCTGTTCTCGCTCGACGACGGCAATGGCAACACGCTGTCGCCGGATTTCGATTTGCTGACCGGCGATGTCGGGGCCGACGGTGTTTCGGCGTGGGAGAAGACAGCACTCGGCAACTGGGTTCGCATCGTCAACGGCAAGATCGAGTTCAAGCTCGACGATGGCTCTCACGACTCCACCCGTACCGGCAGCATCGATGCGCTGGCGGCAGGCCAACCAGTCAACGATCAATTCGTTTACGCGATCCGGCTCGCAAACGGCACGCTGAGCCAAGCCCGGGTGACCCTGCAGATCATCGGGTCGAACGACAACGCCACCATCACGGGCACTGCCACCGCCTGCGTCACGGAAGCAGGTGGCGTCCGCAATGCGAACGTCGGCGTCCCGAGTGCATCGGGCACACTGACCGTCCATGATGTGGATGCCGGCCAGTCGGTGTTCCAGACGCCGGCGAGCTTGAATGGCACGTACGGCACGTTCACCTTCAATACCACCAGCGGCGCGTGGAACTATGCGCTGGACAACGGCCGCGTCGCGACGCAGGCACTGACCGCCGGGCAGGTCGTGCATGACACGCTGAGTGTCACGAGTGCCGACGGAATGGCGACGCAGGTGATCAACGTCACCGTGAACGGCACCAACGATGCGGCGGTGATCACGGGCAACACCAGTGGGGCGGCCGCCGAGACGAACGCGCCGGTGACGATCACCGGCGCGCTCAACGCCACCGACGTGGACAATGCTGCGGGCTTCCAGGCCGGCAGCACCGTGGGTGCGAACGGCACCTTCAGCGTCGACGCGGCCGGTGCCTGGCGCTTCACGGCCAACAGCGCGTTCGACTCGCTCAACGTGGGCGGCAAGGCCGAGGAAGAGTTCACCGTCAAGTCGGTGGACGGTACCGAGCAGAAAGTCAAGGTCACGATCAACGGCAGCAACGACGCGGCGGTGATCACGGGCGACACGAGCGGCTCGGCCGCCGAGAGCAACACGCCGGTGACGATCACCGGCACGCTCAGCGCCACTGACGTGGACAATGCTCCGGGCTTCCAGGCCGGCAGCACCGTGGGCACGAACGGCACCTTCAGCATCGACGCGGCCGGCACCTGGCGCTTCACGGCCAACAGCGCGTTCGACTCGCTCAACGTGGGCGGCAAGGCCGAGGAAGAGTTCACCGTCAAGTCGGTGGACGGCACCGAGCAGAAAGTCAAGGTCACGATCACCGGCACCAACGACGCGCCGGTGATCACGGCGCAGGACCTCGTGGGCGCGGTGACAGAGCTCACCACGCCGTCGGGGACCGCGACGCTGAGCGACAGCGGCTCGATTAGCTTCACCGACGTGGACCTGATCGACACGCACCTGGTCAGCGCCGCCGGCACGCCGGTGGGCACAACGCTGGGCACTCTGAGCGCGGTCAGGGACCACGACACCACGGGCACCGGCACGGGCGGCGCGCTGACCTGGACCTACACGGTGGCCGACGCGGCCGTCCAGTACCTGGCCAAGAACGAAACCAAGGTCGAAAGCTTCACGATCACGCTGAACGACCAGAACGGCAGCATCATCACCCGGCAGATTGACGTGACCATCACCGGCACCAACGACGCGCCGGTGCTCAGCTTCACGGCGGGTGCGGATGCGGGCGCGGTGCAGGAAGACACGGGGCTGCTCGTGAGCGGCCAGTTCACGTC
>JAJKJU010000337.1 GCA_021153565.1 Rhizobacter sp.
CGTCCGGCTTGGGACGGCCCGGCGCCGGACATGTGCCCCCCAGTCACTTCGCTCCTGCCCCCAAGGGGCGCCGTCCGGCTTGGGACGGCCCGGCGCCGGACGTGCCCCCCAGTCGCTTCGCCCCTGCCCCCAAGGGGCGCCGTCCGGCTGAGGTGGGCCCAGCGCCGCACGCAAGTGCGCCCGTATACTGACCCGACACCCTCCCGAGGCATCGTTCCGATGAAGTTCACCGGCACCAAAAACTACGTCGCCACCGACGACTTGATGTTGGCTGTGAACGCAGCCGCTACTCTGAAACGCCCGCTGCTCGTGAAGGGCGAACCGGGCACCGGAAAGACGATGCTCGCCGAGGAGGTCGCCGAATCGCTCAACATGCCGCTGCTGCAGTGGCACATCAAGAGCACGACCAAGGCGCAACAGGGGTTGTACGAATACGACGCGGTGAGTCGGCTGCGCGACAGCCAGCTCTCGGCCCTCGACGGCGGCGAGCGGGTCAAGAACATTCACAACTACATCGTGAAGGGCGTGCTGTGGCAGGCCTTCCCCTCCGATCAACCGGTCGCCCTGCTCATCGACGAGATCGACAAGGCGGACATCGAGTTTCCGAACGACCTGCTGCGTGAAATCGACCGCATGGAGTTCTACGTCTACGAGACGCGCGAACTCATTCGTGCCAAGCATCGCCCGCTCGTGTTCATCACGTCGAACAACGAGAAGGAACTGCCCGACGCCTTCCTGCGTCGCTGCTTCTTCCACTACATCAAGTTCCCCGACGCCGACACGATGAGGGCGATCGTGGGTGTGCACTTTCCCGGCCTCAAGAAGGAGCTTCTGGGCGCCGCGCTCAAGAACTTCTACGAGGTGCGCAACCTGCCGGGGCTGAAGAAGAAGCCGTCGACCTCTGAACTGCTCGACTGGCTCAAGCTGCTCGTGGCGGAAGACATTCCGCTCGAGGCCCTGCAGAGCAAGGACGAGAAGGTCGCCGTGCCGCCGCTCGTGGGTGCCCTGCTCAAGAACGAGCAAGATGTCTCGCTCTTCGAAAAGCTGGTGTTCATGCAGCGCCACAATCGCTGAGAGGCTGAGAGTATTTCGAACGTGTCCGAGCAGCACGTCAAAAGGCGCCTGATCGATGAAAGCTGTCGAACCCATCACGCTCGCTGACGATCGGCTACGGCTCGAACCACTGTCCATGGGGCACCTCGACGGCCTGCTGAACGCCGCCGCAGACGGCGAACTTTGGAAGCTACGCTTCACGAGCGTGCCCGAGCCGCAGGCCACTGCCGCCTACATCGAAGCAGCGCTCAATCACCAGGCCGAAGGGCACCGACTGCCCTTCGCGGCAATCGACGTGATGACGAACCGGGTCGTGGGCTGCACGAGCTATCACGACATCGTGCCTGCCATCGAAAGGCTCGAGATTGGTTGGACCTGGTACGCCAAGAGCACGCAGCGCACGCACGTGAATACGACGGCCAAGTACCTGTTGTTATGCCATGCCTTCGACACTCTGGGCGCACAGCTCGTGGGCTGGCGCACCGACAACTTCAACTTCGCGAGCCAGCGTGCCATCGAGCGGCTTGGTGCGCGGCGTGACGGCGTCCTGCGGCACCATCACCTGCGCCGCGATGGCACGGTACGCGACACCGTCATGTACAGCCTCGCCGCGGGCGAATGGCCCGAAGTAAAGGCGCATCTTCAGTGGCTTCTCGCCATGAAGCGTGCAACGTGAAATGTGAGACGTGGAAACCGGGTACTGCCGACCCAATTTGTCTCCCATCGAAACGACCGCCCGAGTACGCGGGCCTTCATTGGCGTGTATCCTCCTTTGAACGGTGAATCCATGCTCATCAACTTC
The DNA here is from genome assembly GCA_021153565.1 of Rhizobacter sp. Lineage (GTDB taxonomy): Bacteria > Pseudomonadota > Gammaproteobacteria > Burkholderiales > Burkholderiaceae_C > Albitalea. Next base: position 1,856 of record JAJKJU010000337.1, read on the forward strand.
TTTTTCACGCTGCGAGCAGCCAAGCTCAAGGTCTCCGTCAAGGAATACCTGACCCTGCTCGAGGCGATAAAAGCGGGCGTCATCGACGACGATGAAGGGCCAACGGTCGACAAGTTCTACTACCTCGCCCGCACCTCGCTCGTGAAGGACGAAGCCAACTTCGACAAGTTCGACCGCGCATTCGCCACCTACTTCCAGGGCGTGGAAATGCTCACCGACTTCACGCAGGACATTCCGCTCGAATGGCTTCAGAAAAAGCTTGAGCTCGAACTGAGCCCCGAGGAAAAGGCCGCCATCGAAAAGATGGGCTGGGACGATTTGATGGCGACGCTGAAGAGGCGATTCGAGGAGCAGAAGGAACGCCACGAGGGCGGCAATCGCATGATTGGCACCGGCGGCACCTCGCCCTTCGGCGCCTATGGGTACAACCCCCAGGGCATCCGCATCGGGCAGGACAAGGGCCGAAACAAGAGTGCAGTGAAGATCTGGGACCAGCGGGCCTACAAGGACTACGACGACACGCTCGAACTGGGCACGCGAAACATCAAGGTCGCGCTGCGCCGGCTGCGCCGCTTCGCACGCGAAGGGGCGGACGAAGAACTCGACCTCGACGACACCATCCGCTGCACAGCGGCCAATGCCGGCTACCTTGACATCAAGATGGTGCCCGAGCGGCACAACAAGGTGAAGGTACTGCTGCTGATGGACGTGGGCGGAACCATGGACGAGCACATCCCTCGGGTAGAGGAAGTGTTCTCGGCGGCCAAAAGCGAGTTCAAGCACCTCGAGTTTTATTACTTCCACAATTGCGTCTACGACTTCATGTGGAAGAACAACCGCCGCCGCTACAGCGAGAAATTCCCCACCTGGGATGTGATCCGCAAGTACAACAAGGACTACAAGCTCATCTTCGTCGGTGACGCAACGATGAGCCCCTACGAGATCCTTCAGCCCGGCGGCAGTGTCGAATACAACAATGAAGAGGCCGGCGCCGAGTGGCTGCAACGTCTCACACATGCGTTCCCGAAGTTCGCCTGGATCAACCCCGAGCCGCAGGGTGTGTGGGGCTACCGGCAGAGCATTGCCGTCATCCAGCAGTTGATGAACCAGCGCATGTTTCCGCTCACGCTGCAGGGGCTGGAAGGGGCCATGCGCTTGCTCAGCAAATGAGCTGGCGAACTCTGTTTGCAGCGCTGTCGGTTGCCGTGCTTGTGGCAACACAGTGCGGCTGTTCGAGCCTTCCCTTTCTGTCGAAGAAAGCTGAAGAGTCCGCGGCTGCGGCGTCACCAGATCGCGCCGTTTATGCTCTCGAGGTCGAAGCGCCCAACGACCTGCGCAAGGTGCTCCTGACCTACCTCGACCTCGCGCGCTTTCAGAACGCGCCGGCTACCGACAGCATCACCGGTGTCGAGCTCGACCGCCTCGTCGCAGCGGCGCCCGCGCAGGCCCGCACGCTGCTGGAGACCGAGGGGTACTTCAACGCCGAGGTGCACATCACGCGCGCGACGACGGCCGACGACACTCCGCTGTTTCGGGTCATCGTCAATCCGGGACCGCGGACCGTCATCGACAAGTGGTCGTTGGATGTCATCGGCGACTTGCAAAGGCATGTGGCGGCCGAAAACGAAGACGCGGTCATCGAACTCGCAGCGCTGCGCCGCCGATGGGGGCTGAAGGCGGGCGCGCCCTTTCGGCAGGGGGCGTGGAATGAGGCGAAGAACCAGGCGCTTGCGCAGCTTCGCGCCGAAGGCTATCCGGCGGCGACCTGGGTCACGACCACCGCGCGCATCGATGCGCAGGACAACACCGTCACGCTCAGCGTCATTGCAGAAAGCGGCCCGCTCTTTCGGATGGGTCCGATCACCATCGAAGGCCTGTCGCGTTACCCGGAAGACGCCGTGCGCAAGCTCGCGACCTTCTGGCCCGGCGAGCCCTACAGCGAACAATTGCTGCTCGACTATCAAGACCGGCTGCAGAAAGTTGGCCTCTTCGAAGGCGCTGTGATCGAGATCGATCCCAACCCCGCCACCGCCACTGCGGCGCCGGTGCTGATCCATGTGAAGGAGCTGCCCATGCAGGGCGCCACCGTCGGCGTGGGCTACAGCGCCAACACAGGGCCGCGCCTCACGCTCGAACACATGCACCGCCGAGTGTTCGGCCGCCCCTGGATTGCGAAGAACAGGTTCGAGCTGGGCCCAAAGCTCAAGTCGTGGCAGGGTGAGCTGAGCTCTTATCCGCTTGAGGGCCTGTACCGCAACCTGGTGTCGGGCAGCGCGGAACGGCTGGAATCGGCAAGCGAGCTGCGCACCTCGTGGAGCGCCCGCGTGGGCCGCGCGCAGGACACGCCGCACATAGAACGCCTGTATTACGCCGAGCTTGCGCATTCGCGGCTCGACACGAGTGCCGGCGTAGCCAACAGCGACGCCGCATCGCTCAACTACAACTGGATCTGGCGCAAGGTCGACAGCGTGCTCTTGCCGACCAAGGGGATCACCTTGTCGCTGCAAGGCGCGGGCGGCTACGCAGTGGGGCGCGACATCAAGGAGGACGGCATCACGGAAGGACGCGGCCCGTTCACCCGCGCCTACGGTCGCATCACTTGGTACAAGCCGGTCGGCAGCTGGTACGCCACCCTTCGCACCGAGGGCGGGCAAGTGTTTGCGCGTGATCGCGTGGGCGTTCCAGACACATTGCTCTTTCGTGCAGGTGGCGACGAGTCGGTGCGCGGATATGCCTACCGAACGCTCGGTCCGGTGGTGGACAGCGCTGTCACCAGCGGCCGCGTGCTGTGGACGGGCAGCGCAGAAATCGCGCGACCGATCTTCGCCAGCCGGCCGGCGTTCTGGTGGGCGGCGTTCATCGACGCTGGCAATGCGGCCAACCGCTGGAGCGACCTGCATCCGGCCCTTGGATACGGCGTCGGGTTTCGCTGGCGCAGCCCCGTCGGGCCGCTTCGCCTCGACCTCGCATACGGGCAGAACGTGCACCAGATGCGTGTGCACGTGAGCGTGGGCGTCGCCTTCTGATGGGGCCTGTGATGAGCGACGTTGCCTCCTCCGCGCCTGCTGCTGACCCGCCGGTGCCGCGCGAGTTTCGCTGGCGGCGGCGCATCGCATGGCTGATTGGTGGACTCGTACTGCTGATGGTGGCGCTGCTCCTCGCCGCGGGCAGCGGCATCTGGTGGTCGGTGCGGACCGACACAGGATCGGCCTGGGTGTTGTCCAAATTGCCGGGGCTGAAGCTGGAAGGCGGCAAGGGCACGATCTGGGGCGACTACGAGGCCGCACGCGTGGAGTTCGATCTGCCGGGTGGGGGCAAGGTCGTGCTGATCAAGGCCGGCTGGCACGGCTTGCATCTGGAGCGAGCGCCGTGGACTGCGTACGGCGCGAAGCTCGTCATGAGCGAGTTGCATGCGCAACGCGTCGACCTGCTGTTGCCGAGCGACAGCAAGAAGGAACCAGCGAAGCTGCCCGAGCAATTGAAGCTGCCCTTGGAACTGGACCTCGGCACGGTGCGCATCGGAGAACTGCATGCCAATGCGCTGGGTGACAAACCGCTGCTCGACGTGCAGGCACGCATCCACCTGGACGACGAGCGCGCCGCTGTGCACCGAGTGGACGGGCTGTCACTCGTGTGGGACCGGTTGAAGGCGTCGGGCTCGGCACGCATCGCGACCGAGCGGCCTTTTGCACTCGAAGCCAAGGTCGATCTCGCGCAGGATGAGGTGAAAGATGCAGCCGGAAAGACCGCCCTGCCCGCCTGGAATGCCGCTGCCACGCTGGCTGGCCCGCTCGCGCAGCCGGTGCTGCAAGCGGCCGTGCGTGCAACGCCCACCGCATCTCGTCCTGAGCAATCGCTGGCCCTGCGCGCGGCTTTGCGGCCCTTCGAGAACTGGCCCTTGGGTGACCTCGTCGCGCGTACCAAAGCGCTGGACCTCTCCGCCTTCCACAGCGCCTTGCCCGTCACGTCCCTGAGCGGTGAAGCCAGTGTGCAGACAAGTGGTCTAGACCAGCCGGCGACGGTCATCGCCGATCTGTCCAATGCCGAGGCAGGACGCTGGAACGAGGGCCGCCTGCCCGTTCGCTCCGTCAAGGTCGAAGTCCGCGCCCGACCCAACGACGCGCACTCGCTGGACCTGCGCCACGTCGATGCCGAGCTCGGCAGCAAGGAGCAATCGGCCGGGCGCATCCACGGCCAAGGGCAGTGGACGCCGAAGCAATGGAAGGTGGACGCGAAGCTCGACGCCCTGCAACCTTCACTGGTCGATGCACGCGCCGCAGCCATGGTGCTGAGTGGACCGGTGAGCGCCGTGGGCACTGATTTCGGCGGCCCGATCGATGGCGCCAAGGTCGAGTTGAAGGCCGACCTTGCCGGCCAGTTCGCGGGCAAAGGCACGGCACGCGGCGCGCAGTTGACGGTGGACGCCACCTGGACGACAAAGCGCATCGAGGTCCGCGATGCGCAGGCCCGCGCAGGCGGTGCGCGCGCGTCGTTCGCGGGTTTCGCAGTGCACGAGACCGAGAAGGCGCCCTGGCAGATCAAAGGGCAGGCCAAGCTTGTCGACTTTGATCCCGCGCCGTGGTGGCCGGGGAACGACGACTCGCCATTGCGCAAGGGACCGAACCGCCTCAACACCAAGGCAGACATCGACATTTCGGCGCCCTTGAGTTCGGGGCCGGCCAACGCCATGGACCGCCTGTCGACGCTGCGTGGTCGAGCTAACGTCGCCATCGCCAACAGCGTGCTGGCCGGCGTGCCGCTGAACGGCGAGATTGCCCTGAAAAGCGCGGACGGCGGCACGGCGGTGGCATCGCTCAAGCTCGACGCGGGCGGCAACCGCATCAGCGTCGAGGGCCGACTCAACGCCGGCCGAAATGGCGCCGGCGACCAATGGGATGTGAGCATCGCCGCGCCGGCCCTCAACCAGTTGACTCCGCTGTGGCGCATATCCGCCGCACCGGCCGGCGAATCGGCGCTCGCTGGATCCCTCAACGCCACGGCGTATGTGACAGGCAGATGGCCGCTGCTCGCCACGCAAGGGCAACTCGATGCCAAGGCATTGCGGGTGGGCCAGACGCAGGTGCAAAGTGCCCAGGCCAAATGGCAGCTCGACAGCAAGACCGACAGCAGCGCGGATGCCGTCGTCGACCTGCAGGGCTCGGTCAGCCAGGTGTCTTTCTCCCAGGCGATCTTCAAGGGCACGCCGCCCATCGAATCCGCGCAACTGCAGCTCAAGGGCAGCATGCGTTCGCATCGCCTCGAATTGCGTGGCGACACCAGGGCTTTGCCGCCCGCATGGACCGACACGTTTCAGCTGCGCACGACTGCAGCGGCCGCGACGCCTGCCACGCCGACGGCCCGGGGCAATCAGCGCACGTCCTTGCTGTTGATTGCGCAAGGCGGCGCTCTCGAAGCACCCGCCGCGCGCCGCCCGGGTATCGTCACCAAGGGAGCCTGGGCTGGCTGGCGCGGCACCGTCCAGCAACTGGAACTCGCAAGTACCGACACCAACCTGCGGCCGCTGGTTCGCACACGCAACGTCGGCATCGAAGTGCAATGGGCCGGCGGCCCCACGCGAGTCACTGTGCAGCCGGGCCGCGCGACGCTGCTGGGCGCTGCGCTGCGCTGGAGCCGCATCGTGTGGCAGGCGCCCTTCGGCAATCAACCCGCGCAGATCGATGCGCAGGCCGAACTGGAACCGGTCCCGGTGGCGCCGTTTCTCGCCCGAGCACAGCCGGAGTTCGGCTGGGGCGGCGACCTCACCGTCATCGGGCACGTCAAGATCAAGAGTGCGCCGACCTTCAGCGCAGATATCGTCCTCGAACGGCAGGCCGGCGACCTCGCCGTGACCGATGAAACTGGCAAGACGCAGTTGCTGGGCCTCACTGACCTGCGCCTCGGGCTGGACGCGCACGACGGCACCTGGAGCTTCACGCAGGGCCTCGCGGGCAAGACGCTGGGCGTTGCGTCGGGCGCGGTGGTCGCGCACACCGCACCGCAGGCCACCTGGCCGACACCAGAAACACCCATCCAAGGTGTGCTCGAAGTGCAGGTAGCGAACCTCGGCACATGGGGTCCGTGGGTGCCGGCGGGCTGGCGGTTGAACGGGGCCCTGCACATCAGCGCGAGCATCGGCGGGCGCTTCGGCGCGCCGGAGTACACCGGCGAGATGCGCGGCAACGGCCTGAGCGTGCGCAACTTCCTCGAAGGCGTGAACGTCAGCGATGGCGAAGTCGCCATCGCCTTGCAGGGCGCGACGGCACGCATCGATCGCTTCACGGCACGTGCGGGCAGCGGCACCTTGGCGCTAGAGGGCAACGCGACCTTGGGCGCGGCACCCAAGGCTTTCCTGAAGCTGAAGGCCGACAAGTTCCAGTTGCTCGGCCGTGTCGACCGCCGCATCGTGACGACTGGCGATGCGCAATTGCAGCTCGACAAGGACACCCTCGCGCTCGACGGCAAGTTCGGCGTCGACGAGGGCCTGTTCGACTTCACGCGCTCGGATGCGCCGCGGCTGTCGGACGACGTGCACGTGATTCGCGGCAAGCAGCCCGAATCCGCCGAGGCCGAGCCCCACGGAAAGGCCGCGCCGGGCCACACGGTCAAGCTCAACATCGACGTCGCGCTCGGCGAGCAATTGCGGCTGCGCGGCCGCGGTATCGACACTGACCTGCGAGGCGACCTGCACATTACCTCCCCGGCCAACCACCTCGCCATCAACGGCACGGTGCGCGCGGTGGACGGCACCTATGCCGCCTACGGACAGAAGCTCACCATCGACCGGGGGCTGATCACCTTCATCGGCGTTCCAGAAAACCCGCGACTGGACATCGAGGCCACCCGGCCCAATACCGATGTGCGCGTGGGCGTTCAGGTGAACGGCACGGCGCTGAACCCGCGGATCCGACTGTTCTCCGACCCCGAGATGTCGGAAATCGACAAGCTCTCCTGGCTGGTCCTCGGGCGAGCCAGCGAAGGACTGGGCCGCACCGACACTGCCCTGCTGCAACGTGCCGCGATCGCATTGCTGGCCGGCGAAGGCAGCGGAGTGGGCGACCAGTTCACCAAGGCCATCGGCCTGGACGACGTGTCATTGCGCCAAACCGAAGGCGAAGTTCGCGAAACCGTGATTTCTCTCGGCAAACAGCTTTCGCGGCGATGGTACGTGGGGTATGAACGCAGCTTGAATGCGACGGCGGGATCGTGGCAGCTCATCTACCGGATCGCCCAGCGATTTACCTTGCGAGCGCAAACGGGCGCCGACAGTTCGGTGGACCTGATCTGGTCTTGGCGCTGGCAGTAGGCTCGCCGAGCCGGCTCCATGCGAGAATCCTGCCCGCTCTCGCCGTAGTTCAATGGATAGAACGGCCGCCTCCTAAGCGGCAAATACAGGTTCGATTCCTGTCGGCGGGACCAGGACGGGTTTTCACGTTGCATCAAGTTCGATCAGGCCTCTATGTGAATCAATCACTTAGGGGCCTTTTTCATGCCACATTGACTCACGTCGGGTCTATACATCGCAACGTCGCAACGGCCCAACGGGTTACTGAGGCGTTCTAAGCCATTGATACCATTGAACTTTTCCGTAATGCCGCGAGCTTCAGTTTGGAATACCCCTCAGATCCAGGGGCGGCACTAAACATCCCGTTGAAGAAAAGCCGGCCTCGATTGATAATGTTGGCAGCTCATCTGCCATGTGTAGAAGGAGTTACGACGCCGCTCCCTGAGCGGCGTCAGCCTTTCTGGGCTTCGTATTCGCGCTGCAACTTGCGGCGTTTGTGGTCATGTTCGATCGTGAACGCGGTCCAAGGAAGCAGGTAGTCGCCGCGGTTTGCGAGCACGATCACATAGTCGTCAGGCTCGAGCCAGATCATGATGCGCGACTCGCCTCGGCGTTGTGCCTCCCATACCTTCACATTCTGCGCATCGCAGTTATCAATGCCGGGCCGCGGCCAACCGATGCGCTCACATCGTCTCATGTCGGGCGTACGGTCCGGCTCATTGGCTCCCTCAGAGATGAGGTGCCAGAAGGTCGCCTCCTTCCCCTGACTCACGGGATGACGCTTCAGGCCGAGGCGCTTCCCCCGAAACGTCGGCTTCGAGTGGAGTTCGAGGTGACACGACTCATCGCAGTAAATGTTGTAGGTAGTGGGCATACGTCCGCTCGCGTTGGGGCTGGTTTGGATTATCAACGTCGGTTCGGCGGCGCCACCGCTCAACGCGTAGCGGGGGTAGTCTTGGGGGTATTCACCCCATCGCGATGTCGAAACCCCAAGTATCCATGTGGGCTGGCGCCGAAACTTCGATTCCTGTCGGCGGACCATGGCGATAGGCTTCAATCCGGCCGGGCATTTCGTTCCGCTCTTCACCGCTTGCGGGCGGCCATCGCCAACAGGATTACGTCAACAGGCTGGCCACATCACTTCGAACTCGTTCGATGCCCTGTTCAGTGCCATCGGTATCGGCTGTCACCACGGGCGCCTCGTCCACGGGCTGCATCATGTCTTCGTGAACGTAGTGCAATTCCAGGGCGATCCATACCAAAGCGCAGATCACGGCTGCGCGCCAAAGCCATTCGGCGATCAATCTTTTCATGTAAGTCTCTTTGTCAGGCGCCGTGCCCGAAGCACCGCGATTGTTGCTCGCCCCGGCAGATCGTCGACCAGCTCACCCGCTCGCCTTGCAGTAGAGGCTGGTCCGTGAGGAATCCGACCCGCAACGGATGGCACGCCATATAGGCTGTCGGCCAAGAATGTTCGAGGTCATCGGCGGCTCGTACGAACGAATTCACTTCTGCGGCACTACTTCACGCCGAGCCCGGATGCTTCGACCTGGTGGCGTTGCATCTCGGCAAACACCTCCTATTCTTGGTCCTCGTGGAAACCCGGGCTTCACTGCATCTTGTAGTTCCTGCACACCCGACGGGCAAAATCGGGGACATGTAGAGCGGAAATGGCCCGAACTTCCCATCACTTACATGGCTCCAAACGGGCCTTGTAGTTTTATACTGGATTGGGCGTGATGTCTTTGTCTGAAGCAGGATTGGTAAAAGTCATGGGTGCAAAACTGAGAGTCGCGGGTTGGGTTGCACTCGGAACCGTAGCAGGTGCACTGGCAACCATGCAGTTGCAGGCAATTGCCCGAAGTTCCGCGGCCCAGATGCCATTGGAAGAAATGGGGCAGCTCGCCTCCGTCTTCTCCCTCGTCAAGAACAACTACGTCGATCCGGTGGATGAGAAAAAGCTCATCAACGACGCGATTGCCGGCATGGTGAACGGGCTGGACCCGCACTCCCAATACCTGGACAAGAAGAGCTTTACCGAATTCAAGGAAAGCACCACCGGCAAATTCGTTGGCGTGGGCATCGAGATCGGCATGGAGGACGGCCTCGTGAAGGTCGCCACGCCGATCGAAGGCTCACCCGCGTTCCGCGCCGGCCTGAAATCGGGCGACCTGATTTCCAAGATCGACGACACGCCCGTCAAGGGCCTGACCATGGACCAGGCCGTCAAGCGCATGCGCGGGGAAGCCGGCACCAAGGTCACTCTCAACATCTTCCGCAAGACCGAAAACCGCGCGTTCCCGGTCATCATCACTCGCGAAGAAATCAAGGTCCAGAGCATCACTGCCAAGCTGCTCGAGCCCGGCTACGGCTGGGTGCGCATCCGCCAATTCCAGGACCGCACCGTCGACGACTTCTCCCGCAAGGTCGAAGAGCTTTACAAGGCCGACCCGAATATGAAGGGCCTGGTGCTCGACCTGCGCAACGACCCGGGCGGCCTGCTCGACGGCGCCATCGCGGTGTCGGCAGCTTTCTTGCCCACGGACGTGACCGTCGTGTCCACCAACGGTCAGATCCAGGGTGCGAAGCAGACCTTCACGACCAACCCTAGCAACTACCTGCGCCGCTCGAACAACGGCGACCCGGTGAAGCGCCTGCCGGCATCCATCAAATCGCTGCCGCTGGTGGTGCTGGTCAATGAAGGCTCGGCTTCTGCCAGCGAAATTGTTGCTGGTGCGCTGCAAGACCACCATCGCGCCACCATCATGGGCGCCCAAACCTTCGGCAAGGCGTCGGTACAGACGGCGACCTGCCTGGTCGGAAGCTACATGATTGAAGACTGCCCGGGGCCGGGCCTGAAGCTGACCACCGCGCGTTACTACACGCCGAACGGCCACTCCATCCAGGCCAAGGGCATCGTGCCCGACGTGCTGCTGGACGAAACCGCCGAGGGCAACCTTTTTGGCGCGCTGCGCACCCGCGAAGCCGACTTGGAAAAGCACCTCTTGAGCGGCCAGGGCGTCGAGGCGAAGGACGCCGCGCGCGAGAAGGCTCGTGAAGAGGCACGCAAGAAGCTCGAGGAAGAAGTTGCTAAGAACAACAACACGCCGCCGAAGCCCCTGCCCGAGTTCGGCAGCCCGGAAGACTTCCAGCTCGTCCAGGCGCTCAACCGCCTGAAGGGCAAGCCGGTTCTGGTCAGCAAGACCATTGTCGAACGCAAGGCTGAAGCGACCACGAACTGATCGTCGACACCCATCAAAAACGCCCGCCGACAGCGGGCGTTTTTGTGTGTTCCAGGACGAGGCAGGACGATTTCAGCGCAGCCCCCTCCCCTCGCGTGATCGATGCCTCTCTCGCCTTCGCGCTTGGTTATGCTCGCCGCATGAACGACGACCAGCTCCTGCGCTATTCGAGGCACATCCTGCTCGACGAACTGGGGGTCGAGGGCCAGCAGCGGCTGTTGGCTTCGCATGCGCTGGTCATCGGCGCCGGCGGTCTGGGATCGCCCGTGGCGCTCTACCTCGGCACGGCAGGCGTCGGGACCATCACCGTGGTCGACCACGACATCGTGGACCTGACCAACCTGCAGCGCCAGATCGCCCACAACATGTCGCGTGTCGGGCAACCCAAGGCCGCGTCGGTGGCGCAGAGCATCGCGGCCATCAACCCCGAGGTCAAAGTCGTCGCGATTCAGGAACGCGCGGATGCCGCCCGCCTGGATGCGCTCGTGGCCCCAGCGGATGTGGTCATCGATTGCAGCGACAACTTCAAGACACGGCATGCCGTGAACGCGGCCTGCGTGAAGCATCGCAAGCCCTTGGTATCAGGCGCAACGGTAGGGTTCGACGCGCAGATTTCGGTTTACGACACGCGCTCGGATGACGGACCTTGCTATGCATGCATCTTTCCACCCGATGCGGCTTTCGAGGAAGTCCGCTGCGCAACGATGGGCGTATTCGCCCCGCTTGTGGGCGTCGTCGGCTCCATGCAAGCGGTTGAAGCGTTGAAGTTTCTGACGGGCGTGGGATCATCGCTCGCGGGACGATTGCAGATGCTTGATGCGCGGACCATGGAGTGGAACGAGATCCGGCTCGGGCGGCAGGCCGGGTGTGCGGTGTGCGGGGGCAGGCCGTCACACAAGTGACCTGCGGACAGGACATTCCATGCCTCGGTTGCAAGCCGGGAATTGGCACTTGTCCCACGGGTGATTGCGCGGAAAATCCGCCTTGGCCTTGAGGCCCCGAGGACCTCGCCCAGGCGTTAAGCTGCACACCATGAACCATCGTAATCGCAGCATCGCGGAGAGACGCCGCGACCTGAAAGCACGCAACTTTCCGACAGCCCAGCAAGAGGCCGAAAAGCCCACGCCACCCTCCCGTTACGACGGCCCGGAAAGCGCCTACCGCCTCGCCTTCAACGACACCGACTTCCTGCTGCGCGAAGACTTGCGCCCGGTGCGCATGCAGCTCGAATTGCTCAAGCCCGAACTGGTGCAGCAAGAGCAGAAGATCGAGTCGACCATCGTCATTTTCGGCAGCGCACGCATCGTGCCAACAGACGTTGCCCAGCGACTCGTGGCGGACGCCAGATCGTCCAGCAACGAAACCGCGCAACGCATGGCGCAGACCCACCTTGCCATGGCGCGCTACTACGACGAAGCCCGCCTTTTCGCGCAGCTCGTGACTGAAAAATCGCGCGAATTTGCGACGCCCATCTACGTCGTGACTGGCGGCGGCCCCGGCATCATGGAAGCGGGCAATCGCGGTGCGCACGAGGTGGGCGGCCGCAGCATCGGGTTGAACATCGTGCTGCCTCACGAGCAGGCGCCCAACCCCTATATCACGCCGGAACTGTGCTTCCAATTCCACTACTTCGGCCTGCGGAAGATGCACTTCCTGATGCGCTCGATCGGCCTGGTGTGTTTTCCGGGCGGATTCGGCACCCTCGACGAAATGTTCGAGGCGTTGACACTCATCCAAACCGGTAAGTGCAGGCGTCGACCGGTGCTACTGTTCGGGCGCGATTTCTGGACGAAGCTCGTCAACTTCGACCTGCTGGTCGAGACCGGCATGATCAGCCCGATGGACCTCGAACTGTTCCGCTTCGTCGAAACGGCTCAAGAGGCATGGGATGTGCTGGAAGCGCATTACGGCTTCAGCCCGCGAGAGGACGCCAAGGGCGACTACGCAAGCGAAATCTGAGACCCTTGTCCGACCTTTCTTTTCACGGAATCTGTTCGTCGACCCAGATGAATCATCAGCTCAGCATCATCGGCGCGCCCACCGACATCGGCGCAGGCATCCGCGGAGCCAGCATGGGCCCCGAGGCGCTGCGCGTCGCGAACATCGTGCCGGTACTGCAAGGACACGGCCTCGAAGTGATCGACCGCGGCAACCTGACGGGTCCGGCCAACCCTTGGCTTGCGCCCACCGACGGTTATCGGCACCTGGCGGAAGTCGTGGCATGGAACAAGGCCGTGCACGACGCTGTGCACGCCGAGCTTGTGCTGGGCCGTCTGCCCATTCTGCTGGGCGGGGACCATTGCCTGGGTCTCGGGTCCATCAGCGCGGTGGCGCGCCACTGCCGCGAAACGAACAAGAAGCTGCGCATCCTCTGGCTCGATGCGCATGCCGACTTCAACACCAACATCCTCACACCCAGCGGCAACCTGCATGGCATGCCCGTGGCCTGCCTGTGCGGGCACGGCCCGAAGGAGCTGATCGAGATCGGCGGACAGGTGCCCGCCATCAACCCGAAGTGGATCCGCCAGATCGGCATTCGCAGCGTCGACGAGGGCGAGAAGCGCTTCGTGCTCGAGATGGACCTCGAGGTCTTCGACATGCGCTACATCGACGAGATGGGCATGCGGCATGCGATGGAGCTGGCACTGGCGACGCTCGACACCAGCACCCATCTGCACGTGAGCTTCGACGTCGATTTTCTGGACCCGGACGTGGCGCCCGGTGTCGGCACCACGGTCAAGGGCGGGCCGACGTACCGCGAGGCGCAGTTGTGCATGGAGATGATCGCGGACACGGGGCGATTGGCGTCGCTGGACGTGATGGAACTGAACCCGGCATTGGACGTGCGCAACGCCACGGCTGAAGTGGCGGTCGACTTGATTGAAAGCCTGTTCGGCAAAAGCACCTTGATGCGCAAGTGAGAGGCTGAGTTCTCCGCTCAGCAGTAGGCGCAAAGGAAGCCCCACAGCTCGCGCGCTACGGCGAGGATTTGCAACCACGAGACAGCGGCGGGCATGATCGAAAGCCATCGTCAACTTGCCGCCGTCAATGGCGCTGCCTGCGACGCGACCTGGGGAAGGCGCACGCCCCATGCTGCTTGCGAAAGGTCCGCGGCTCAATTGCCCGCGGATCGGCGAAGAGACCGCGCCCCGCCGCGCGAGCCGCATGCTCCTCGGCGGCGTAGCGCCCCGCGTGATAACGGTAGCCATAGCTCCACGCATGACCCTGCGACACAAGCCACGCGCCGATGTCTTCGCCGCCGAGGGTCAGCGTGACCACTCGGCGCTGGTAGGTGTCGGTGGCCTTCGCATTGACATGGACCCGCTGACGCAGCACCCGCGACGACAGCGCTGCCGTGGCCTGCGCACCCCAGGCCTGGCAACTCTCGGGTGCATCGAGTCCCAGCAGCCGCAGCTTGACGGGCTTGCCGGTGCTGCCGTCGGGCTTCACCCACACCGTGTCGCCGTCGGAGACTCGCGTAACCACGCCCGAGAAGCTCTCCGCCCCTGCATGCCCGCATGCGAAGCTCGCGACGAGCGCAATCAGAAGGCGCGATACACCCACCAGCCCAGCAAGCCAACCACGACGACCCACACCAGGCCAATGAACACGGCGCCCGACAACATCCTCGGCAGGCGGATGCTGGACGCTTGCGCTTGCCTGAACACTTCGTCCCACAAAGGCTTGGGCGTCAGCTTCACCGCCAGCGCAATGCCCAGCGGGACGATGATCACGTCGTCCAAGAGGCCCAGCACCGGAATGAAGTCCGGAATCAGGTCGATGGGGCTCAATGCATAAGCGATCACGGCGATGGCGATCCATTTCGCAGGCTTGGGAGTCGCAGGGTGCTTGAAGAGTTTCCACAGAGCGATAAGGTAGGTTCCGAGGCGGGCCTTGGCGCCCGATCCGATGCGTTTCATTTGTCGGCCGCTTTCGCCGCATCGCGAATGATGCGGGCGAGGCGGTCCTTGAGTTTTTCGGTGGTGAGACCTTCTCGAAAGCGCTCGACCATGAGCGGCAGTGCGAAGGGGCTGAGCACAGCCAGAGCCACCGATTCGATGCGCCGATGACGCATGAGCTTCAGGCTCGAGGCGAGTCGGCGGATGTCGAGTTCCTGGCACAACACCTCCGTCTGCGCCTGGCTCAACAACAGATTGTTCGCATCGTACTTGCGAAACCTGCGCCTCGAACCAGGCGTCGAGTTCGGGATTTTCCGAGGGCGCGACGAAAGGCTTCGCTTCCCGCTTCTTGCGCGCCATGTTCATTTCACACGCCGAGCAAGCGTGATGCCGACCCGTGCGATGCGCTTGTCCTGCAAGCCCTTGACGATGAATTTCGCGCCGTGCCATTCAATGCTGTCGCCTTCCGCCTGGTCGCGCGCGAGCTCGGTGGTCAGCCAGTCGCCCAGCGTGGTGCTGGCGTTCTCGGGCAGCGGCAGTTGGAAGAACTCGAATACGTCGGCAAGCGCCAGGTCGCCATCGAGCGTGAGCCGGCCATGCACACTGCCTTCGCCGGGCGGCGGTTCATCGGGCGGCTCGATCACGCCGAGCACCTTCGCTACCCCGCCAAGCGTCGTACCTTGGAGCAGCAGCGACGCGAGCACCACCGCGAAAGCGACATTGAAGAAGCGCGAACTGCCGGGCACGTGCTCGAGCGTGGGGAACAGGGCGAGCACGATGGGCACTGCGCCACGCAGGCCTACCCAGCCGATGAAGAGGTTGTGACGCAAGGGGAAGCGCAAAGGCGCGAGGCACAGCAACACCGCCAGCGGCCGAGCCACGAAGATGAGCGTGGCGGCGATGGCGAAGGTGGGCCAGAAGGCCTTGAGGATGTCATGCGGAGTGACCAGCAGGCCCAGCAACAGGAACATGGTCGCCTGCGCGGCCCAGGCGAATCCGTCAAGGGCGGAGGAAGCGGCATGGGCAGCGTCTTCGGCGAGCGCCCTCACTCGCAAGCCGTAGAGGTACATCGCGAGAAAGCCCGAACCTTCGATCATTCCGCACATGGCAAAGAGGGTGAGCCCGCCCGACAGGATCATCAGCGAGAGCAATCCGCCGTGCGCTGCTGAGAGCGGCAGCTTGCGCAGCAGCCACGAAACGACGGCGCCTCCGTACCAACCGACTGCCGTGCCGAAGCCGGCCTGTCTGGCAAGCAGCCACAAGGCATCGCCCGGCCCGGCGTGGGACTTGATGACGGCGATGAGCGCGAGCACGAGGAAGACCGCCATCGGGTCGTTCAGGCCCGACTCCATCTCCAGTGTGGCGAACACACGCTCGTGCAGCTTGAGTCCGACGTGGCGCAGCAGCGAGAACACGGCGGCCGCATCGGTCGATCCGACGATGGCGCCCAGCAGCAGGCCGTGCCGCCAGTCGAGGTTCATTGCATGCATCGCAACGGCGCCGACGATGCCCGCGGTGATGAGCACACCCACCGTCGCAAGCAACAAGGCAGGCTTGAAGCCGGTACGAAACGTACTCATGCGGGTGTTGAGCCCGCCTTCGAACAGGATCATCGCAAGCGCCACGCTGCCCACCCACGCACTGAGCAAAGGGCTGTCGAACTTGACGCCACCCGGGCCCTCTTCGCCGGCGAGCATGCCTGCAATGAGAAAGACGAGCAGGAAGGGCAGACCCAGTCGCGCCGAATACACACCGGCGAGCAGGCTGACGAAGACCAGCAGCCCGCCTGCGAGCAGCAGGAGGTTCATCGCTTCCATTAAGAAGCAACCTTAGCAGACGGTTTGAAAGCCCATGTCGCGCCGAACTCCGTAAGAGCTCCCGCGATCAATGCTGCTCAGCTCTGACGGACCTCACCACCGGAAACGGCGGCAAGCCCGCCAAGATGTCCTTGCCGTAGCGCATCGTGACCAGGCGCGTGTCGCACACCGTGATCACTGCGCGGTCGGTGACGGTACGTACACCGCGCCCCGCCCATTGGGCCAGCTTCATCGCAGTGCGGGGCACGGACAGTTCGGCAAAAGGATCGCGCCCCTGGGCAGTCAGCCACTCCGCCAACGCTTCCTCCACCGGTGAGGTGGGCGGACTGAACGGGAGTTTGTCGATGACCACGTGCTCGCACAGTTGACCGGGAAGGTCAATGCCTTCGCCGAAGGACTGCAGGCCGAAGATGATGCTGCGCTGGCCACTCGCAACGCAGCGGCTGTGTTCTTTCAGCAGTTCGGTGCGCGAGCGGTCGCCTTGCATTTGCACCTGCCCGCTCAGGTCCTTGGGCAGGGCCGCGTGGCAGGCCTGCATCTGTCGCTTGGAGGTGAAGAGCACCAATTGGCCATGATGATGTTCGCGCAGCAACCCCGGAAGCACCTCGCACAACTCTTCGGAAAACTCCGGGCTCTTCGGAGAATGCCTCATGGGGGCAATACGCAGTTCGCCCTGCGTGGCGTAGTCGAAAGGAGACGCGACGACCAGAGAGCGGCGTTCAGGAAATCGGTTCATGCCGCTCAAGCGGTCAAAGAAGTCGAAGCTGCCGCAGGCGGTGAGGGTCGCAGAGGTGCACACGGCAGCGCTGACGCTCTTCCACAGTCCGCGCGACAAAAGCTGCGCCGGTGTCATCGGGCTGGCACATAACCAGGCGTCAGTGGTGCTTACCGCCGGAATTCCCGGGATTGGGTCGGCAAATTCCATCCACTTTGCCCAAGGGACGGGGTCGTGGGTGGCCCACGCTGCAAACAGACGCTCCAATGTATTGAGCTGCGACAGGTAAACGCCCAGTTCGACACCTGCACGAGTTTGCTCATCGCGTTCGGCGAGTGATTTGGACTCGTCGATCTCCATCAGCGCGGCTGCGATG
This sequence comes from Rhizobacter sp., assembly GCA_021153565.1. Classification (GTDB taxonomy): domain Bacteria; phylum Pseudomonadota; class Gammaproteobacteria; order Burkholderiales; family Burkholderiaceae_C; genus Albitalea. Next base: position 19,187 of record JAJKJU010000337.1, read on the forward strand.
CTTGACACCACGCCAGATATCGACCGAATGACCATGCCGAGCTGCTCGCATTCGGCAACGAGTGCATCCGGGATCCGTCCCTGTGTGAAGCGATGGACGCGTTGGTCGGCACTGACGCATTGGGTCTGAGTCCAGTAGCGTTCCAGGATGGCGAGCTTGTCTGTGCAGTCGGTGATGGCCTGGCCAAATGCCACCGGGTCCGGCCGCCTGGAGGCAGGCATCGCCCTGCCATGGCGGCTGGCCACGGCGCGCAGGCTGGTGAGCAGATGGAGGGTGGCTCCGTACCTGGCACGGTACGAGAACTGATCTGCAGCGATCCCTGGCAGGTGATGGGCCTCGTCGAACACGAACAAAGTGTTGCCGGGATCAATCATCGTGCTGTCGGTTTGCAGGGTGGCCAGAATCAGCGCGTGATTGGCCACTTGTATCGTGGCGGAAGCGGCCCGGCGGCGAGCTCTGAAGAATGCGCAGCTCTTGAAGTACTCACATTGCCCGCCGTTGCAGGCATGGGCGTTGGCTTGTACCTGGCGCCAATCTTCAGGGTCCGGTTGCTGTTCGAGGCTGTCGATGTCGCCGTCCCATTTGCCGGCGCGAAGCTTCTTGATGGACTCGTTGAACCAGCGCATGGCTTGGACACTGTCGCGTGGGCCCTTGGATCTTGTGCGAGCGCCGACGAACGCATCCTGAAATTCATCCCCCAGAAGGCTGGCTTGGGCTCCCTCGTGGATTGCACCTTCCAGCCGGCTTTCGCAGACGTAGCGGCCACGGCCTTTGATGATGTCAAAGTGCAGATCGGGAATGATCTGCGCCAAGCGAGGCAAGTCCTTGTGAAACAACTGCTCTTGCAAGGCCACGGTCGCGGTGGAGACGATGACGGTCTTTTCCAGCAACTCCGAAGCCACGATGGCGGCCAGGCAATAAGCCACAGTCTTGCCGGTACCGGTGCCGGCTTCAAGCTGCGCGAGATTGTTGCCTTGACGGCTCTCGTCGTCCGGTGACTTTGCGCACAGGAAAGTCAACAGTGCCGCCTGCATCATCTCGTCCTGACCGGGACGTGCAAGGAATCCCGGCCAGTTCTTGGCCACCTGCCGGTACAAGAACTTCAGTCGTTTGCGGGCCTTCTTCAGCAAGTCTGCGTCGATGCCTTGCGTTCGGGCATGAGCGGGTGTTTGCTCTGGGGACTCCAAGGCATCAACTGGAAGTGGTGCGTGCTGAGGGGCGGAAAAACTCATGGGACGGATTATTCATCCCGCCGGCTGCGGCTCGGTGAGCGACCTGACGACCATGGTTCGGCGCGATGCTCGCCGGGGGCTTTCGTTCCAGCTTTGGAAAGCCCTCAAAATCGCCCGCTGAACGCATGCGCCGGTTCCCGCGGATGCATCTCAAATCCACCCCAACGAGGAAAGGCCGCCATGCAACTCGACATCTTCGAACACAGCGGCGCGGTGATGGTCAGGAATGATGTGATCCATGCGCTTGAACAGCGCGACGCACAAGGCGCCCGGGTCGCTTGCAATCGGCTCTCCGACCAATGGCCGCTGGACGAGGCTTTGCCCGCGCTGCTGGTGCTTACCGAAGCACTGGAACGCCGCGAGCACCAAACATTTGCCCGTCACGAAGATCTGGGCACAGCCCGGCAAACCCTGGAGAACGTTATACGCCCAGCGGCGATTCGCACCTTCGGCGACAAGGAAGCCACCCAATGGCTGGCCGGGCAGTGGGAGGACTTGGCGCGCCGGGCCGAGCCGCTGCCGTTTCGGGCCGACCACGCGGATGAGCATGCTGCGGCGCTGTGGTTGCAGGCGAGTCGGTGGCATGACGCAGTGCAAGTGGTGAACAGCATCGAATCGTGGCGCCGCATCCCGGCACCGCTCGCCTGGATGTCGCAGGCGCGCCTGCACCTGTTTGGCTTGCAAGCGACGTGGCCGATGCTCGCTGAACTCGCCTGGTTGTCGCCCCGGCGTCTGGCGGAGCTGGTGCCTCGCTCCCCCGATCCGCTGCTGCCTCAACTTGTGCGCCGGTTCGAGGCGGATTTCGAGGGCGCAGGCGAGGCCGCCGACCTGGCGTGGTTTCCCGCATGGGTTCTGGCCGAACGCCCCCAGCTGGCCGAGCACTTGGCGGCCGCGCAGGCTTCTCAGCACAGTTCGCCCGAGCAGGCCATGCGGCTTCTGGTCGAACTGCTTGGCCTGGAGCACCAGGGCCGCCACCACGACATCGTCGAGAAGCGCAAAACATTGCGCGAGCTGCATCCGTCGCTCTATGCGGCCTATATGAAGACTCGCTGAGAGGCTGAGACATGCGCGCTGCAGCGCGGCGTGCACGCCGCACGCGCAGGGCGGTGATGAACGGGGCCGCTGCGCGCGAGATCTCGCGGCGGTGACGCGCGAAGATGCGATAGCCCACATCGAACAGGGGGCGCAGCGGCATCCAGCCGGTGGGACGCATCACCCACCCGAGATCGGCGGCGTCGTAAGCCAGGCGCAGCACTTCCACGCCGTGCAGCATCGTGCCGTCAGCGCACAAGCCATGCAGATCTGCGTCCATGTCAGCCAGGGTGACGCAGTAAGGCGCCGGGGTCGGCGTCATCCGGCCATCCGTGATCCGTGACGCCGGAGCCAAGGACCGCAGTGCAACTGTCGACTTCAAGCTCCGTGTGTGACTGACGGGCATTCAAAAAAAATTGCTTCTGCAAAAACTTCGCAGTTTCGGAGATGCATTCGCTTTTTGGGGTGTGAGCAGATTCGACTTTCGTAACAATCCAGCTTCACCCCGGACTCGGCGGCGCCAACTCCAACTGATCGAAGGAGCGCGGCTTCGCCAAGCCTGGCACTGCCATTTCTCGACTCTTCCCAACGCGGCGTTCAGTGTCGAGCCAGTTCTTGAACTTAAACCATTTAACGGCACAAAGAATGTTCCGCTGCAAATACATCAACGTAATACCATCAATCATTCAGTCTGAATCGGCAGGCCATGAAATCCCGTTGGGCAACAGGGCATCATCGCCACTCCGTTCGGAAATCCGTGAGTACGTGAATTCGCGACGCTCCGCCGAAGAGCGCCAAAAGGCTGTTAATACGCTGGAGTCGGCGTGGACGTCGTCGCCGAGTCGAGTCAGTCTGAAAAACCTGCAATTGAGGGAGCTACCTCCGGATCAACTCCTATCCAACGGGGCGGGTAAAGCCAAAGACTTGTCGCTCGCCCACAACTGCTTAAAAAACATTTCTCCAGCGGTCCTCAACCTTTCCAATCTCGAGAAGCTGAGCATCTCGCACAACTCGCTCAGGGAGATCCCCCGCGGAATCAGGAATTTGCCGAACCTCCGATCCATCAACTTTTCGACAAATGCCATCGAAGTCATTCCAGATGAGATAGGAAATCTCACGAAGCTCACGTCTTTGGACGTTAGCTCGAACAAGCTCATGTATGTCTCGGACCGCATTGGCGACCTGATGCGCCTGGAGAAACTGTCGCTGCAGGAAAATTTACTCACAGAGATTCCATCCGTCGTCGGAAGATTGACACGACTGAACAATCTCAATTTAGCATCGAATCAATTGACTGGGTTGCCCGGCGAAGTCGGTTATTTGCAGTGCCTTGAGAAGCTAAATGTCGCCGACAACCAGCTGACTGCGGACAATGCAATTCCAAGCTCCGTTGCGAAGCTCAAAAAACTGAAGAATCTCAACGTCTCGGGCAACCCGCTGTCCATACTTCACGTTGACTTCGGTCCTTTCCAGTATGTGTCGACGTCGAAGATGACGATCGGCAGGCAGAAAACCGGGTTTGAGATGCCTTTTGGGCAACTGACGATCAACATCGCAAACACGTATCTTCCTCAAGGGCTGGCACCTGCGCGCCTGCTGCCCGTCGACCATACACCGAGCTTCAAGGAACCGTATGTGGGTCCGGTGTCGAGCCCCAGTCGGGACAGCAAGTTCGAAACGACGGCCAATGCGTGGAGGCAACCCGCGCCACAACGCTCACGTGAGGTCTCGCGGCCGTTCGACTCCGAGGTCCGGACCAGAAAGGGCCGCTCGGATGTCGACGAAAGGTCGTCAATCAGCTCGGAAAGGACATCCAGGCATGCGGACGGCCCTCCCCCTCCCCGCCGCGACCGGAGCCAGTTGAGGAGCGAAGGAAACGCTGCCGACAGCGCATCGGCGCATGGCGCGTCGCAGGACGGTGATGAATGGAGGGGCCGTCAAGCATCCGATCGTGCAGGTCACCGCGACTCGACTTCGCACCGCGAAGCGAAGGTCACGCGTAGAGACAAAGTGATGGCCATACGCATGCAAAGGCTGGCGGAATTGCAATTGCTGGACGAAGAAATCCAGCGTAGCGACCAAGCGAGCTCGAAGGCCAGGCGCATGCACCCTTCGGCATCTCAGGGCGCTCAGACCGCGCCACACGGGTCGCCCGAGTTCTCGCCGCCGTCAGACTCCCAAGTCCGGACCAGAATCGATGACGGTCAGGAGGTCGACGAAGGGTCGTCAGTCCACTCGGAAAGTACATCTAGCCATGTGGACGGCCTGCCCCCTCCCCGCCGCCGCGACCGGAGCAAGTTGAGGATCGAAGGAGACACTTCCGACAGCGCATCGGCGCATGGCGCGTCGCAGGACGGTGACGAATTGAGGGGCCGTCCAGCATCCGTTCGTGCAGGTCGCCGCGACTCGACGTCGCACCGCAATGCGCGGAAGCTTAGAGACGAAGCGAAGGCCATGCGTAGAGCCGAAGAGAAGGCCGCCATGCGCATGCAAATTCTGGCGGAATTGGAGGCCGAAGGAATCCGGCATAGCGACAAAGCGAGCTCGAAGGCCACGCGCATGCACCCTTCGGTATCTCAGGACGCTCAGCCCGAGCCACACGGGTCGCCCGAGTTCTCGCCGCCGTCAGACTACCGGACCGATGAAGGTCAGGAGGTCGACGAAAAGGCCTCAGTCCGCTCGGAAAGTACATCTAGGCATGGGGACGGCACCCCCCCTCCCAGCCACGACCGGAGCAAGTTCAGGGCCCAACGATACGTTTCCAACAGCGACTCGCCGCTTCTCGCGCCGCAGGACGGTGATGAATCGACACGTCGTGCAGCATCCGTTCGTGGAAGTCCCCGCGACTCGACGGCGCGCGGCAAAGCGCCAAGAGACGGATCGAGCCCGGAGACCACGCGCATGCGTCCTCCTCCCGTCTCTAAGCACGTTCACTTCGAACAAGCCCCGTACAAGGAGGTACGGTATCCCCCGGGTTTCGTTCAGGGCGGCGAATACCAGGCGGCAGGGAACCATCGGACTGGGTTCTACGGCCCGACGGTCGTGCCCCAGTCCACCCCGTTACTCAATGCGCTACTGACCAGTTTGCACGAGACGACAGTATCAAAAAACACGGCCGTTCCTCCGCGGCCCGCGTTCCAGCGGGAGTATGGCCACAGGCTGCAAGAGCAGGTCGCGGCACGTGGCACGCTGTTCAACTACGAGATGCCACTGTACGGTGACCCTACGC
>JAJKJU010000338.1 GCA_021153565.1 Rhizobacter sp.
CAGTGCAAGGCGCGCCGACGAGTCATAGCCGTCGCTATGGCGAGGAGGCGCAACGCCGCAATGCGCTTCGAGAGCAAGCGAGCAGCCGACACTTGTGGCTTTACGCGACACTAGTGCCGGCCGCCAACAATCCGAACACTATGGACTCAGAGGCTGAGAGTTTTTCGATCATGCCCGCTCATCACGCCAAAAGGCGCCTGCTCGTCGTTGCAAATGCTCGCCATAGGCAAGCTATGGCTGCGCTTTGCGCCTAGATCAGGCGCCTTTTGACGTGCTGCTCGGACACGTTCGAAATGAACTACTGGCAAGCGATCGAGTACCCGCAGCCGGCCGTCGCGCCTCGGGACGATCCCTCGGAGCTGCGCTGGACTATCCGTTCGGAAAAGGAATTGCCGTGGATCGATGAGCGCAAACGCCGCCAGGTGGTTCAACGGCGTTGGGTCTGGTGGAGGCATTGGCCGAAAAGGCGACCGCCAAGACCTTTGATTACCAGCTGGTCATCGAAGAAGCCATCGACTTCCCGGTCCAGACCATCGAACGCTACACCCCGTTGGCAGAGAAGCACGGGCTCCACCTGAAGGACTACGAGATGCGCGACCTGCACATCCATGACCTGCGCCGCACGCTGGGCTCTTGGCTGGCCAGCCGCGGCACCAGCCTGCCGATCATCGGGAATGTGTTGAACCACAAGACCCCGGAGGCCATCAAGGTCTACGCGCGCCAGATGCTGGGCCCGGTTCGCAACGCCATGGAAGAAGCCACGGCGGCCATGCGCCGGACTGGCGAGGCGTAGCTGCCAGCGCCCATCGTCAGTTGAAAATCGCATCACTTGAACAAAAGTAATGCGGATATTAAACTCACCCCTCATGAACCAGTCTGACCACATCCTCGAACTGGCCAGGCACCAGCGCGTGCTGCGGGCGGCGGATGTGCGCCAGCACGGTTGGTCGCCGCAGCTTCTGATCCGTCTGCACCAAGCTGGCAAGCTGCAACGGCTCGCACGTGGCCTGTACGGATTGCCTGATGCTGAAGTCACCGAGCACCAGACGCTGATCGAGGTCTGCCGCCGCGTGCCCAAGGCCGTGCTGTGCCTGCTGAGTGCGCTGCAATTCCATGAGATTGGCACGCAACTGCCGCGCGAAGTGTGGATCGCACTGCCCGAGGCAACACAGACCCCAGCGCTGAGCTACCCGCCGCTGCGCATCACGCGCCTGCGCGGCGCCGCGTACAGCGACGGCATCCAGACGGTGACCGACCACGGCACACCCATCCGCGTGTACAGCGTCGCCAAGACGGTGACCGACTGCTTCAAGTTCCGCAACAAGATTGGCCTGGATGTGGCGCTGGAGGCGCTGAAGGATGCTTGGCGCAGCCGCAAGGTCACCATGGCTGAGCTGAGCCGCTTCGCCAAGATCAACCGGGTCGAACGGGTCATGCAGCCCTACTTGGAAGCGGTGACGCAATGACCGGCAACCTCTCCGCATCCATCCTGGCTCGACTTCTGACCCTCGCCAAACAGCGCGGCGACGACTACAACCTGCTGCTGAACCGCTTTGCGCTGGAACGCCTGCTGGCCCGCGTCAGCACGTCCCCGCATGCCGACCGGTTCCTGCTCAAGGGCGCGCTGCTCTTTGCGCTGTGGTACGACACCCCGCACCGTCCTACGCGGGATGCTGACCTGCTGGGCTTCGGCCCCGACGATGAGGCAAACCTGATCGCCACGTTCCGCGAGGTCGCCGCCATGGACCTGAGTGACGGCATCGTGTTTGACCCCGAATCAGTGAAGGCCGATGCCATTCGCGAGGACAACACCTACGGCGGCACCCGCATCACGCTGGTGGCACGCATTGGCTCCGCGCGCTGCGCCCTACAGATCGACGTGGGCTTCGGTGATGCCGTGACGCCGGGGCCGCAGACCGTGGCCTATCCGACCTTGCTGGGTGACTTCCCGGCCCCCATGCTGCGGGTCTATCCGGTCTACACCGTAGTCGCCGAGAAATACCAGGCCATGGTGGTGCTGCGGCAAGCGAACAGCCGCATGAAGGACTTCTTCGACCTCGCCGTCATTGCACGGCGCACGGAACTGGACGGCGCCAGACCGCCCTGCCCACCGAGCGGCCCTTGGCACTGACCAAGCAGTTCAGCGAAGACGCCACAAAGCTGCGGCAGTGGCAGGCCTTCCTGAACAAGAACCGCATCGAAGCCGGCAGCCTGAGTGACACCGTGGCGCTACTGGATGACCTGCTGTGGCCACCAACGGAGGTCGCCGCCGCTGGCAGTCAGGCAACGGCCACATGGCACCCTGAAGCCCTGCGCTGGATCTAGCCCTGCCCGCAACGGCTTCGCGCGGCATCAAAGCAGCGACGGAATCTTCCGCTTCTCGACCGGCCGGATGTACCGTGCCCGAACGGCATCGCTGCGGTGCCCCGTCTGCTCATGGATGAGCCATGTGGGCAGCGATGCCGTCGCCGCCGTGGTCAAGCTGGGCGATGCCCCGCAGATCGAGCTTGCGATATTGCCTGCGGTAACGCGGTATGCGCCGCAGCAGCTCCCAAGCCAACCGGAGCTAGTCGTCGCGAGTGTGGTTTTCCAGCGGCTTGAGGGCCGGATACTGATCCGGCTTGCGCCAATTGGCGCCGGGAGCAAACAGCTCGTGCGACTCTTCGTCACCCGCCCCGAAGCTCAGCCACTTGGGGCGGTCTGCCGGGCTTGAAGGCATGGGGAGCATCAGTCAATTGTCTTATGAATGGTAGGCCGTGTTGGACTTGAACCAACGACCAAAGGATTCAGGTTGGCGTGAGTTTCCCCACTCCCTGGACTATCTCATCACCCTCGCCGCGAATTGCTCCGCGCGTTAGGGTGCCGGGCGCTCTCGGGGTGCTTATCGGATTGGCTCCTCACACCCTAGTCTCTGCACCTTCTCGCCTACCGGTCCTTCTACCTGCCTTCGGCGAGCTTGGCTCAGGATTGCCGGGCCATTGACTGGCTGACGGTTTCCCTGAGTTCACCCGGTTTTTCCATTGCCGCTTTCACGGCAAGGTCACCATTTCGATGAGTCCTCTGCTCTAACCAACTGAGCTAACGGCCCATTCATAAAACAACTTCAACTCTCTGCGCTTGCAGTGCCCGCGAAGCTCACTGACAACCGCCATTTCTCCTTCAGTAGCAAGAACCTAGCAAGTGCGCTTACCTCACGCCTCCCGTTAGCAATCCGGCAAATTCGCCAGATCGTTGCAAGTGCTTGATTTCAATGAATCAAGCAACCAGTCCGAAAGAATGCGTCACATAAACACATCGGCCTCTTGATTATGAGTCCTCCTCTAACCAACTGAGCTAACGGCCCGCGCGGCGATTGTAGGCGGCAGTCTCGCCGCCTACTTTTGCGACAACGCGTTCGACACCAACCGCGAGGTGATGTCCACGATCTGGATCATTCGGTCATACGCCATTCGCGTCGGCCCGATCACGCCGAGCGTGCCCACGACCTGCCCGTCGACTTCATAGGGCGCCGACACCACCGACAGTTCTTCGAAGGGCACTACCATGCTCTCGCCGCCAATGTAGATACGCACGCCTTCGGCCCGGCTGCTCACATCCAACAAGCGCATCAACTGGGTCTTGTGCTCGAAAAGGTCGAAGAGCCTTCGCAGACTGCCCATGTCGCTCGAAAAATCCTGCACGGCCAACAGGTTCCGCTCGCCGGCGATCACCACCTGTTCCTGGCTGTCGGCGATGGCCTCGGTGCCCACGTCCACCGCCGCTTGCATGAGGCACGCAATCTCGCCCCGCAATTGCTCAACTTCAGACTTGAGCCGCTCGCGCACCTCTTCCATGGTGAGACCAGCGTAGTGCTGTGTGAGGAAATTGCTGACCTCGATGAGTTGCGTCTGGCTGTAGTCCTGCGCTGTGAAGATGACGCGGTTCTGCACGTCGCCGTCGGGCGACACCAGAATGACCAGCACCCGCTTGTCACCCAGCCGCAGAAATTCGATGTGACAAAAGACACTCGGCTTCTTCGGCGTAGTCACCACGCCGACGAAGTTCGACAGGCTCGACAGAATCTGGGCCGCGTTCGCAATGACGCGCTGTGGCTGGTCAGCCTGCAGTTGGGGCTCGATACCTGAACCATCGCCCCATTGGCCCGGCTGCGCGGTGAGCATGGTGTCGACGAAAAGGCGGTAGCCGCGCGCCGTGGGGATGCGGCCGGCGCTGGTGTGAGGGCTGGCGATCAAGCCCAGGTCTTCCAGGTCGGCCATGACGTTGCGGATGGTCGCCGGCGACAGATCGAGCCCGGATGCGCGCGAAAGAGTTCGCGATCCGACCGGCTGGCCATCCGCGATGTAGCGTTCGACCAGCGCCTTCAATAGTGTTTTAGCACGCTCGTCCAGCATGGTTTTCATTGTAGGCTGCGACCCATTTTCGTAGGCGTCGACAGCCAAACGCTGTGGTGTAATCCCGCGCATGAGCCGTCGATTCCGTCACGCCGCATTGGTGGGCAAGTACCACGCGCAAGGCATCCGCGGGGTCCTCGACGAGATCGCCCGCTTCCTGATCCGTCAGGGCCTCGAGGTCTCGCTCGAGCGCGAAACAGCACTCAACACGGGGCTGGTCGATTACGGGTCGAAAACACCAGCCGAACTGGGGCAGAACTGCGACCTCGCGGTCGTCGTCGGCGGTGACGGAACCATGCTGGGCATTGCCCGTCAGCTCGCCCGATTCGGCATTCCGCTCGTCGGAATCAACCAGGGGCGGCTGGGTTTCATCACCGACGTTCCCGTCGGCCACTTCGCCGAAGCCCTCGCCCCAATGGTCGCCGGCGATTTCGAGGAAGAACGCCGCACCATGCTTGAAGGCAGCGTCTGGCGCGACGGCGAGGTGATCTTCGAAGGTTTCGCGATGAACGACGTGGTCGTGAGCCGCGGGGGCACGGCCAGCATGGTGGAGCTCAAGATCGACATCGGCGACGAATTCGTCGCCAACCTGCGGGCCGACGGCCTGATCATCGGCTCTCCCACCGGCTCCACCGCTTACGCGCTGTCTGCAGGCGGGCCGATTCTCCACCCGGGCATTGCCGGCTGGGTGCTGGTGCCGATCGCACCGCACGACCTGTCCAATCGCCCCATCGTTCTGCCTGACTCGCGCGAAATCAGCATCGAAGTCGTCGCCGGGCGCGACGCCAGCGTCAACTTCGACATGCAAGCGTTGGCCAGACTTCTTCACGGCGACCGCGTCAGCGTCCGCCGGTCCGCCCACCAGGTGCGTTTCTTGCACCCGCTTGGCTGGAGCTACTACGCGACGCTGCGTCGCAAGCTCCGTTGGAATGCGGGGGTGGTGACCTGATGCTGCGCCGACTCATCTTGCGCGATTTTGTGATCGTCACCGAACTCGAGGTGGAACTCGACGACGGGTTTTCGGTGCTCACCGGCGAGACCGGGGCAGGAAAATCCATCCTGATCGACGCGGTGCAATTGGCGCTGGGCAGCCGCGGTGACGCCGGCGTAGTGCGCGAAGGCGCGGCAAGAGCGGAGATCACGGCGGAATTCGATTCGCCGCCGGCCTTGTCTTCCTGGCTGGACCAAGCCGGGTTCGACAACGGCGACACCTTGTTGCTGCGCCGCACGATCGATGCGCAGGGCAAGAGCCGGGCGTGGGTCAACGGCAGCGCGGCAACCATTTCGCAACTGCGCGAGGCGGCCGATCATCTGGTGGACATTCATGGTCAGCACGCATGGCAGAGCCTGACGCGCGGGCCGTCGGTTCGCGGCTTGCTGGATGCCTACGCCGGACTCGACATCGCGCCGTTGACGCTGGCATGGTCGCGCTGGAAGTCGGCTGCCGACCTGCTGCAGAACGCGCAGACCAAGCAGGCCGATCTCTCCCGCGAGCGCGAGCGCCTTGCTTGGCAGATCGGCGAAGTCGACAAGCTGGCACCGGGCGACGACGAGTGGGACGAACTCAACGCCGAGCACCAGAAGCTTTCGAATGCGCGATCGCTGATCGATTCAGCTCGCGCCGCCCTGGATGCCGTGAACGAAGCCGACGACAACGCCGAGTCCATGACCGGCCGGGCTATCGATGCATTGCAGGAGGTGTCGGGCATCGATCCGCAATTGGCGGGCGTGGTCGAGGTGCTGAAGGGGGCGCAGGCGCAATTGCAGGATGCGGCACACACGCTGTCGAGCTATTTGAATCACACCGAAGTCGAGCCCGAGCGCCTCCAGGAAGTCGACGACCGCATGTCGGCATGGATGGGTTTGGCGCGTCGCTATCGGCGTCCGCCTTCTGATCTGGCGGCCTTGCTCGCCGAGTGGAAAAAAGAGTTGGCAGCTCTGGACGCGGCAGCTGATCTCGATGCCCTGGAAGCCGAATTGCGCGAAGCCAAGGCCGCCTTCGACGCGCAAGCGAAGAAGGTATCCGCTGCTCGCCGCCAAGCCGCGCCCAAACTTGCCGCCGCCGTCACGCAAGCCATGCAGCAATTGGGCATGGCCGGTGGCCGCTTCGAGCTTGCGTTGCTCGCGCAAGACGCGCCTCAATCCTTCGGACTCGAATCTGCGGAATTCCTCGTGGCGGGCCATGAAGGCAGCACGCCCCGCCCGCTCGCCAAGGTCGCCTCCGGCGGCGAACTTTCTCGAATCGCATTGGCCATCGCCGTCACCACAAGTCAGCTCGGTGAAGCGGGCACGCTGATCTTCGACGAGATCGATGCCGGCGTCGGCGGCGCTGTCGCCGAGACCGTGGGCCGCTTGATGAAGCAACTCGGCCGCGACCGACAGGTCATGGCCGTGACTCACTTGCCGCAAGTCGCCGCCTGTGCCGACCACCATTTCGTCGTCTCCAAGATGTCGCGCGAAGGCACGACCCGCAGCGATGTCTCGAGCGTCAACGGCGAAGCCCGCGTCGGCGAGATCGCGCGCATGCTGGGCGGTGAACGACTGTCCGGCACAAGCCTCGCGCATGCGCAGGAGATGCTGGCCATAGGTGCGGAGGTGTCGGCCACGGCCCGCGGACGCAAGCGGTCATGAGCGGGCCGAATGCCATGACGAGCGACGGCCCGATCACGCGGCCCGACGCACTCGACGGCCCGACGCCGTACGAGGTGGTGCTCGTCACCGGCATCTCGGGCTCAGGCAAGTCGATCGCCCTGCACGCACTCGAAGACGCAGGCTTCTTCTGCGTGGACAACCTGCCGCCCGAGCTGCTGCGCGAATTCCTGCGCATCGAGAACCAGCGCTCCGAGCGCCGGGTCGCCATCGCCGTCGATTCGCGAAGTGCCAGATCGCTGCCACAGTTGCTGCCGCTGCTTGAACAGCTCAAGGGCGAAGGCGTGCTGATCCGATCGGTGTTTCTCGACTCGAGCAGCGACACGCTGGTTCGGCGCTTCTCGGAGACGCGCCGGCTTCATCCGCTGTCACATGAATCGGGCGATGCGACCGACAGGCACCGCGCACTGGTCGATGCGATCGAACTGGAGCGCGAGCTGCTCGCTGAGTTGCGCGAGGTCTCGACCATCATCGACACCAGCCAACTTCGCCCAGCGCAGTTGCGCACCTGGATACACAGCCTCGTGAATGCGCCGGGCAATCGCTTCACGCTGGTGTTCGAGTCGTTTGCGTTCAAGCACGGCGTGCCGCTCGATGCAGACTATGTGTTCGACGTGCGCGTGCTGCCCAATCCGTACTACATCCGCGAGCTCCGGCCGCTGACTGGGCGCGACATGCCGGTGGCGAGCTATCTGCAAGCCCAACCCGAGGTCGGCGAGATGCTCTCGCAAATCGAATCCTTTCTCTCGCGCTGGCTGCCGGCCTTCGAGGGCGATCAACGCAGCTACCTCACGGTGGCGATCGGTTGTACCGGCGGACAGCACCGCTCGGTCTATTTCGTCGAAATGCTGGCTCGATGGTTCGAGTCGCGCGCGGTGACGCTCGTACGCCACCGCGAACTCGACGCCCGAGACTGAACCGACAACGAGGCGGCCCATCCGTCCCAAGCGATGCCTTCACCGCAGCTTTTCGACTTGCCTTTGTTCCCCTTGCAGACGGTGCTGTTCCCCGGTGGGCTGCTATCGCTGAAGGTGTTCGAGGCGCGATACCTCGACCTCGTGGCCCAATGCGTTCGTGAGCAAAAGACCTTCGGCGTGGTGTCGCTCAAGCAAGGGATCGAGGTCCGAAAGAACAATGATCCGACGGTGTTCGAGACCACGGGTACCGTGGCCGAATTGATCGACGTGGACAGCGCACAGTCGGGCATCCTGATGGTTCGCTGCCGCGGCACGCAACGCTTCGATGTAAAGCACAGCCAGCAGGAGTCCGACGGACTATGGGTCGCGAAAGCGATGCTGGTTCCTGATGACGAAGAGGTGGCGCCGGCCGAGGCAATGCATGAAACGGTTCGTGGCCTGGCGAATGCAATCGCCACCTTGAGGACTCAGGGGTCGGAACCTTTTCTGCAGCCCTACTTGTTCGACAACGCCGGTTGGGTTGCGAACCGCTGGTGCGAGATTCTTCCGATCTCCGTCGCCGCGAAGCAGAAGTTGATGGAGCTGCCGGACGCGCAAGTGCGGCTGCAGTTGGTCAATGACTTTCTGCGCAGCAAAGGCGTCGTCAAGTAGCTCACCTCGCCGACAGCAACTTGCGCAGCGGGGCAGGAACGCCCGCCGCGAGTGCTTCGGCGAGCGTGAACCACCGCCCGCCAGGCAAGGCGGCAATCACTGCGTCCACTTTGGACGCCGCGGTCTTTTCAGGCAGCGTCCAGCGAATCGGATGCAGCCGCCAGTCGAGATGCGTGAGCACGTGGGTGAAGCTGTCCAGCGCTTCCCCCTCGCCCGGCCATTGCACGGCGAGGGCATCAAAAGCCTCGCCGGATTCAAACTCCGGCAGGCTCCACAGGCCCGACCACACGCCCTTATCGGGGCGTTGGCTCAGCCACAAACGATCCCGCCACTGAAGCCACAGCCACACATGCTCGCGCCGCCCTCGCTTGAGCTTGCGTGTCTTGACCGGGAAGCTCTCGACATCGGCGCTCTTCAACGCCTCGCAATCAACGCGCACCGGGCACAACAGGCAATGCGGCGAACGGGTCACGCACACAGTCGCGCCCAGATCCATCAGGCCTTGCGTATAGGCCTCGATGCCCTCGTCGGGAAGCAAACGCGTGGCATGCGCCCACAACTCGCGCTCGTTCGCAGCCGAGGCCAAGTCGCCATCGAAAGCCAGTACGCGAGAAAGAACCCGCTTCACATTGCCATCGAGGATGGCGACGCGCTCGCCGAAGCAGAACGCTGCCACTGCAGCCGCCGTCGATCGCCCGATGCCAGGCAGCTCCGCCAACTGCGTGCTGCTGGACGGAAAGCTGCCGCCATGCTCCGACACAACCGCCTGCGCGCACTTGTGAAGGTTGCGTGCGCGGCTGTAGTAGCCGAGGCCGCTCCACATCGCAAACACGTCGTCGATGCTCGCCGCTGCCAATGACGTCACATCGGGAAAGCGCTGCAGGAACAGGTTGTAGTACCCGAGCACGGTCGAGACCTGCGTTTGCTGCAGCATGATTTCGGAGAGCCACACGCGATACGGGTCGCGTGTCTGCTGCCATGGCAAGCTGTGGCGGCCATGGATGCGCTGCCACTCGACGACTCGCGCAGAGAAACTCTCAGCTCGCGACTTCACCCTTGGGCGTGGCGCAGCAGCATGGGCACCGGCTCGTCGCTCGGCGGCAGGCTCAGGCGAAGCAAGCCGTCTTCCGTCTTCTGCGGACCGTCGAAAGAGTCCAGGCTCGACAGATCGATGGGCTTGCGCAAGGCCCCTACCAACTCGTTGACACGAGTCAGGTATTGATGAAGCCGCTGGTCCTGCGTCTCGATCTCGGCGATGCGCTGCTCCAGCTCACCCGCTGCGCTCTGAATACGTTCCAGCGCCTCGCGCCTTTTGCGAAATCCGCGTCGACGCTCGCGCAATTGCGAATCGACCTGCGCCGATGCACCCTTGCTCCACAGTTCGAACTCAGCGCACGCGTTCTCGAACACCACCCGCAGCTTTGAAACCAGCATGCGCCGGAACTGCTCCATGAACTTGGGCTGCGACAGTCGCAAGGCCTGCGTGAGGCCGAGGTACTGCACGTAGTTGCGCTCGATCAACGCGAGTTCACGTCCGTAGCGCTCGAGCTCCGGCCCCTTGGGCAGTGAAAGCCCAAAGCCGAATTCGGCGTTGAGCCTGGTGAACGACGCAGCGATCATGTCGCGGATCTCGTCGCCGTTTTTTTGCGCCGTGTCGAGCAGCGCACGCAGCCGATTACACAGCCCGATGAAGGCCTTCTTTGCGCCAAGGTTGAGGATGGACGCGGCCATCGCTTCCTGCATCTGCCCCACCTCTTCGCGCAGGCGGTCGCCGGACAGCCCGACGAGGGCGTCTTTCAGCATGCGCGCGTGCACCATCCGCAAGGCTTGCAGTCGGGTGGTGCACAGCTCGAATTCCGCCGTTTCGTCCTCAATGCGACTGAGCATCAGGCGCACCTTCGCGCCGCTCTTGCCTCGAATGCCGCGCAACTCGAGCATCTGCTCGGCCAACTGCCGGCGTGAGTCGCCGATGCGGCGCGTGACGTGAGTTTCGACGTCGTCGACCGCGTCTTCCAGCACCTGCTGGATGACCTGCCGGCGTCGGGGCAGCAGTTGCGAAGACAGCGCCTCTTCAAGGTCGGTAAGACGGCTGGCGGCCAAGCCTTCCCGATCGCGCGCCATTCGGGCAGTCAAGGCCTGCCGCGCCGACAGCGGAAAAACGCGCTCGGGCGCGATCTCCAGTGTGCGGGCCGTGGCCTGTCGCTGGGATTCGATCTGCTGGGAAATCTGTTCCGCCGTGGAGAGCGGATCGATCAGTGCGTCGATCTTGTTGAGCACAACGAAGCGCGCGAGATTGTGCGTGTCGAGGTGATCGCGCCAGATCTCCATATCTGACTTGGTCACACCCGTGTCGGCGCCGAGGATGAACACCGTAGCGTGCGCACTCGGCAGCAAACTCAGCGTCAGCTCGGGTTCGGCGCCGATCGCGTTCAAGCCGGGCGTGTCAAGCACGACCAGACCTTGCTTCAAGAGCGGATGCGGATAGTTGATGAGCGCATGCCGCCACTCGGGCACCTCGACGCGGCCTTGGCCGTCAAGCGGCGGGTTCTCGGAAGGCCGGGCGTCGTCCCAGAAGCCCAACGTTCGCGCTTCGTCTTGGGTCACCCAGCGGGTACGCATCACCTCCTTGAGGGCGTTCGACAACTCCTCGGAGGACTTCACGTTCAATTCAATGTTCGTCCAGGCCCGCGGCTGGGCGCGCAATTCGCCCAGCGATAGCCCCTCGAGGCGCGTGGTGATCGGCAGCAGCGACAGGAGCGGAGGCTCTTCGGGATCGTAGGCCAGTTCCACCGGACACATCGTGGTGCGGCCCGGCGAGGCAGGCAGAACGCGCCGCCCTGCGTCAGCGAAAAACATTGCATTGATGAGCTCCGACTTGCCGCGCGAGAACTCTGCGACGAAGGCGACTACCAGCTTTTCGCCGGCCAGACGTTGCCCGAGCGAAACAAGGGATTCGTTGATCGGCCCGTCTGCGAGGTCGTGCTCCGTCAGGTAGTGCGCCAAATCGCCGAGTCGCCGGCTAAGTGCGCTGCGCCAACCGCTGAGCGCATCAAAATTGCTGGCGAATGTTGGCGTCATCTTGGATTGGGGCCGCTTATAGAAACTGACCGCCAGAGAGGCGGCAGTCAGAGCTAAAAGCATGGTAGCTCATGACCTAGGGAGCGAAGCCTTCGAAACATCTGCACACCAGGCAGATGGCGTGACGAGTTCAACAAGTTTCAGCGTTTTTGGCAGGTCGGGCAAAAAAACGTCGATCGCTGGCCCTGCACGATCCGCCTGATTTCTGCGCCGCACCCGCGGCAGGGTTCCTTTTCACGACCGTACACGCCGGCTTGCGCCTGGAACTGGCCTTCCATACCGTGCGCGTCGCGGAAGTCACGCAAGGTCGAGCCGCCAAGATCGAGAGCTCGGGCCAGCGTATTGCGCACGGCAATCGCCAATTTGTCAGCACGCGGACGGCTGACCTTGTCACTGCGTGTGCGCGGGTCAATGCCGGCGGCGTACAGCGCCTCGCAAGCGTAGATGTTGCCGGCGCCTACGACGATGTCGCCCGACAGCAATGCCAGCTTGACGGCGACACGTCGCTTCTTGAGCGCCTGGTGCAGATGTTCGCCGGTGAATGCAGGATCGAACGGCTCCAGGCCCAGCCCTGCCAGCAGCTTCGCGGCCATGCCCTCTTCCCGGCTGTCCGACCACACCACCGCGCCGAATCTGCGCGGGTCGGTCAATCGCAACGTGCCACGGGTGGTGACAAGGTCGAAATGATCGTGCGTGCCAGCGACTCTCGGCGCCGAATTGAAGTTCAATGAACCCGACATGCCCAGGTGCATCAGCAAACCGCCCTCGTCGCTGCTTCTTTGTGCCAGGGGCAACCAAAGGTACTTGCCGCGCCGTGTCGCCTCGCCCACCGTGCGGCCGACAAGTTGGTCGGGTGCGACACCCAGCGGCCAGCGCAGCGGTTTGCCGAGGCGCACAGCGGTGACCCGGGCGCCAAGAATGCGCTCGGCGAAGCTTTGACGGGTGGTTTCGACCTCAGGCAATTCAGGCATGCAGGGAATTATCACGACCAGGCGCGATCAATGCTCCTGGTGCGCCTGTTCTTGGGACGCCCTGCCCCACTAGAATCATTCGAGCTACAGGAGTCTCCCGATGCCAGCCCGTTTCAACTTCCGCATCCGTGCGCTGGCCATTGCTGCCTCCGCCCTTGTGCTGACACATGGTGCTTTCGCACAAAGCATGGAGCCCACGCGGTCCCGGCTCGACAGGCAACTGTTCCTGCAACTACTGATCGGCGAGGTCGAGCTTCGCGATGGCGAAGTCGGAACCGCCTACGAAGTAATTCTCGAAGCCGCCCGCCGCACCAAAGATGAACAACTCTTCCGCCGCGCCACGGACATCGCCTTGCAGGCGCGTGCCGGCGAACAAGCCCTGGCTGCCGCCAAGACCTGGCGTGAAGAAGTACCGACCTCGATGGAAGCGCACCGTTATGTGATCCAGTTGCTGGTAGCGTTGAATCGGCCTGCCGAAACCGCGGACGCGCTGTCGTCGCTCGTGAAGCTCACACCCGAGTCGGACCAGTCTTCGATCATCATGAATCTGCCGCGCTTCTTTACGCGAGTGCAAGACAAGAAGGCCACGGTCCCCCTTATAGAACAGGTGCTGCAGCCGTACGCGCAGTCGCCAGCCACACGCACTGCCGTCGACGTGGCGATCGGACGTGCTTGGCTCTTCGCCGAAGACAACGCCCGTGCGCTCGAATATGCGCAACGGGCCCACCAGTTCGATCCGAACTCCGATGGCGCTGCGCTTTTCGCGCTGGAGATGCTGCCGGGCGTGCCCGCGGCCGAAAGCCTGGTTGTCGATCACTTGAAGTCAAAGCCAAGCAGCGATGGAATCCGGCAGGTCTACGCACGAATCCTGAGCGCATCGCAACGCTTTGCCGACGCCGCTGCGCAGCTCGAAGTGGTCACGGCGCATCAGCCGCAACTGGCCGGCCCATTCCTGACACTGGGTGCGCTTTATCTTGAGCTGAAACAGCCCAAGCAGGCGACAACCACGCTGGAGCGCTACCTGGTCGTGGGCCAGTCGGTCCAGCCAAAACCCGCAGCCAAGCCTGTCGAGGCGGTGGCCGCTGACGGCGACGATGACGACCCTGCATCGCCGGCGGCATCGGTCGATGCCGGTGTGACGCAGGCGTGGCTGATGCTCGCGCAAGCGGCGGAACAGCAGAACGATTTCAAGACTGCCGAGATGTGGCTTGGGAAAGTCGACAACCCACAGCGCGCACTGGAAGTGATCACCCGTCGCGCCTCGCTGCTTGCGCGTCAAGGCAAAATCAAGGAGGCGCGCGAGATGATTCGCAAGTCGCCCGAGATGAGCGAGGACGACGCCCGCGCCAAACTCCTCGCCGAAGCGCAGGTGCTGCGCGACGTGAAGCGCTGGTCCGACGCTAACGGCGTACTCGCTGGCGCGAATCAGAAGTTCCCGAACGACGTCGATCTGCTGTACGAGCAGTCGATGATGGCCGAGAAGCTCAACAAGCTCGACGAGATGGAGAAACTGCTGCGAAAGGTGATCGAAATCAAGCCCGATCACCACCATGCGTACAACGCGCTGGGGTATTCGCTTGCCGAGCGCAACACGCGGCTACCGGAGGCCAAGGCGCTGATCCAGAAAGCGCTGGAGATCGCGCCGGGCGAGCCCTTTATTACCGACAGCATGGGTTGGGTCGAGTACCGCATCGGCAATCGGGTTGAAGCGCTTCGGCTGCTGCGCGGCGCCTACCGTTCGCGGCCCGATCCGGAGATCGCAGCCCACCTCGGTGAAGTGCTGTGGATCAATGGCGATCACGACGAGGCCAAGCGCGTCTGGCGTGAAGGTCGCAGCAAAGATGCGGCCAACGACGTGCTGCGTGAAACGCTCGCGCGGCTGCGGGTCGGTAATCTGTGATTCGATCTGGGTGGTGGCTGACTGCGGCCTTGGCGGTCACGACGCTTGTGTCGGGATGCGTTACACCGCCGAGTCCGCATCAGATTGCAAGCGGCGATTCGCTCGCCGGGCGATTGACCGTGAAGGTCGATCCGACGCCGTCGTCACCATCGCGCAACGTCGCCGCAACCTTCGATCTGCAGGGCTCGCCGGAGCAAGGCCGGCTCGATCTGAGCACTCCTCTGGGTACTGTGCTTGCGCAGGCGCAATGGGCGCCGGGTAAGGTAGCGCTGGTCACCTCGCAAGGCGAGACACGCTTCGCGAACCTGGATGATCTGACACGCGAAGTGCTCGGCGAAAGCGTGCCTGTAGCCGCCTTGTTCGATTGGCTGCGCGGCCGCCCCTGGGCGGGCGCACCCAGCACACCGACAGCAGCGCCGGCTGAGAAAGGTTTCCAGCAGCTCGGCTGGGTCGTGAGCCTGGCGCATTTCGATGAGGGTTTGATTGCCGCCAAGCGCGACCAGGCACCAACCGTGACAGTGCGAGCAAAGATTGACCGTCAATGAGCTTAAGCAGCATCTGGGATGTGCTGGCGCCGGCCAAGCTGAATTTGTTCCTCCATGTCGTCGGCCGGCGTGCCGACGGTTATCACCTGCTGCAGTCCGTCTTCATCCTGATCGACTGGGCCGACATGTTGCATTTCGAAGCTCGCAGCGATGGCAAGCTCTATCGCCACGATCTGAGCGCAGTGTTGCCGCAGGACGATCTGTGCCTTCGTGCCGCCCGTTTGCTGCAGTCGGAAAGCGGCACGAGCGCCGGCGCCGACCTCTCCATCGATAAGCAAGTCCCCTGGGGCGCAGGCATGGGCGGCGGAAGTTCGGATGCCGCGTCCACCCTTCTCGCACTGAATCGCCTGTGGAACCTGAACTGGCCCTTGTCACGCCTGCTGGCGCTCGGCCTGAAACTCGGCGCCGACGTGCCCTTCTTCCTTGGCGGCCGCAACGCCTGGGTCGAAGGCATCGGCGAGCAACTCACGCCCATCGACGTGCCCCCGCATTGGTTCGCAGTCGTGAAGCCTGTTGCGAACATCGCCACACAAGCAATATTCACGAGCCCGCTGCTAGTCTTCGACACCGATGCTGCTACACTTGCTGGCTTACCTGCAGACGTCAGAGTCGACGGGCTCCTGAAGGGTTACGGCCGCAACGATTTGCAGCCCCCCGCAGAGGCCCACAGTGACGAGGTGGCGCAAGCCGCCAAGCTGCTCGAGGCCCGATTCGGCAACAGCCGCATGACAGGCTCCGGCAGCGCGGTGTTTGCAAGAGCAGGCAAGGTTGAAGGCGCAGACAGTTTGCCCACGGCGACAATACCGACGGATCTTCCGGCGGGATGGGCAAGCAAGATGTGCCGGAGTCTGGAGCATCATCCGCTGGTCGGTTGGGCTGCAGATTGACAGTTGAGGTCGGTGGAGTAGTCGCCGGCCTGTGTAGGGGAGTCGCCAAGTTGGTTAAGGCATCGGATTTTGATTCCGACATGCGAGGGTTCGAGTCCTTCCTCCCCTGCCAAATCTCTCACAGTGATTCCCGGTGCGGCCAGAACACAAGGCGCACGCAGGGGCTGAACCGAATGGGTTGTATGACTGACCCCGAAAGCCTCGACGGAGGGAATGTGCTTTTCAACACCGTGCTCTTCACCGGTAACGCCAACCCCGCGCTGGCGCAGGAAATCGCGACCCACCTCGGCATCGAACTCGGCAAGGCCAAGGTCGGCCGCTTCTCCGATGGAGAGGTCGACATCGAGATCCAGCAAAACGTCCGAGCCCGCGACATCTTCGTGGTGCAGCCCACCTGCGCACCGACGAACGAAAACCTGATGGAGCTGTGCATCATGGTCGACGCGCTCAAGCGTGCATCGGCCCGACGCGTCACCGCCGTCATCCCTTACTTCGGCTACGCCCGCCAAGATCGCCGGCCGCGCTCAACCCGCGTGCCCATCAGCGCGAAAGTGGTCGCCAACATGCTCGAAGCGGTAGGCGTCGAACGCCTGCTGACCATGGACCTGCACGCCGACCAGATCCAGGGCTTCTTCAACATCCCCGTCGACAACATCTACGCTTCGCCGGTTCTGCTGTCCGACGTGCAGACCAAGCGCTACGAGAACCTCGTGGTGGTCTCGCCCGACGTCGGTGGCGTGGTTCGCGCCCGAGCGCTGGCCAAGCAGCTTAACTGCGACTTGGCCATCATCGACAAGCGGCGTCCGAAGGCCAACGTGTCGGAAGTCATGCACGTCATCGGTGACATCGACGGCCGCAATTGCGTCATCATGGACGACATGATCGACACTGCCGGAACGCTCGTGAAGGCCGCAGAAGTGTTGAAGGACCGCGGCGCCAAGAGCGTGTACGCCTACTGCACACACTCCGTCTTCTCCGGCCCCGCCATCGAGCGCATCAAGGGTTCGGCGCTCGACGAAGTCGTGATCACCAATACCATTCCGCTGTCTGAAGACGGCAAAATCTGCACGAAGGTCCGCCAGTTGTCTGTGGCCTTCCTGTTCGCCGAAACCATCCGCCGGATTTCCGACGGCGAGTCGGTGACATCCCTCTTTGCAGAACAAAATAACAACTTCTGACCACCGAATAAACCTACTGCGCGACCCGATCTTGCGTCTGCGGTATTGGCCGTACACAAGTATGGCTTGCTCCTCGACACAAGCTCGGGCCGCTCACTAGGAACTTCTTCGAAGTCAGAATTGGCAGGCATCGAAAGAAGCTTGCGCCTAGCAGACCGAAGGGTCTTTTGTCATGAAGCAGCCTGGTCGCGGGCGCTTCCAATTTGGAGTCAACATGAAATTCGCCGCTTATGAGCGTACGCTGCAGGGGACCGGAGCGAGCCGCCGCCTGCGCAATGCGCAAAAAGTCCCTGGCATCGTCTACGGCGCCGGTGAACCCGCCAAGATCGAGCTTGATCACAACGCCCTGTTCTTCGCGCTGAAGAAGGAGACCTTCCACTCCACCGTTCTTGAGATGGAACTGGCCGGCAAGACCGAGCAGGTCATCCTGCGCGACTACCAGATGCACCCGTTTCGCCCAATCGTGATGCACGTCGACTTCCAGCGCGTCGACGCATCCACCAAGATCACGAAGAAAGTGCCGCTGCACTTCATCAACGAAGAAAACTCGCCGGCAGTCAAGACCGACAAGGCGCTCGTGAACCACGTCGTGACCGAGCTGATGGTGCAGTGCCTGGCCGCGCAATTGCCTGAGTTCATCGACGTGGACCTCGGCAACTTGGTCAAGGGCCAATCGCTTCACGTGGACGATATCAAGCTGCCCCCTGGCACCAAGGTCGTGACACACGGCAAGAAGAACCCGGTCATCGTGTCGTCGGCGGCGCAAGCTGCCGAAGAAGAAGTCGTGGCCGCCCCGGTGGTCGCCCCCGCTGCTTCCGAAAAGGGCAAGGGCAAGAAGGACGAGAAGCAGAACCGCAAATGATCTGTGGTGGCTTCGGCCGCAACTCGTCAAGCCCCGCTTCGGCGGGGCTTTTTTGGTTTCAGATGGTGCTTGTTCGCCATGGCCACCCCCTTGAGGGCGACGCAAGATGGCACCGGCCTCCATCGATAATCGCCCGATGATTCGATTGCTTGTCGGCCTGGGCAACCCCGGCCCTGAATACGAACAGACGCGGCACAACGCCGGCTTCTGGTGGATTGACGAGGTGGCTCGCAAACTCGACGCGTCGCTGGTTCCCGATCGCAGCTATTACGGTCTCGTGGCGCGCGCGAATCGGCCTGACGGGCCAATCTGGCTGCTCGAGCCGATGACCTTCATGAACCTGTCTGGCAAATCGGTGGCGGCCCTGGCGCGCTTCTTCAAGATCGCACCGAACGAGATCCTCGTCGCACATGATGAGCTCGATCTAATGCCCGGACAAATGAAAATGAAGTTGGGGGGTGGCCATGCAGGCCACAACGGCTTGCGCGATATCCATGCACAGCTCGGAACGGCCGACTACTGGCGCCTTCGCCTCGGAATTGGGCACCCTGGCGTGAAGACGGAAGTGGTGAACTATGTGCTCAAGAAGCCTTCGGCTGAGCACCGCGAAGCGATCGACAAGTCCATCGATCAATCACTCACCGCGCTCGACCTTATCCTCGCCGGTGACATGGAACGCGCGATGATAAAGGTCCATGCGAAACCGCCACGACCGAAGCCGCCCAAACCCGAAGTGAAGCCCGGTGTCGATCCTGAGGAGACATCAAAATGAAGCAGGTTGCTCTCCTCATGCTCCTTTCCGCCGCCGCCTTCGGCGCGCAGGCTCAGCAGCCCGTCTACCGCTGCGGCCAAACTTATACGCATCAGCCCTGTCCGGATGGTAGGCTGATCGATTCATCCGATCCTCGAAGCAGTGCGCAGCGTGCAGAAGCCAAGCGTGCCATGGCCAAGGAAAAGCAATTGGCCGCGAGGCTGGAGCGCGAGCGCGAGGAACGGGAGGCGGCAGGATCGGCATCGCAAGCCATGAGCCTGGGTTCGAACGCCTCGGCCCCGTCAGCTACTGCCGCATCGGCCCCCGCGCCTCCCAGGCCCAGGGTCAAACCGCGCAAGGCCAAGGCCGCTTCAGGCACCGACTTCGTCGTTGTCGTCCCAGGAGCCAAGCCGGCTCGGAAGTAGCTCAGAGGCTGAGAGTTTTTCGAGCGTGTCCGAGCAGCACGTCAAAAGGCACCTGATCTAGGCGCAAAGCACAGCCATAGCCCGGGCTATGGCGAGCATTTGCAACGACGAGCAGGAGTCTTTTGGCGTGATGAGCGGGC
>JAJKJU010000339.1 GCA_021153565.1 Rhizobacter sp.
GCTATGGCTGCGCTTTGCGCCTAGATCAGGCGCCTTTTGACGTGCTGCTCGGACACGTTCGAAATACTCTCAGCCTCTCAGGTCAGCGCTCTATTCGGGTAGAGAGAACGATGGCCGAGGTGGTGCGCTCCACGCCGTCGAGCGCACCGATGCGGTCGATCAGCGCATCCAGCTCGCCGATCGATGTAGCCGCCGCGATGGCGATCAGGTCGAAGGGCCCGCTGACCGAATGCAGCACCCGCACTTCCGGAATCTTGCGCAGCGCCACTTCGATGGCGGCGCTTTGCTTTGGCACCAGCGTGATCATGACGTGAGCGCGCACCAGCGATGCCTCGAGTTCGTCGGGAACGGTGATCGTGTAGCCGGCGATGACCCGCTGCCGTTCCAGCCGCTCGATGCGGCTTTGCACCGTCGTGCGCGACAGGCTCAGTTTGCGGGCGAGTTCGGCGGTGGAGGCTCGCGCGTTCTCACGCAGCAAGGCAATCAGCGCGTGATCGGTGACATCGAGCAGGAGTTTTGGCATTTCGACGAAATAGCGCCAATGTTTCGCCGAATTGTGTTCGTGGTTTCGTCTGTAGTCCAGCTGCGTTCTGCGTAGGGCGGCATGAGAATTGACCCGGTTCCACACTCTTGGAGGCAGGCATGAAGAACATCCTCGTCATCGGCGGCGGCAAGATTGGTTCTGTGGTGGCCGACCTGCTGGCTCAAACCCCGGAAGACTTCGGCTACCACGTGACCGTTGCCGACCGCTCCGAAGCGCTGCTCCAGGAGATTGAAGACGATGCCAAGAAGTCGCCCCGTCTGTCCACCTTGTGCCTCGACGTCACGGACGCCAAGGCCCTTCGTGCCGCGATGAAGGGCTGCTTCGCTGTGCTGAGTGCCGCTCCTTATCACCTCACCATCAAGGTCGCCGAAGCCGCCCGTGACCTGGGCGTCCACTACCTTGACCTGACCGAAGACGTTGCCAGTACGCGCCGCGTGCTGGCGCTGGCCGAGGGTGCCTCGACTGCCTTCATTCCCCAATGCGGCCTGGCGCCCGGCTTCATTTCCATCGTCGCCGCCGATTTGGCCCGCCAGTTCGACACACTCGACTCAGTCCGCATGCGCGTCGGCGCCCTGCCTGCCTACCCGAGCAACGCGCTGAACTACAACCTGACCTGGAGCACCGAAGGCGTCATCAACGAGTACTGCGAGCCGTGCGAGGCCATCGTCGACGGTCAGGTCCGCGAAGTGCCTGCCCTCGAAGAACGCGAGGAGTTCTCGCTTGATGGCGTGCTGTATGAAGCCTTCAACACCTCCGGCGGCCTGGGCACTCTGTGCGAGACGCTGAAAGGCAAGGTCCGCACGCTGAATTACCGCACCATCCGCTACCCCGGTCACGCCGCCATCATGAAAGCGCTCTTGCACGATCTGCGCCTGAAGGATCGGCGCGGTGTGCTCAAGGACATCCTCGAGCAGTCCGTTCCGGCGACCATGCAAGACGTGGTCATCGTCTTCGTGACGGTGTCGGGCATGAAGGACGGGAAGCTGGTGCAAGACACCTATGCCCGCAAGATCTACAGCCACGTTCTGGCCGGCAAGACGCGCAGCGCCATACAGATCACGACGGCGAGCAGCCTGTGCGCAATGCTCGACATGCTCGCCCAGGGCCGCCTGCCGCAGACGGGCTTCGTGCGCCAGGAAGACGTGCCGCTGCGCGACTTCCTCGGCAACCGCTTCGGTCGCGTGTACGCGATGGAAGAGCTGTCGAAGGCCGCCTGAATTCGCAGCCGGAGTCGCGCAGGGTGCACGCGACCTGAGAGGCTGAGAGTATTTCGAACGTGTCCGAGCGTGACGAGCGGGCATGATCGAAATACTCTCAGCCTCTGAGCAACCTCGCAGCGGGTCTAAGCCGGGTCAAGGCCGAAGTGGCGGCCTCCCCTACACTGCGGCGCTCCACGAGCACCGCAGCGAACAGGCCATGAGTTACGACTACAGCTCCGAGTCCAAGCGTCTTGAACTGCCCAATCCCTACCAACTGCAGAACCGGGTTCTGTCGATCAGCGCCGCGCTCCTGCTGGTGGCCGGTGTGACGTGCCTGTGGTGGGCCCGCAGCGCCATGCAAGACCAGGCGGTGCGATTCGCCGCGGCGCCGCTGCTGGCCGGGCTGCTCATGCTGGGCGCAGGGCTCGCCGCGGGCGCGATGGCCGCCAGGCGGCTGCGATTCTTCTTCGGTCGCGGCCGGCCCGCCTCGCTTGCGCCTGAGATCCCCGTCGGCGCCTATGGCAGCTCCGTCCCCGCCGATGCCGTGAAAGAGCTGCTGCGCCAGGGCGGCATCACATATCCGGAACCCAAGGGCGCCATCGAGGGCCTGCTCTACCACTGGATGCCCACGCTCATCACCGCGCCAGTCAAGGTCCAGCAGCTCGCGCAGCTGTCGATGTTCAACGTCGCCGCAATCGTCGCGACTTTCGTGAGCTTCTTGTTCTCGTGGCTGGTATTCGGCACGCAAACGACCCGGCCGTGGATCGGCATCGTGTACTTCGTGTTCGGCGCGTACTTTCTTGTGAAGCCGGTGTTGTCCGAACAGCGGGCGCGCCTGAGCCGGGCCTCGCTGGTGGGGCTGATCGCGGTCGCCATCGTCGGGCCCGTGGCGATCGGGCTGGCCGGGTCCAGCTTGCCATCGCTCGGCGGCTTCTCGCTCAACGTGCAGACCTTCGTGATGCTGGGCACCGCGCTCGTCGCCTGCACACTCGCCATGGTCGCCGTGCTCGCACAAGTGGACGCCTCGCCGCAGACACGCACGAGCGTCGAGCAGGCTCGGTTGTCCATGAACGGTCCGCCCGCAGTGCTGATGGATGAACTCGATAGGCACCTGCAGTCGGAGTGGACCGAGCGCATTCCGAATCGGCGCTATGCGCGCATCGACCCGGTTACCTCGTCCGCGACTCCGAGCGGCAGCTTTGCAGGTGAGTTGTTCGAGGAAACGCAACCGCTTCCGGTGGCAGGCACCAAGGCGCCGACTTTCGCAGCCGCCCTGGCCGAACCGCGGCATCGTGCCCTGCTGCTGCTCGATCTCTACGGGCTGGCGCTGGTGATCGTCGCTGCGAGCCTGTCCTTGTATTTCGTGCGCAACTTCGACGCGTTCGCGCCGTGGCAAAACAATCGCTTCTCTCTACTGGGCAACTCGGCCATCCTGGGACTCGTTGCGTACTTCTGCTTCGACCGCTCCTCGCAGCTGTGGGGCCGCTTCAATTTCGAGTCGGTGCTGGTGTGGGTCGAAATGATCGGCAACTACCAGACCTCACGGATCGGCACGGGCAACCAGTTCACGAGCCGAATGAACACCGAAAACGACGTGGTGCGCACCGAGTCGATGACGCTTCGCGTCTGGCGTGCCCGCATCGAATCGGTGGTGTTCGGCAAGGACGCGGCGCGGCAAGTGACTGCGATGTTCTCCACCGAAAGGGAAGCCAGGGCGCTTGCTCAGCACTTGATGCACTTCGGTCGCAACCAGAGCGTGCTTGTATCGCCCGGAGCGCCGGAGGACCAGGCCCGCATGGCCGCGTTGAATGTGGGAGAACGTTCGCTTTCGGGATCAGCGGACGGTGCAACGGCTGCGCAGATTGAACGGACACTTCGCACGGAGGCGGCAATTTCGACGGTAGAGCCGCCGTCCATCCTCGACATGGACGCGAATGACGCGCAGCCCGCGTTGCACTGCACGCGCTGTGGCCAGCCGACGCAGCCGGGCGCTCGGTTTTGCGCGCAGTGCGGCAACTCCCTGGGGCGTTAAGAATTTGGCCCGGAATTAGTTCCCGATTTGGGGGCGCTGGGCGGGATGCGATGCAAGGCGCTTCGAGCGCCGAGTGGCGAGCCACACAAGTGAGGAGCAACGCCGCAGCGCGCCCGCCCAGCGCCCCCAAATCGGGAAATTGTTTCGGGCCAAATCCTAAGGATTTGGCCCGGGTTGCATCCAGGCCACGAATTCAGACGGTGACGCTTTCGCGGGACACGACCCGCGCTTCCAGCGCCTTCAACACCCGTCCCACCGCCGCGACTGCGATCCTCGAATGCCACACGGTATCGGGCGACGATGACTACCTGTTGAAGGTCGTGGCGCGCGACTTGAAGAGCCTGTCGCAGTTCCTCACCGACCGGCTGATGCAGGTGCCGGGGGTGGACGATGTGCGCTCGATGATTTTCCATGGAAGAGGTCAAGGCCTCCGCGCCCTTGCCCGTCGACCTCGCCACTTGAATGAACACACACCACATCAGATTTCACAACGCGACCCCTTGGGAAGGCCTGATGCCACGCGACGCATGATCGCGCGCGACGAACGATAATCGCACCTTGATTTGGTTA
Organism: Rhizobacter sp.; assembly: GCA_021153565.1. GTDB lineage: Bacteria > Pseudomonadota > Gammaproteobacteria > Burkholderiales > Burkholderiaceae_C > Albitalea. Next base: position 4,346 of record JAJKJU010000339.1, read on the forward strand.
GCGAACATCTTGGTCGCCGTTTCTAGGTAGATTCGTCCGCTGAACGAATTGACATGGTCCATTTGCACAGCGAGCGGGCGAATAACGCCCCCACTAGTCGGGAGTCCTAGATGAATGCATTCGACCGAAACGTCGAGTCCGATGTCGCCATAGACGCGACTGGCGCTACCAACCTTTCCGGCTTGGCCGCTCCCTTGGCCAAGCCTGGCCCGCAAAAGCGCGACTTGATCGCCGGACTCGAAAAGGGGCTGGCGGTCATCTCATGTTTCGATCAGGACCGTCCGCGCCTGACCATGACCGAGGTCGCATCGCTGTGCGGCCTCACGCGGGCCGCGGCGCGCCGCTACCTCATCACGCTCGAGTACCTGGGCTACGTGACCAGCGAGCGCAAGATGTACTCCCTGACACCCAAGGTCTTGCGCCTGGGCCAGAGCTACATGCACTCGGCGCGCCTGCCTCGCATCGTGCAGCCCGAACTGCACAAACTCGCTTTCGGCCTGAAGGAAGCGTCCTCGGCCGGCGTGCTCGAGGGCGCCGACGTGATCTGCATCGCGGCCACCAGCGCCGGACGCGTCGTGTCGTCGACCCTTCAACCAGGCAACCGCGTGCCAGCCTACTGCACCGCCAACGGCCGCGTACTGCTGTCGGCACTCCCGCAAAACGAGGTCGACGCCTGGATCGCCAAGCAAACCCTCGCACCGCTCACCACCAGCACCGTCACAAGCCCGGAGCGCTTGCGCCAAGAAATCGCACGAGCACGCTCGCAAGGCTATGCGACGGTGGACCAGGAACTCGAACCCGGCCTGCGCACGATCAGCGTGCCGCTCAAGAGCTACCGCGGTGAGGTGCTCGCAGCGATGAACATCAGCGTTCATGCGGCACGCGTCAGCATGGACCAACTCGTCAACGACTGCCTGCCTGCCCTGCTTCAAGCGCAGGCCAGCATGCGGACGGTGTTGTAGGCATGAGAGGCTGAGAACCTCTCGGTAAGCGATGCGCGGTATGTCACCCGGACGTTCGCCGAGTTCCATGGGGCACGCTCGAAAAACTCTCAGCCTCTGAGCACTACATCGGGTTGCCGGATGACGCTTCAATCTGGCCACCTTGTCGTGTAGTCTTGGCTCGATGCAACTCCGAACCAACCGCCAGCAGATCGCCGACCTCTTCAGTGTGGAAGCTCGGCTTTTTGTCGAATGGGCGGATGGAAGGAACGATGCCGGCCCGCTGATGGCGCCCGTCGTCCTGCGTCGTGTGGTCGCCGTCTATACCGCCGCATTGGCGCTACCGCAGCCGTGGAGCGAGCACGTGTCGAATGACCGTGACGACGACCTCGATTTGTCCGATCGGCTGGCTGCCGTTCGACACCGTGCTTCGGCAATTCCACTGCAGCACTACAGCGAGATCTTCAGCCCGCTGGTGCCACCGGAAGAACCCGTGGTCGGCGACCTCGCCGACGACCTCACCGACATTTATCGTGACCTGGCCGTCGGTTTGCATTTGCATGAAGGTGGCGACATCGACGACGCGCTGTGGGAATGGGGGTTCAAGTTTCAGATCCACTGGGGCAAGCACGCTTCATCCGCCATCCGCGCCCTGCATTGCTACCTCGCCCAGGAGGACCCAAGCGGCCTGTGCAGCAGCTCGTAGCGGCAAGCCCAGGCGACCCGATTCCGTCGACGATGCGCCATATCGTCTGCACCCCATCACACGATGGCTACGTCGAATCGGCTCTTTCCTCGGCGACGTCGACCTCAGCCACCTCAGCCACCTCAGGCGGACGCACGATCATCACTGGAATCGGCGAGTTGCGCAGCAGGGCTTGCGCCACCGCGCCGAGCGACGCTTTGTTCGCGCCTTCGCCGTGCGCGCCCATGATCACCGCATCGCATTCGTTGCATTCCGCGATTTCGGCGAGCATGTGCGCCGGGTCGCCCGAAGCGATCTCGATTTCGTACTCGATGCCCGCCTCGGTCAACAAGGCAACGGCCTTCGCGACCGCATGTTCACCAGCTTCAAGCGCGACACGCCGCAAGGCCTGCGCGTCGTGCACCACCACCAACTCGTACAGCGAGCTCGGCTCCTGCACGTTCGCGAGAAGGACTTCCGCCTTGAGCCCCTCACGCACGAGGCGAATCGCGTGGTGAACGGCCTCAAGGGACTGAGGTGAACCATCAACAGGCAGCAAGATGTGCATGGCATCCTCGACTGTGATTGAGACAGGCGTGAGCTTGAGCCGGTGTGTCGGCTCGCGTCAAGCCTCAAGAGATGTGTAACTTCAGGCGCGCGCCTTGACGCGGGCATCCCACATTCCGAACGATCTTCAAGTTCGGTCCGCAATCCTGCGAACTTCAAACCGCGGTTTTTTGTGGCCGCGCCTCGGGGGGACCAAGCAACGCCAACTGAGCCTCGTAAGCCTGAACAAAGACCCTGCCGAACAGTGAGTCGAAATCGTCCTCCACCTCGCGCAGGAGTTCGGCATGCTGTTCGCCGTAGCGCTCCCAAAGCCTGGCCTTGCGGTTGACGGGCATCAGGTTGTCCCATACCCCCTTGCTGGCGAGTCGGGATTCCAGTTCCTCCGGATCAAAACGGGCGAGAACGGCTTCCAGCGCGGCGCGCATGCCGGCAAGCACAGCAAGTTCGTGGGCACGCAAGTCGTCGAAGGCGGCAGCAACGGCTGCAAGCGGCGCAAGAAAGCCGCGCTGAGGCGGCCCCAGCATGCGGGCAAGCGCCGTGTCCACATCGGGCGAAAACTTCAGCGGATTGTTCTGCCGCATCTGTGGCAGCGTCTGGCCCGCGCCCAGTGCGCGCTTCGCAATGGTTCGGGAGGCCAGCAGCCCCAGTGTGCCGCCCACGGTGCTGCGAAGCAGTGCACCGATCAACTCCAGTTGTTCCTTCGACCGCAACGCGGGCGGCACAGGCGGCACACCCAGGCCGGCATACAAGGCGGCGATCAATTCTTCGGCTTGCACTGGCGTATTCGGGCGCGCAGGGGTGGCACCGTAGCCCGAGGTGTCGCCGACGACGAGATCCAGGTCATGCGCGATGACAGCCGGTGTGCTGGGCACGGCAGCCGGATGCAGCAAGTCGTGGAAAACGCTGGGCCTGGCCGTTTGCGCTGGGGACAGCAGGCTCATCGGATCAGCGCCCCCCGACGGCGCAGACCACATCGCCTCGTCGCGGGCATGGAGAACGAACGGACCGACCTGCAAGTCGGCCCCATCGTCGAGTGGGTATTCAATGCCGGGGGCGAGGGGCACGCCGTTCAATTGGCACAGCAGGTTGGTGCTGATCAGGCGGACCAAGTGGCGACCGTCCCGCCAGGTGATCTGCAGGTGCCTGCGCGAAATGCGGCGTTCGGGGTCGGGCAGCACCAGTGTGCAATCGGCACCACGCCCGATACTGCCGCCCGCTTCGTCGAAGCGGGCCGTCAAGTTTGCGCCCAGCGGATCTCCTGCTCGGGAAACGACACGGATTGCGATCATTTGAACTTGAACCGCTTCCGGCCCTCCGGCAACACAGACAGGGTTGGACGCCTTCGATCGTCGATATTACTGCCGCCGCATCCGGCACATGCCCCCCAGGTTCATACGCCCCCCCCACGAATGCAGGAAGAGGAAGATTGACAGCGCTTGAGTGCGAGGTCCATATTGCTTGAGGAACCTGGTCGACTCTTGGAGGCGCTGGCAAATGATCCGTGTACTCATGCTCGCTGCAGCCTTGGCAATGATTTCAAACGCGCATGCAGTTGACTCGACAAGCACGTTCACGATCCTCGAAGGCAATGCACTGGTGTATCGCGGCGCAGGCAGCGTGCGTGGCGTCGAGGGCCTGCAGCTGGTGCGCGGCGACATCGTGGACATGGCTGCCTCCTCTTTCGCGCAGATCGAATATCCCGACCAGTCGATCATTCAGTTCGGACCGTCCACGCGCGTCATGCTGATCGGCGGGGCTGAGCGGCAGAAACCAGGACGTTGGCTGTACCTGATGGAGGGGTGGGTCAAGCTGTCCACCCCCAAGCAGGCCCCGACCCCCGCCCCTGCCTTGGAGCTTCGCTCGCCGCTCATCGACGTGCCCGCCAATGCGGCCACCGTGGTTGTGCTGCGGCAATCACCAGCTGACGTCAGCCTCTTCGTCGAACGCGGCGAGTTGCGCCTCGCCGAGCGGCAGGCGAACGGCAGCACCGTTGCGGTGCCGCTGAAGGCCGGTGATTTCTACGCGCGCAAGCAGGGCTGGCGCGGGACCGTGACGCACAAGGCGACACCCACATTTGTGAGCGAGATGCCGCGCGACTTTCGCGACTCATTGCCTTCGCGGCTGGATCGATTCCGTGATCGGCAGGTGCAGGCCATGGAGGCGCCCGCCTTTGCGTATGCCGATGTTGAGGGCTGGCTCAAGGCCGAGCCGGCTGTGCGTCGGCCGCTCGTGCAGCGCTGGCGCGCAAAGGCCCGTGAGCCGACCTTTCGGGCAGCGCTGATCACCAACCTGTCGGCCCACCCCGAGTGGGATCCCGTGCTGTTTCCCGAGAAGTACAAGCCCAAGGATCCGCCGCGCGCCGCGTGGACATCCGGCCGATCGGCCAGCGGCGCCGCATCGTCCGCCACCCGTTGAATTGAGGTCATCGCGATGAAATTGCTGTTGAAGTTCAACCTCGTGTTCTTGCTGATCTTCGCCTTGGGCCTCGCCGCCACAGGTTATGTGTCATGGAAGCTGCTGGAGCGCAACGCGAGGGAAGAAATCGCCCAGAACGCACGGCTTTTGATGGACACAGCCATCGCGGCACGCGGGTACACCTCGACCCAGGTGAATCCCTTGCTTGAAACCCAACTGAAATACACCTTTCTTCCGCAGTCGGTACCGGCCTATTCGGCCACCGAGGTGTTCAATGACCTGCGAAAGACCCACAGCGCGTACGGCTACAAGGAAGCGGTGCTGAACCCGACGAATCCGCGCAATCGGGCGGTGGACTGGGAAGCCGACCTGATCACGCGCTTTCGCAACAGCAAGGACACGACTGAGTTGATCGGAGACCGGGACACGCCCAATGGGCGTTCGTTCTACATCGCGCGTCCGCTGCGCGTCACCGCGCAGAAATGCCTGCAGTGCCACAGCACCGTCGACGTGGCCCCCAAGACCATGCTCGAACGCTACGGCCCGGACAACGGCTTCGGCTGGACGCTCAACGACGTGGTGGGCGCGCAAATCATCTCCGTGCCCACGGAGGTTCCGCTTGAACGTGCCAAGCAAGTCTTCACGGTGTTCATGGGATCGGTCTCGGCAGTGTTCGTCGCGATCGGCATCGTCCTCAACACCATGCTGTGGGCGCTGGTGATTCGCCCGATCGGCAAGCTGTCGACATTCGCCGACAGGGTGAGCCTGGGCGAACTCGAGATTCCCGAATTCGAGCGCGAGTCACGCGATGAGATCGGCGCGCTGTCCCGTTCGATCGCCCGCATGCGTACTAGCATGGTGCAAGCGATGAAAATGTTGGAGAGCTAGTGCAGCGTGCAGTGAATCAGGGGCACTCATGACGATTCCGACAAAGGTAGGCAAGTACCCGATTTCGGAACTCATCGGCAAAGGAGCGATGGGGGTCGTCTATCGCGGCTACGACCCTGTCATCAAGCGGCACGTTGCGATCAAGACCATTCGCAAGGAGCTGATCGACGACGAGGACATGACCGAGACGCTGTCGGGGCGTTTTCGCCGCGAGGCGCAGGCGGCCGGAACATTGAACCATCCGGGCATCGTCTCCGTCTACGAGTACGGCGAGGACACGCAGCACGCTTTCATCGCCATGGAGTTCGTCGAAGGCAACAGCCTGCGCGAATTTCTAACGCAAGGCGCCGCGTTCAACGAGCATGACTCGGTGAGCATCATGGTGCAGGTGCTCGACGCACTGGAATTCGCGCATTCGCACGCCATCTGGCACCGCGACATCAAGCCGGCCAACATCCTCGTGATGAGCAACGGCCGCGTGAAGCTCACAGACTTCGGCATCGCACGCATCGAAACTGCCGACCGCACGACGACCAACCTCATCATGGGCACGCCCGGCTTCATCGCACCCGAGATGTACCTGGGCGGGCAGATTGACCACCGCGTCGACATCTTTGCGTCGGGCGTGCTCTTCTACTACCTGCTGTCCGGCAAGGCGCCATTTCGCGGGCACTCCGAAGCAGTGATGCACGACGTGTGCTATCACGACCCCGCGCCACCATCGACCATCGATCCGCAGCGCCATTGGCCGAAGTACGACGCAATCGTCGCGCGCGCACTCGTGAAGGACCCGGACCACCGCTTCCAGAGCGCCGGCGAGTTCCGCAGGGCCATCCTCGCCGACTACGCAGAACCGCTGGACAGCACCCTGTCCGATGCGACCATCCGATCGCCCATCCGACGGTCGATGTCGATCGGCATCAATGGGGGAACGCCTTCGACGCCGAAGCCGCTGTCGGTCCAGGGCACAAGCACCCCGCCGCCCACCGGCTGGAGTTCGACGGTGCTGGCGGGCATCGAGCTCGAGTTGGCCCGCTTCCTCGGGCCGGTCGCGCGGGTGCTGGTGCGGCGCGCGGCCCAAAAGCACAAGGACCTCGATACCCTGACGGCGGCGCTGGCCGAAATCATCGAGCGCTGGAATGACCGGGAGTCATTTGTGCGCGCCGTGACCGGCAAGGGACTTGCCGCATTGCATGCATGCGTGCCGGCGGGCACCGACACGCCGCTGCCGCGCACGCCGACGCCGGGACCACCAGTCACGCCCGAGGAACTCGAGCGCACGACGCGCATCCTGACGACCTACATCGGGCCGATCGCTCGCGTGGTGACCAAGCGGGCTGCCGCAAACGGTGCGAGCCGGCACGACTTCTTCAACCAGATCGTACAAAGCCTGCCTACCGACGCACAGCGCGAGCGCTTCCTGCGTGAGGCGGCCGTCTTGGGCGTCTGAGAGGCAGAGAGTATTTCGATCATGCCCGCTCATCACGCCAAAAGACCCCTGCTCGTCGTTGCAAATGCTCGCCATAGCCCGGGCTATGGCTGCGCTTTGCGCCTAGA
>JAJKJU010000340.1 GCA_021153565.1 Rhizobacter sp.
GAACTTGTCATGCGTCAACCCCGCCTTCTTCAAACCTCGTAGGGGAAAAATTTGCTCCAACGGCCATCTTCCGCGTGTCCAGCGTACGTAAAGGTCAGCCCCAGCGGGGAGAGGAGCCAATACAAGACCTTGAAAGGCGTGCCTCTAAGGCCGCATCGCCTTCGTTCAGTTCACGCAGCGGGAGCCGCTCGGTGTCGACGGCGACGATGGTCATCCTTATCCCATCAAAGGTTTCGTTGCCGGGCAAGCGGCGGGTTCTTCGCGAAGTAGTGTTTGATGCCCGTGGTCAGCGCGTCGACCAATTGCGATTGATAAGTTGCATCGCGCAGCTTCGACTCTTCTTGCGGGTTCGAGATGAACGCCGTCTCGACCAGGATGGACGGGATATCCGGCGCCTTCAGCACCGCGAAGCCGGCCTGCTCGACCTGACCTTTGTGAAGGCGGCCCACCTTGCCGATCTGCCCCAGCACTTCATGGCCGATCTTCATGCTGTCCTTGATCTGCGCGGTGGTGCTCATGTCGAGAAGCGCGCGGGCCACGCTGGCATCTTTTGCCTTGATGTTGACGCCACCCACCAGGTCGGCCGCGTTTTCCTTGTCGGCCATCCAGCGCGCAGCCGTGCTGCTGGCTCCGCTATGGCTCAGGGCGAATACCGAGGCGCCACGTGCCTCGGGCGTGAAGAAGGCATCGGCGTGGATGGAAACGAAGAGGTCGGCTTGCACGCGTCGCGCCTTGCGCACTCGCTCGTGCAGCGGCACGAAGAAATCGGCATCGCGGGTGAGCATCGCACGCATGCCCGGCACGGCGTTGATGCGGTCGCGAAGCTGTAGTGCGACTTGAAGCACCACGTCTTTCTCGCGCAGCCCGCTCGGGCCGGCAGCGCCGGGGTCTTCGCCTCCGTGGCCGGGGTCTAACGCGACGATGATGAGCCGGTCGACCTTGGTGTTGTGCTGTGGTGCGACCACCGGCCCGATGGGCGCGGACGCAGCTGCAACCACGGGGGGAGGTGCGGGTGCCGACGGCGTCGAGGCGACAGGGTCCGAGGTCGAATCGCTGTTCACGATCAAAGGCCTGTCGATCTTGCCGATGAACTCGCCCAGCGCATCTCGCACCGCCTTGGCTGCTTGCTGGTCGGCGCCTTCCTTGTCGCGGATCAGCGAGAGCAGCGGGTCGGGCTCGTGCGTCGGATACAGATCGAACACCAGTCGATGCTGGTAGGCCGCCACGGGTGACAGCGTGAACACCTGCGGCGCCGTGGACTGTTTCAGGTCGATGACCAGGCGAACCACGCGTGGCTGGTTCTGACCGACTCGCACGCCGCCGATGTACGGATCGTCGGAGCGGACCTTGCCGATGATTTCCCTCAGTGCGGGGCTCAATTCGAGGCCATCGACATCGATGACGAGGCGCGACGGGTTCTCTGCCATGAAGTGTTTGGCCGACAAGGCCGTATCCGACTCGATGGTCACGCGTGTGTAGTCGGAAGCGGGCCAAACCCGCACCGCAACGATGCTCGCGCCGAAGGCCAGCGCGCGGCTGCCCAGCAGCAGGGCTAGCACGCCCATGGAGCGCAAGGCGGTGCGGCGTGACATTTGCGGATCAGCAGCCATGGGGATGAGGGGCGTTCCAGTTCACAGCGTCGTTCATTGCAGCAAGTCCCGACCGAGCTCGGTGAGCGCCGCGAAGCTCACGTGCCTGCGTTCGTCGTCGCCAATGGCGATTGCAACGCGCAAATCGGGTGTGGGCAAGAGACCATGCGCCCTGTCCGGCCACTCTGCCAGCTTGAGTCCCTCAGCCGCGAACACATCGCGAAAGCCGGCGTCCTCCCACTCTTGCGGATCGTTGAAGCGGTAGAAATCGAAGTGCCAGGCATTGAACTCGGGCAACTCATAAGGCTCCATCACAGCGTAGGTGGGGCTCTTGATGCGTCCCTCGACGCCCAGCGCATGCATCAGGTGCCGCACGAAAGTCGTTTTGCCCGCGCCAAGCGTGCCGTGCAGTTCGACGAACGCACGGCGCAGGCCCGGATGTGCCGCGAGCTTGGCCGCGGTGGCGGCGCAATCAGCCTCGTCGGACCAGACCAGGCTCGTGGTTTCTAGAATCGGCGAATGACTGGTGCTCAAGGCTTGGACAACTTGGATGGTGTGACGGTGTTGCCGCAACTGCGGGAGTGGGCAGCGGCGCTGGGATTTTCACAGATCGGTGTCGCCGATGTGGACTTGGCAAGCGCCGAGCCAGGCTTGTTGCAATGGTTGGACAACGGCTTTCATGGCGCCATGGACTACATGGCCGTGCACGGACTCAAACGCGCCCGGCCGGCGGAGCTGGTGCCCGGCACGGTCCGCGTGATCACCGCGCGCATGGACTATCTGCCGCGCCACCGAGAGGGGGGCTGGCAGGCCGTTGAGTGGGATCGGCTGGCCGATCCACTCCGAGCCACTGTCTCCGTCTACGCCAGGGGGCGCGACTATCACAAGGTGTTGCGTTCTCGCCTGCAGAAACTCGCAGACCGACTGGCCGAAGAGGTGGGGCCGTTCGGGCATCGAGTTTTCACTGACTCCGCTCCGGTGCTCGAAGTCGAGCTCGCTGCACGAAGCGGCATCGGTTGGCGGGGCAAGCACACGCTGGCTCTGCACCGCGAGGGCGGCTCAATGTTTTTCCTGGGCGAGATCTACGTGGACTTGCCTTTGCCGACCACGGCGCCCGTGCAAGCACATTGCGGTACCTGCAGCGCCTGTATCGACGTCTGCCCCACGCAGGCCATCGTTGCGCCTTACCGGCTCGATGCGCGGCGATGCATTTCGTACTTGACCATCGAAGACGGTGGCCCCATTCCGGTCGAACTGCGTGCGGCCATGGGAAACCGCATCTACGGCTGCGACGACTGCCAGCTCGTGTGCCCCTGGAACAAGTACGCGCGGCGAAGCGCATTGCCCGACTTCGACGAGCGCACGGGTCTCGTCGATGCGCAGCTCCTGCAACTGTGGGCCTGGACGGAGGCGGACTTTCTGCACTTCACCGAGGGCAGCGCCATCCGACGCATCGGGCATGAGCGCTGGCAGCGCAATCTGGCAGTCGCGCTCGGCAATGCCTTGCGTGCAAGCGGCAGCGCGCAAATCGAGGCGGCCTTGCGTGCGACCCGCGAAACCGCCACATCGCTGGTGCGCGAGCACATCGACTGGGCTTTGGCTCAGAGGCAAGGCTCAGCCTCTCAGCGCATGCCGGTACCTGGGGAAAGCTCGGGGGGTAGTTCGTAGTTTCCACAATCGCATCAAGGGACCCTCGTCGGCACCATCATCCTGACTTGCTCCAAGGAGAATCAATGCATCGCAGAACCATCGTGACGGTCGCCAAGGCCCTCCTTGGAATCGGCGCAGCATGCGCCGCGGCCGGCGTTACCTGGGCCCAGGCTTATCCGTCCAAGCCTGTGCGGCTGATCGTCCCCTTCGCCCCGGGCGGCACAACGGACATCGTCGCGCGCACGGTGTCTGAACGCATGGGCCCCGTTCTCGGGCAAACGGTGATTGTCGAGAACAAGGCGGGCGGCGGCGGCTTGGTGGGCGCCTCGGAAATTGCGCGCTCAGCACCCGACGGCTACACCATTGGCATGGCCACCGTATCGACCACGGCCGCCAACCCGGCCATCAACCCGAAGATCACATACAACCCGCTCACCGACTTCACACCCATCATCAACTTGGCGGCCACGCCCAACGTGATTGCAGTGCACCCGTCATTCCCGGCCAAGGACTACAAGAGCTTCATCGCCGTCTTGAAGGCGAACCCGGGAAAGTACAGCTATGGCAGCTCCGGCACGGGCGGCATTGGCCACTTGCAGATGGAGTTGTTCAAGAGCCTGTCGGGAACCTTCGTGACGCACATTCCGTACCGGGGTGCGGGGCCTGCGCTCAATGACACGGTGGCGGGCCAGGTCCCGATCATCTTCGACAACCTGCCGTCGGCGCTGCCCTTCATCAAAGACGGTCGCCTGATCGCCATCGTGGTGTCGGCGCCCAACCGCCTCGCACAACTGCCGAATGTGCCGACTTTCAAGGAGGTGGGACTTGAGCCCGTGAATCGCATGGCCTTCTACGGCATCCACGGACCCAAGGGCATGCCTAAAGATGTCGTTGACAAGATCTACAGCTCGGCGAAGAAAACGCTGGAGGACCCGGCGGTCAAGAAGCGCATCGAGGACACAGGTTCGATCATCATCAGCAACACGCCTGACCAGTTCGCAGCGCAGATCAAGGCCGAGTACGACGTGTACAGGCAAGTGGTCATTAACCAGAAGCTCAAGCTCGATTGAGCCGAAACTCGCAGAGAGACAATGGGGAGCCTTGGGGCTCCCTTTTTTTCGTGACTTGAACTCTCCACGGATGACCGCCATTCAATCCAGCGCCGAAGCAATAGACCGATTCATCGATGCGTTGTGGATCGAAGACGGGCTGGCGGCGAACACGCTCGCCGCGTACCGGCGTGATCTGACGCTGTACTCGGAGTGGCTCGCGAAGACGCATGACCGATCGCTCAAGGACAGCAGGGAAAGCGATCTGCGCGAATACAGCGTCGAGCGCCATGCGGGCAGCAAAGCGACCAGCACCAACCGGCGCCTGACGGTATTCAAGCGCTACTTTCGCTGGGCCGTGCGCGAAGCACTCACCACCAGTGACCCGACCTTGCGCCTGTTGTCAGCGAGGCAGCCGCTGCGGGTGCCCAAAACATTGAGCGAGGCGCAGGTGGAGTCGCTGCTGGCCGCTCCGGACGTCGACACGCCGCTCGGACTGCGCGACCGCACCATGCTGGAACTGATGTACGCGAGCGGCTTGCGCGTGAGCGAACTGGTCGGTTTGAAGACCGTGCATGTGAGCCTGCCCGATGGCGCCTTGCACGCCACGGGCAAGGGGGCCAAGGAGCGGCTCGTGCCCTTCGGCGAGGAAGCGCATGCATGGGTCACCCGTTATTTGGCCGAAGCGCGCGGAGAAATCCTCAAGGGGCAAACCAGCGACGCGCTCTTTGTCACCTCGCGCGGCGGGCCGATGACGAGGCAGATGTTCTGGAAGCTGATCAAGCAGCACGCCGTACGAGGCGGCGTACTGGTGTCCTTGTCGCCGCACACCTTGCGGCACGCCTTCGCGACACATCTGCTGAACCACGGTGCTGACTTGCGCGCCGTGCAGATGCTGCTCGGGCATGCAGATATTTCGACGACGACGATCTACACGCATGTGGCCAGAGAGCGCTTGCGGTCACTTCACGCGCGGCATCACCCGCGCGGTTGATCGGGCCGCAGAGGCTGAGAGTTTTTCGAGCGTGTCCGAGCGGCGCGTCAAAAGGCACCTGATCTAGTACTGCGTTTCACCAAAACGTTGACATTAAATCGTGTCTTCGCTCGCCATGCGTCGTTGCAAATCCTCGCGATACCACCGGTATCGCTGCGGTTTGCGCCTAGCCTGACGAACGAATCCATCGATTTAATTTGTCAACGTTTTGGTGAAACGCAGTACTAGGCGCAAAGCGCAGCCATAGCCCGGGCTATGGCGAGCATTTGCAACGACGAGCAGGGGTCTTTTGGCGTGATGAGCGGCCATGATCGAAATACTCTCAGCCTCTCAGCCTCTCAGCGGGCCGCGTGTTCTCGCGGCGGCGCGTTGGGTCGATTGGTTCTGTGGTTGATCGGCTTCTCTTGTCACGAAATCGTCCCGAAATCTTCATAAACTCAATGCATGAGTCCCGATACCGCCGCGGTGCACGCCTTGCCGTCGCTGCTGAGCCGCGAACGCGCCATCCTCGAGTTCAACCGCCGTGTCCTGGCACAGGCGCGCCGCATTGACGTTCCCTTGCTGGAGCGGTTGCGCTACATCTGCATCGTGTCGTCTAACATGGACGAGTTCTTCGAGGTGCGATTCGCCGACTACATCGAAGCGGCCCGGCAGCCCGGCGCCGGCGTATCCAATCGGGACCTTGAATCGGTGGCCGCCGAAGCCCATGCGCTCATCGACGATCAGTACGCCGCTTTCAACGACGATGTGATGCCGCTGCTGCATCGCGAGGGCATCATCATCCTCAACCATGCCGACCGCAATGCCGAACAGCGCAAATGGGTCGAGCAGTTCTTCAGCCGGCAAGTGAAGCCGCTGCTCGTGCCGGTGGGGCTTGACCTTTCGCATCCCTTTCCGCAGGTCGCCAACAAGTCTCTCAACTTCATCGTGCGCCTGACAGGGCGTGACGCCTTTGGCCGTGAGAACACCATCGCAATTGTCAAGGTGCCACGTGTGCTTGCGCGGGTGATCAAGCTGCCCGATGCTCTGGCGCCGCATGGCAAGCAGGCCTTTGTGTTGCTCACGAGCGTGATTCGTGCGCACCTGGGCGAGTTGTTCCCGGGGCGCGAGGTCGCGGCGTTCTCGCAGTTCCGGGTCACGCGCGACTCAGATCTCGAAGTCGACGAAGACGATGTGATCAACCTGCGACAGGCGCTGCGATCTGGCCTGACCACGCGACATTTCGGCTTGGCGATTCGGCTCGAGGTGGTCCACACATGTCCGCCGGAACTTGCCGAATTCTTGCTGGAGCAGTTCGACCTGCCGCAGGAGGCCTTGTACCGCGTGAACGGACCGGTGAACCTGGTGCGACTCAATCAGTTGATTGACCAGGCCGTTGCACCTGCGCTTCGCTTCCCGGCTTTCGAGGGCGCGTGGCCGCAGGGCCGGCTGCCGCGACAGGAATCGATCTTCGCGCGCTTGCGGCAGGACGACGTCCTCTTGCACCATCCCTTCGAATCCTTTGAGCCAGTGGTGCAGTTTCTGCGCGAAGCGGTCAACGACCCCGATGTGCTCGCCATCAAGCAGACCATCTACCGCACGGGCAGTGAATCGCCCTTGATGGACTTGCTGATCGAAGCCGCCCGTCGCGGCAAGGAAGTGATGGTGGTGGTGGAGCTGAAGGCGCGCTTCGACGAAGAGGCCAACATCAACTGGGCCGAGCGGCTGGAAGCCGTGGGCGCGCAAGTGGTGTACGGCATCGTGGGCTTGAAGACGCACGCGAAGCTGCTGCTCGTCACGCGACGGGAGGAGTCGCGTTTGCGCCGCTACGCTCACCTGTCCACCGGCAACTACAACCCCAGGACTGCACGGCTTTACACCGACGTGGGTTACTTCACGGCCGAACCTGAGCTCACGTCCGACGCGGACGCCGTGTTTCAGCAGCTGGCGAGCCTGGGCAAGATGAAGCCCCTGAAGCATTTGCTGCATGCCCCCTTCACTCTGCATCGACGCAGCCTTCAGCACGTCGAGATGGTGACCGAGGCGGCGCGGCGCGGCGAGCCAGCCCGCATCGTCGCGAAGATCAACGCGCTCACCGACGTGCCGCTGATCGAGGCGCTCATTCGAGCGTCGCAGGCCGGCGCCGAGATCGACCTCATCGTGCGCGGTGCGTGCATGCTGCCGCCGGGTATCGAAGGCGTGACCAGCCGCATCCGTGTTCGATCGATCGTGGGGCGCTTTCTCGAACATTCGCGCATCCTCTATTTCAGATGGGGGCAGTCCGATGCGGACGAGGCGCTCTATTTGTCGAGTGCAGACTGGATGAGCCGCAACATGTTCCGGCGCATCGAAGTGGCGTGGCCGATTCGCAATGTGGCGCTCAGGCAGCGCGTCATTGACGAATGCCTCGTGCCTTACTTGCACGACGGCTGCGATGCATGGTCGCTGAGGCCCGATGGCAGCTACGAGCGAGTTGGCACCAATGGGCCGAGTGCTCAACAGGCGCTGATGCAGTTGTATGCGCCGAATTCGGGAGGCGAAGCCTGATGGATCTGATCTTATGGCGCCACGCCGAAGCACATCTGGAGCGTGAAGGGCAGAGCGACCTCGAGCGGGGGCTGACCCCCAAAGGCGAGCGGCAGGCCCAGCGCATGGCCGATTGGCTCAATCAGCGCATCGCACATTCGACACGCATACTCGTGAGCCCTGCTGTGCGAGCGCAGCAAACTGCGAAGGCCCTGGGCAGGACCTTCAAGACGGTAGAGGCGCTCGCGCCCGACGCGACGGTCGACGCCTTGCTAAAAGCCGTTCGATGGCCCGATGCGCCGGAGCCGGTGCTGGTGGTCGGACATCAGCCGACGCTGGGCGTCGTCGCCGCCTGTCTGCTCGCGGATCAGGCGTTGCCCTGGGCCATCAAGAAGGGAGCGGTGTGGTGGCTGCGACACCGCGACAAAGAAGGCTTTGCGCAGGTGGTGCTTCAGGCAGTGCAATCTCCGGATTGTTTGTAGTCTGGCTTCGCCGCTCGCCGCTCGCCGCTCGCCGCTCGCCTATCGCTTGAGCGTCAACGTCAAAGGCCCGCCTCGCTCCCAGGCTGCGACTTCTTCTCCCAACAAATGCATCGTCCGCGGATGCGTCGAGGCCCAGACCTCCGGCACGCGCACGTTCACGACACCACCGGCCATCGCCAGTCGCATGGCCTTCGGATCCACATCGCCGCGCGCATGGCACTCGATGATTGCGAGGCGCAGGCACAGCACCTGCCAAGCGATTCCTGGTTGCGCCAGACTTGCCTCGACTTTGCGCAGCCCACCGCGCTGCGCAAGAACCAGGTCGGCCAGCCGACGTTGCTGCGATTGCGAAAACCCCGGCGCATCAACGTGTGCGAGCATGTAGGCGCTGTGGCGGTGGTGATCGTGGTGCGACACCATCATGCCCACCTCGTGCAGCGAACAAGCCCATTGCAGCTCTCGCCGCGCGTCGTGCGATGCGCGCGGCTGCACACTGTCGTACAGCATCTCTGCCACCGACTGCACACGCATCGCGTGCTGCGTGTCGACCATGAAGCGCCGTTGCAGCTCGCGCACCGACGCATCGCGAATGTCGTGGCCATCGACGCGCTGGGCAGCGGCTTCGAGCCGCTCTTCGAGATCAAAGATCACGCCCTGGCGCAAGGCGCCGCGTGCCGGCATGAGTTCGTCGATGCCGAAATGCGCAGCGAGGGTATAGAGAATGGCAAGGCCGCCCGCAATGACCGCGCGACGGTCTTCTTTCAGGCCGGGCAGCGACAGCTTTTCGACCTTGCCGGCGCGCAGGCACTGCTCCATCAGCCAGCGCAGGCCGGCCGGCGTGATGCGGCCGTCGGTGATCTTGCTCGCGGCGAGCAATTGCGAGACCGCGCCCACGGTGCCCGATGAACCCAGGGCCTCGGACCAGTTGGACGGCGCGAAGGTCTCCAGCGCCTCTTCGAGTTCGGCGCCTGCGGCTATCTGCGCTGCGCGGAACGCGATCTCCGTGAAGCGTCCATCGCCGAAGTACTTCATCGACAGGCTGACGCTGCCGACCTGGAACGATTCGGCCTGGATGGGTTTGCGTCCACGGCCGATGATCATCTCGGTGGATCGCCCGCCAATGTCGACGACGAGCCGTGGCTTGTCCGAGGGCTGCAATCGCGCCACACCGGCAAAGATGAGGCGGGCTTCTTCGCGGCCGGAGATCACTTCGATCGGTGCACCGAGTACCGGCTGAGCCTGAGCCAGAAAGGCGTCGCGATTGCGTGCTTCGCGCAGGGTTTGCGTGGCCACTGCGCGAATCTGCCAGGGTGCGTAACTCTGTAGCCGCTGAGAGAAGCGGGCCAGGCAGGCGAGACCACGCGCGGTGGCTTCGCGGGTCAGGAGTCCCTCGTCATTGAGCCCGGCGCCGAGGCGAACGGTTTCTTTCAGATAGTCAATGCGGCGGTATCGGCCCTGGTGGATCTGACCGATCTCGAGGCGAAAGCTGTTGGAGCCCATGTCGACGGCGGCGAGTTGCCCGGGCCATCGCGGCGCGGTGTTTTCGGAGACGCTCGTCACGAGGGAGACTGAATTCATGGGCGGCATTGTCGGGGCAAAGGCGGTGAGAGGCTGAGAGTATTTCGAACGTGTCTGAGCAGCACGTCAAAAGGCGCCTGATCTAGGCGCAAAGCGAAGCCATGGCTTGGCTATGGCGAGCATTTGCAACGACGAGCAGGGGGCTTTTGGCGTTGATGAGCGGGCATGATCGAAAAACTCTCAGCCTCTGAGGTCCCTCTGAGGCCATGCATTACCTATGCAACATCGGCGCGGAGCGCGCATGCAGAACCTTCCTAGAATGCGCGGTTCGTTTTTCGCCGTCTCGCACGAGGCGGCTGCGTCTGGCATACACGGGCCGTTCATGATCCTGCTCTACATCGTTATCGCCACCTTCGCCGGCGGCCTGCTGTCGGTCGTCATTGCCGCAAGCCTGACCTTGAGTGTGCTGTCACGCCTGGTGCGCGACTTGGTGAGCCTGTCGGCGGGAGTGCTGCTCGGCACAGCCTTGCTCAACGTGCTGCCCGAAGCGTTTGAAAGCAAGGCGAGTCCGCAAAGTCTATTCACCACGCTGCTTGCCGGACTGTTGTTCTTCTTTCTGCTGGAGAAGGCGGAGCTCTATCGGCACCAGCATCACCACGAAGGCGATGAGCACCACCACCACGGCTTCGACAAGGCACAGGCCGGGCGGGGTGGATGGACGGTGTTGCTGGGCGACAGCATCCACAACTTCTGCGACGGCATCATCATCGCTGCGGCGTTTCTCACCGACGTGCGGCTCGGCGTCGTCACGTCGCTCGCAATCATTGCGCACGAGATTCCGCAGGAGGTGGGCGACTACATCGTGCTCCTGAACGCCGGGCTATCGCGGCGCAAGGCACTCATTTACAACGCAGTGTCAGGCTTGGCCGCGGTGGTGGGCGGTGTCATCGGCTACTTCATTGTGGGACCGTGGAAAGAACTTTTCCCGTACCTGCTCGTGGTGGCCTCGAGCAGCTTCGTGTACGTGGCGGTGGCGGACCTGATTCCGCAGTTGCAGCACCGCCTGTCGTGGCGGGACACGGCGGCGCAGTTGGCGTGGCTTGGGGGCGGGCTGGTGGTCGTGGTACTGGCGACGGGGTCGTTGCACCATCATTGAATTGCTTGGTGGACAGTCGACCTCGGCTTGCGACAGGGCGACCCGTAGCTGCGGGTTCAACCCGGTCATGGGCTTTCGCCCAAGCCCCTATCGCACCACCAACACCGGCAACTTGCTGTGCGTGAGCACCTTCTGTGTCTCGCTTCCCAGCAGCAGCGCACTCACCCCGCGCCGGCCATGCGAGGCCATCACCAGCAGATCGCATTCCATGCGCTGCGCATGTTCGATGATGGCTTCCCATGGGTGCAGGGCCTCCACGGTGTGGGCTTCGCACTCCTGTCCCGCCGCGGCGCACGCGTCGCGCACCGCCGTGATCCGTTGACTCGCAATGCGCTCTTGCGCATCGAAGAATTCCTGCGGCGGCGTAGGCTGCATCTCCGAGATCGCGCTGTACGGGAAGGGCTCTTTCACGCTGATCGTGTAGATCCGCGCCTTTAGCGAGCGAGCGAGACTAATGGCGGTATCGACGGCCTTCTTGGTGATGTCCGAGCCGTCAGTCGGAACGAGGATGCGCTGGAACATGATCACCTCCTTGGAGTGGTGGGAAACCTCGGCACTGCAAGAATGGGCGCATGCCGGGCGCGAGTCAAGCCCACCCGCTGCCTCATCAGGGTGCGTTCCTCCTGAGGAGCATGCCGCTGCGAGGCGACATGCCCAAAGCGCGTTTACGGAAACCTGACCGCCACTTCCTTCTCGGACGTCGAGGCATCCGCTTTACACACAGCGTAGACGGTGGCCGTGCCCGACGCCGATGCCAGCGTTAGCGACTTGGTGTGTTTCAGGCCTTGCGCATCCGTGACGAGGTTGTCGTACAGCACGGCATAGGCCTGGCCCGGCGACGACGACATGCGGCACTTGGCGGCCTGATTGGTGGTGAGGCTGAAGCTCGCGTTGTAGCCCGAGCGGGTGACCGTGCCGAGCGTGATGCCCAACGCCGTGGGCGTGGTCGGAGGCGGCGTGGTCGAGCTCAGGTCCTTGAGGCTGCCGGACGGAATCTCCACCATGTACGCGTCGACGTCGGTGTCGCTGTTGACGCTCCAGTTGGAGTTGAACAGGACTTTGGTGAAGTCGCGGTTCACGGCGGCTTGGGGTTCGGTCCAGTAGCCGTTCTCCAGCGAGCGGTGGAATGCGAGGTTGTAGACCGTCGGATCTGCCTTGAGCTGCACGGCCATCACTTTCTTGTGTAGCCACTGGCGTGCCCCTCCGTTGTCGGCATAGGTGCTGACAACCACCCAGCCCGGCTTGTTGTAGGCCTTGCCAGAGACGTGCAGCGCGGTAGCGGTGCCGCTGAGGTAGGTAGGCAACAGCACGGTGCGCACGCCGGTGCGCAGGTTGGTCATGAACAAGTCGCCGGCGCTGGACTGGTAATCGACCGACACATACACGTCTTCGCCGTTGGCATCGATCGCCAAGTCCGAATGCTCCGACTTGGGGTGTAGCACGGTTTTTTGCTTGAAGTCGGGCGTGTAGGAGACGGTGCCGGACGGGCCATCGCCTGAGACCACGCAGTATTTGCCGCTCGGGCTCATGCTGACGTGGTCGGGGCGCTCGCCTTTGGTGTCGAGATAGCCGAGGACGGTGTCAGTGTCGCGGTCCCATGCGAACACGCCGACGCTGCCCCAGTTGCCGTTGTCGACCATGAAGCACCAGAAGCGTCCGTCCTTGGAGGGCGAGCCTTCCGATTTGGTCCAGGCTGCGTTGGCGGTGGGCCAGCGGGCCTTGAGTCGCGTGCCGAAGTTGCCGATCACGCGGCTGGCGCCGGTGCTGACGTTGAGCTCATTCAGCTTCATGCCGACGCCGTTGGTGGGCAGGTAGTAAAGCAGGTCGGCGTTGGTCGCGTGCCATTGCGGTTCGGCATCGCCTGCAGGCCCCGAGAGCTGCTTGAGATGGGCCTGATTGTTGGCGTCATACGTGTGCCAGTAGCCATTGAGCGCTGGCACCAGGTATTTGCTGCTGTTGGCATTGAATGGCTGGCGGCGGGAGTAGTCGTTGCGAGCGAAACCCGAGGCGCCATCGGCCACATGGTCGGTGGCGCGCACCTCGCAGGTTTTGTAGGCCAACTCGGCGAAGGCCCCACCTTTGGCGGGCTTCGCCATGGCGGCGATCGGGTCCGCGTGGCGGGTCGAGTCGAGGGTGAAGCTTGGTCGTGCGGCATAGAAGCTGGCGCATGTCGGGCTGAGACTGGAGCTGGATTCCGCCGTTGTGGTGGCCATGGCGTGGCTGGTGGTATCGGACACATACACGGCGGCGCTGCCGGTGTCCGCGTCGCCGCCGCCGCAGCCGGCAAGTGCCAGCGCGGCCAGTGCACCGGCCCAAGTCCGGGTGCTCAAAGTCGATCGCATGGGTGTTCTCCTTGATGATGAAATTGGAAGTTGGATGTGTTGCGCCCCGTGCATCACCGACGTCGCGCATCAGCCCGAGCTGATGGCGCTGTCGACGATCTGTACCTCAGGACGGTCGCCGGACCCTGCGCCATACACCTTGCCCGTGGGGGGCGGGCAGCACGAGTTGCTGCCACGGGTCCGTGACCCAGGTGATGGCGACGCTGTCCTTCAGCGTAGTGGTGTCCTTCAGGGCTTCAGGGTGTCTGAGGGAATCTCGATCACGTATGCATCCAGATCGCCGGTCACGGCCGAATTCCAGTTGGAGGTGTAGACCACCCTGGTGAAATCCCGATTCACGCTGGCTTCCGATGCAGTGAAATAGCCGTCATATGTTGAACGGTGGAATCCCAGGTTGTAAGTCACCGGGTTGGCCTTGAGTTGCACGGCCATGATCTTGCGGTGCAGCCACTTGCGCACTGGCCCGCCGCAGCTGTCGCAGCCATCGGCGTCCGAACTGACCACTACCCAGCCTGGCTTGTTGTAGCCCTTGCCCGAGAAGTGGAAAGCCGTGGCGGTGCCATCGATGTAGCTATTGAACAGCAGCGTGCGCGCACCGGTCTGGAGGTCGGCAAAGAACACGTCGCCGTCATAGGGCCCGGCCCGGTTGTCCACGCCGACGTACACGTCCCTGCCGTTTGCGTCGATGGCCAAGTCCGAGTGCTGCGAGTTGGTCAGCAACTGGGTTTTCTGGCCGAAGTTGCGCGTGAACGCGGTGGTGCCGATGGCGCCATCGCTTGACACCACGCAGTACTCCCCGCTGGGGCTCATGCTGACGTGGTCCGGTATCTCTCCTTTCAGCGGCATGGAGCCGACGATCGTGTTGGTGTCGCGATCCCAGGTGAAGACCCCCACGCCCAGTTTGCTGCCCCACTGATTGACTTTGTCCTTGTCCCGGACCATGAAGCACCAGTAGCGCCCATCCTTCGACGGCGATCCCTCTCCGCCGGTTTGGACCTGCCCTGGCGTCGAGCCAGGGAACAAGGCCTTGATGCGTGCCTCGAAGTCGCCGACCACGTGCACGGCGCCGGTCGACACATTCAGCTCCTCCAGCTTCATCTCTGATCCCCCATCGGACGCGACGTAGAGCAGATCGGGGTTGCTCGGATGCCATTGCACCTCGGCGGCCGAGCCGAAGCTCGGCAGTTTCTTCAGGTGCGCAGGCGTGTTGGCGTCAAACACGTTGTAGAAGCCGTCCTCCGAGATCGTCAGTGGCTTGGTGTTGTTTGCGTTGAACGCCTGGATGCGCGCGTAGTCGTTCCTTGCGAAACCTTGCATGCCATCGGCCACGTGGTCGGTCACTCGCACCGCGCAAGTCTTGTAGGTCGGCTCGGTGAAAACCGCGCCCCGGGCCGGCTTGGCCATGGCTGGAATGGGGTCCACCGAACGCGAGGTGCTCAACGCGAAGTCCGGTTTGCCCGCATAGAAACTGGCGCAGGACGGGCTGAGGCCGGCCGTGTTCACCGTGGCTGCGACCGTGAAGCGCAGCGCCCCGTCCCACAAGAGTTCCCGCCGGCCGGGCAGCACGTCCAGGCCATCGAACGCCTTGGCGCCTGCGCCTCGATCGAAGGTCACCCCCGTCGCCGTAGACGCAATCGTCGTCCCGTTGAGAGTGATGGACGCCACGAACAGGTTCCGATCTTGCCCGTTGATCGTGGCATCGTTGTTGAACACCACATCCACCTTTGCGCCCGCGGGGATCGCGGGCACTGTGAAGCTGTAGTCCTGGTAGTTCTGCGCACGCACCTCCACGCTGGCGACCGTCGTGCCGTTGACCCTCAGCGTCATCAGCGGGCCGACATTGCCCGCCAAGCTGCCTCTGGCGCTCACTGTGACGTTGGGCGCGGCGGCCGACACCGCACTGCGGCGCGCATCGGTATTCGCGCCCAGCGCGTCGGCCAAGCCCTCGTCGCCCGATCCGCCTCCACAACCGGCCAGTACCAACACGGCCATGGCCTCGGCAACAGCCGTGACCGTTTTCAGCTTCACTCTCATATTCATTCCTCAAGGATGATGTTCAGCAGTTCCAATTTCCGGCCTCGAAAAGAAACCCGACCTTGCAACCTGCCGTGCGGCGCTGGGGACTGTCCCTGCTCCTCTCTGTCAGCAGCGAGAAAAGCGGTTCGAATGGCTCACGCCGTTTCGTCTGGAAACAAAAAGTGGTACGAAGCCACGTCTCAAGGCGAAAGGCACCAGTGGAACCCGCCGAAAGCCAAGCGCATGCATTGCAGCAACTTGGAACACGTTTTTGTTCTGCTCAGGGGCCGAGCAAGGCCTCCAGCAGTGGGCTCTGCCAGCGACCAGACGCCGGGTCGTGAATGCCGAATTCGGCATTGAAGTCGCCATAGGCCCAGGAGAAGCCCCTGGCCTCTGCCGCCTCCCGCATCAGTCGGGCATGGAGAGCGCGCTGGGCCAGGGGCGCCTGCCGGGACGACGCGAAAGACTCGATCCACACCGGGTAGCGGTGCTCCTGTGACCACGCTTGCGCCAGGTTCAGCGGCAACGCCATCAGTTGCTGCTCCTGCGGGCTGCAGCAACTCGTGCCGAGCCAAGCCGCAGCGCCAAGCACCACAGGCACGCCCTGGCGGGTGAAGCGATAGGGCTCAGGGTTGCCGATGCCGACAATCAGGTGCCTGTCGTCCGGGAGCGTCAGACGCGGCAAATTGACCGCGTCGGGCCAACCGGCCACTACCACCCGGGCCGGGTTGCTTTGGCGAATGGCGCGCAGCGCCTGCACCAGCAGCGCGTTGCCCTGCGTGGCCGGCAACACCGCTTCCGGTGGCAAAGACACTTCGAACATCAGGCGCGACCCACGGCCGGCATGGCGCTGCGCCACTTGGCGCCACAGGCCGACGAATCGCCCCTGCCACCAGGCAGCCTCGGCCGCCGCATCGCCTGCAGCCGGCGGGTCGGCTGCCTGTCGAGTGCCATGCCGCAGATCGAGCACCACCACCAGATCCTGCGCAAGCATTGCGTCGATGGTGGCGTCGATGCGCCGGGCCAGCGCCTCGTCGGGCGGATCGGGCCACCGCACCGGCAGGTGAACGCTGCGAAAACCGGCCTTGGCGATGGTGCTGATGGTTCCGGAATCAAGGGGTGTGCCTTGCAGAAGGCCTGCGAGCCGGATGCCGCGCGAGAGACGGGCTGCTGCGGCCCAGGCTGGCCGCGAGGCACCCGGCCCGGTGCCCAGCGGCGGCGAAGCAGCCTCGGCCAGCTGCGCACGCGCCTCCTCGACAGCCACCAGTGCACCAACAAGCAAGGACATGGCCCAAAACAATTTCCCGTTTTGGGGGCGCAGGGCGTGCGCGCTGCGGCGTTGCTCCTCGCTTGTGTGGCTCGCCACACGGCGCTCGGAGCGCCTTGCATCGCATCCCGCCCTGCGCCCCCAAAACGGAAAATTATTC
>JAJKJU010000341.1 GCA_021153565.1 Rhizobacter sp.
AATGCGTTACTTCGAAGCGGGCCACAGCGAACTGGCCTGCATTGCTCCCTCGCCCCTTCGGGGAGAGGGCTGGGGTGAGGGGCCTGGGCCTCTGAGCAAACTTTCAACCAGCGTGCGTAAAGGTCAGCCCCCTGGGAGAGCTGGGGTGAGGGCGACAGTGGTTCAGAGCTTCCCCGTGGGGCATCGCCTCGAAACTCGACGCCATGGTGCTCAGGTCTGGGTGGCAACCCTGGTGGTCTAGACAACTCACGCGCCGAGCGGGGGTACGATGCCGTCTGACCGGCCACGAGCCCCTCAACCATTTGCGACGTCAAGCCGGGCCATTCCACCATCGACGGCCCACGACGATGCATTATTGAAAGTCGAGCGATGCAAGAGACACCACGTACTTCCAATCGTTGGCAGTTCTGGATCGACCGCGGAGGCACGTTCACCGACGTCGTCGGCAAGCGGCCTGAGGGCACGCTCGTCACGCACAAGCTGCTGTCCGAGAACCCCGAGCAGTACCGGGATGCGGCTGTTGCGGGCATCCGGCTCCTGCTGGGCCTGAAGCGCGGGGAGCCGATCACGCCCGAGCAGGTCGAGTGCGTGAAGATGGGCACCACGGTCGCGACCAACGCGCTCCTGGAACGTAAGGGCGAGAACACGCTGCTTGTGACGACTCGCGGCTTCCGTGATGCCTTGCGGATTGCGTATCAGAATCGTCCGCGCATCTTCGACCGCAACATCCAGTTGCCGGAGTTGCTGTATTCCCGCGTCATCGAGGCGAAGGAACGCGTGGCTGCTGACGGTGTCGTCGTCGAACCCTTGGATGAGGCACATCTGCGCTCGGAGCTGCAAGCCGCCTTCGATGCCGGCCTGCATAGCGTCGCCATCGTGTTCATGCACGGCTACCGCTACACGCACCACGAAGTCGCGGCCAACCGCATTGCCACAGAAATCGGCTTCTCGCAGATCAGCGTGTCGCACGAGGTGAGCCCCCTGATGAAGCTCGTAAGCCGTGGAGACACGACGGTGGTCGATGCCTATCTTTCGCCGATTCTTCGTCGCTATGTCGAGCAGGTGGCGAGCGAGATGCCCGGTGTGAGACTGTTCTTCATGCAGTCGTCCGGCGGGCTGACGGATGCGCATGCCTTCCAGGGCAAGGACGCGATCCTGTCTGGTCCGGCAGGCGGCATTGTCGGCATGGTGCGGACCGCGCAGCTGGCGCGCTTCGATCGCGTCATCGGCTTCGACATGGGCGGCACGTCCACTGACGTGAGCCATTTCGCGGGCGAGTTCGAGCGCGCCTTCGAAACGCTGGTGGCTGGTGTGCGCATGCGTGCGCCAATGATGAGCATCCATACCGTCGCGGCCGGCGGAGGGTCGATCTTGAGCTTCGATGGCGCTCGATTCCGCGCGGGTCCCGAAAGCGCGGGCGCCAACCCGGGCCCGGCCTGCTATCGGCGCGGCGGGCCGCTCGCAGTGACAGACGCGAACGTGATGGTCGGCAAGATTCAGCCTGCTTACTTCCCGAAGGTGTTCGGGTCGGCGGCCAGCGAACCTCTGGACGGCCAGGTCGTCGCGCGGCGCTTCACCGAGATGGCCACGGCCATCGAGGCCGCCACCGGCAGCAAGCGCAGCCCGGAAGAGGTGGCCGAAGGCTTCATCGACATCGCAGTGGGCGCGATGGCCAATGCCATCAAGAAGATCTCAGTGGCTCGCGGCTACGACGTCACGCAATACACGCTGCAGTGCTTCGGCGGTGCGGGTGGGCAGCACGCCTGCCGCGTGGCCGATGCCCTCGGCATGAACCGCGTCTTTGCGCATCCGCTGGCGGGCGTGTTGTCGGCATATGGCATGGGCCTGGCCGATCAAAACGTGATTCGCGAGGCAGCGATCGAGCAGGCACTGTCTTCGTCGCTCGCCAACGTGTCCGAGCGTCTCGATGCGCTCGCGGCCGATGCCGAGGGCGAACTGAACCGTCAAGGCGTGGCGGGAGGCCTGGTGCAGGTGCATCGCCGCGTTCATCTGCGCTACGAAGGAACGGACTCTGCGCTTGTCGTTCCGTTCGGCACGGCAGATCAGATTCAGCAGTCCTTCGAAGACGCTTATCGCCAGCGTTTCGCTTTCCTGATGAGCGAGCGTCGCCTGATCGTCGAGGCCGTGTCCGTCGAGGCCGTGGGCGCGGGTGACGTGCCTGTCGAGCCACGCTACCCGATGAGCATCGCTGTGCGTGCGCCGGTCGCCGAAACCGTCAGGCTCTTCAGCAGCGGCAAATGGTGGGACGCCGCGCTGATCGTTCGCGAGCAGACCCGGCCTGGCCAGTTCATCGACGGCCCGGCCATCATCGCGGAGAAGAACGCCACCACGGTCGTCGAGCCCGGCTGGCGCGCGAACGTCACCGACCTGGATCACCTGGTGCTCGAACGCGTGCAGCCGCGCGAAGCTCGCAAGGCCATCGGCACGGCGGTCGACCCGGTGATGCTCGAAGTGTTCAACAACCTCTTCATGAACATCGCCGAGCAGATGGGCCTGCAACTGCAGAATACCGCGTACTCGGTGAACATCAAGGAGCGCCTGGACTTCTCGTGCGCGCTGTTCGATGCGCAAGGAAACCTCATCGCAAACGCCCCTCATATGCCGGTACACCTGGGTTCGATGAGCGAGTCGATCAAGACCGTCATCACCGGCAATGCCGGCCGCATGCAGCAAGGCGACGTCTTTGTGCTGAATGACCCGTACCACGGCGGCACGCACTTGCCCGACGTGACAGTGGTGACGCCCGTCTTTGCTGAATCGCCGCAAGGCAGCGACGAGAACGCCCCGGAAATCCTCTTCTACGTCGGCTCGCGCGGCCACCATGCGGACATCGGCGGCATCACGCCAGGATCGATGCCCCCATTCTCGACGCGCATCGAGGAAGAAGGAGTGCAGATCGACAATGTGAAGCTGGTCGAACGCGGACGCTTGCTTGACAAGGAGATGCTGGCGCTGCTGCGAAGCGGGGAGCATCCTTCGCGCAATCCGGAGCAGAACCTGGCTGACCTGAAGGCGCAGATCGCCGCCAACGAAAAGGGCGTGCAGGAACTGCGCAAGATGGTCGCGCAGTTCGGTCTCGACGTTGTGCAGGCTTACATGCGCCACGTGCAGGACAACGCCGAGGAGTCGGTGCGCCGGGTCATCACCAGGCTGAAAGACGGTACCTTCACGCTGCCGCTGGACAACGGCGCGCGCATTCACGTCGACATCAAGGTGAACGCGAAGGATCGCAGCGCGGCCATCGACTTCACCGGCACATCGGACCAACTCGTCAACAACTTCAACGCACCCAAGGCGGTATGCATGGCGGCGGTGCTGTATGTGTTCCGCACGCTGGTCAACGACGACATTCCGCTGAACGCTGGCTGCCTGAAGCCGCTGCAGGTGATCGTGCCCGAAGGCTCGATGCTCAACCCGCGTCCGCCGGCTTCGGTGGTTGCGGGCAATGTGGAGACATCGACCTGCATCACCAACGCACTCTACGGGGCGCTGGGCGTGATGGCTGCGAGCCAATGCACGATGAACAACTTCACCTTCGGCAACGACCGGCACCAGTACTACGAGACCATCTCCGGTGGCTCGGGCGCGGGCCCGGATTTCGACGGCACGAGCGTCGTGCAGACGCACATGACCAATTCTCGGCTCACCGATCCTGAGGTGCTGGAATTCCGCTTCCCGGTGCGGCTCGAAAGCTACGAGATCCGCAAAGGCTCGGGCGGCGAGGGCAGGCACCGCGGCGGCGACGGCGGCATCCGCAAGCTGCGCTTTCTGGAGAGGATGACGGCGTCCATTTTGTCGAACGGACGGCACAGCGGCGCCTTCGGCGTGGCGGGCGGAGAGCCGGGCAAGCCAGGCATCAACCGGGTGGTCCGCGCGAATGGCAGCGTCGAGTTGCTGGACCACATTGGGTCCACCGAGATGCAGCCGGGCGACATGTTTGTCATCGAAACGCCTGGGGGCGGAGGCTACGGAAGCAAGTGATTGATGCCGTTGCGACGTTTCTTCGGCTTGGCGGGCAAAATCGCTCATTCCGGCGGGGCTTATTTTTTCAAGTTGGCCGCCGACATGTAAGGATGTGACGGGCACTTCGACTGACGCAAGTCGCCTTCGCAAATCGCGGCGACCACCTCACCGGCTTTGCCATCACAACTCAATTTGGAACTAGACATTCACCATGAACCAACGTCTGATCGCCTCTTCCGCATTGGCTTCCGTTCTCGCTTTGGGCCTCCTCTCTGGCGTCAGCGCTGCTGACGGCACGACTGGAGGCAAGGAAAAGTGTTTTGGCCTTGCAAAGGCTGGCCAGAACGATTGCGCCAACCTGTCGGGCACCCACTCATGTGCCGGCCAGAACAAGGTCGACAACGGTGCCGATGAGTGGAAGTACGTGGGCAAGGGCACCTGCGCCAAGCTCGGCGGCAAGAGCGTCGAAGAAGCCCAGGCTGCCCTCAAGAAGTAGGTCGGGACACTGACCGAGAGGCTGAGAGTATTTCGAACATGCCCGCTCATCACGCCAAAAGGCCCCTGCTCGTCGTTGCAAATGCTCGCCATAGCACGAGCTATGGCTGCGCTTTACGCCTAGATCAGGCGCCTTTTGACGTGCTGCTCGGACACGCTCGAAATACTCCCAGCCTCTGATGTCCGACAACCCTCTACATCACGCCATGCGCGAAGAAGAGGGTCACGTGCGCGCAGGCATCGGCCTGCGCCACCCTCACTACGCTGAAGTCATCGAGCAGGCACCGCCGCTTGGCTTCATCGAAGTGCATTCCGAGAATTTCTTTGCCGATGGCGGTGCTGCACTTGCGGTGCTGCATGAGGCGCGCCAGCGCTATGAACTGAGTCTGCATGGCGTGGGCCTGGGCCGCGGCTCGGCGGCGGGCGTGGATCCGTGGCATCTCGACAGGCTCGAACGTCTGGTCGATCGCATCAGGCCAGTTCGTGTTTCTGATCATGCTTGCTTTGCGCGTGCAAGACGTGGCATTGGGTCGGTTGCAGTGCATGCCAACGATTTGTTGCCCATCGCATTCACGAAGGCGTCGCTCGACATTCTCTGTGCCAACGTGTCGCAGGTGCAGGATCGGTTGAAGCAGCCGATCCTCGTCGAGAACCTGTCGGCGTATCTGTCGTTCGCGGACGATGTGATCGTCGAGCCGCAATTCTTCGCCGAGCTTGCGCAACGCACCGGCTGCGGCATGCTGCTCGACGTCAATAATTTGATGGTGAATGCGCTGAACGCGGGTACGGCCGATCCGGTCGCGTCGTGCAAGGCATTCATCGATGCGCTGCCCGACGGCATCGCCGACGAGATCCACTTGGCCGGTTACTCAGGCTCTCCCGAAGCAGGTGACATCGTCATTGACGATCACGGCAGCCTCGTGCGGCCTGACGTGTGGACCGTGTACGTGCATGCCATCGATCGGTTCGGCGCAGTGCCGACGCTGATCGAGTGGGACACCGATATTCCTGCACTGGCAGTGTTGCTCGGCGAGGCTGAGCGGGCCACGGCGGTGATGCGGGGCCGGGCATGAGCGATGCCTTTGCGACCGAGGCCGAGCGGCAGCGCCGGCTGATCGAAGGCCTGCTGGCGCCGCGCGCTGACGAGCGCAGCCTGCCCACCCGAGAAACCGGGGCGCGCGCCCTGCGTGGCTTGCAGGCGTATCGCGTCAATGCCAACGCGTCGGCAGAGCGGGCCCTGGGGACGGCGTTTCCCACCGTGCAGATGCTCATCGGCCAGGAAGACTTCGAGCATCTTGCGCAGGCGTTCTGGCGAGCCGATCCGCCTGTGTGTGGTGACCTCGGCGAATGGGGCGCCAGCTTCGCGGCATGGTTGGCGGCGCATGAGCAGCTTCGCGAATGGCCTTACCTCGGCGACTGCGCGCGGCTCGACTGGGCGATGCACGTCTGTGAGCGTGCGTCTGATCATGTGCTCGACGGCGAATCGGTCGCGCGACTGGGGGACACCGACCCGTCGAGGCTTGCGGTGGTGTTCGCGCCCGGTCTCGCAGTCATCGAATTGCGCTGGCCCATCGGGGGCATCCATCGCGTACATCACGACGAAGCGAATGCACCGTTCGATGCGGTGCGACAGGCCATCGAACAAGAACGCGGCGAGTCGGTGATCGTGTCGCGCCTCGGCTGGAAGGCCATCGTGACGGTCATCGACAACACCACCGCGCAATGGACCCGCCACCTCCTCGAAGCCTGCGATCTCGCCACCGCCATCGCCCAGGCCGGCGAGGGTTTTGACTTCACAGCGTGGCTCACGAACGCGCTCCAATCGAATTGGGTGAAAGAAATCCGAGTTGTCGCCGACTGATGATGCTGACCCATCTGGAAGAACTCTCATGAACACCACGTCGAAGTCGCTGATCGCCAAGCTCTGGACCCTGTCCGAACGCGGCATCCATGGTCTCAATGCATTGCAGCCCGCAGCGCAACTGATCGCGAGGCTCTATGTCGCAAGCGTCTTCTTCCGCTCCGGCCTCACCAAGATCCAGGACTTCGACACGACGATCGCCTTGTTCATGGACGAGTACCACGTGCCGCTCTTGAACCCCACGGTCGCGGCCTACATGGGCACGGCGGCGGAATTGGCGTTGCCGGTGCTGCTGGTTCTGGGCTTGGGCGGGCGATTTGCTGCGGCGGGCTTGTTCATCGTGAACGCGGTCGCCGTCATCAGCCTGACGGACGTGGCTCCAGCCGCGTTTCAGCAGCACATCTTCTGGGGCAGCCTTCTCGCCGCGCTGCTGCTGTGGGGCCCGGGCCGCTGGTCGATCGACTGCTTCACTGCGCCGTGGCTGCGTGCAAGGGTTCTGGGTGGACATTCAACAGGTGGTCGACACACTCAAACGGCTTGAGCTGCTGAGAGTTCTTCTTGTGGTTTCAGATATCCGATGCTGCCATCCAAGCTCCGACTGTTCGCCTTTGCAAGCCTCGCGCTAGCGGCCTCCTACGCCTGCGCCGACCCACTGCAAGCTTTTGCTGGCACCGGCAGCGCTCCTGCCGCACCCTGGAAGGTCGTCGGGCTGCCCAAGCAGACCAAGCCGTTCACGCGCTTCTCCGTGGTCGAGCTCGAAGGCCACCGCGCCTTGCGGGTGGAAGCCACCATGTCCTACGGCAACCTCGTTCATCCGCTCGAGCTTGCGCAGCCCCCGCACCACCTGGTGTGGGACTGGCGCGTGGACGAGCCCTTGCTCAACGCCGACATCCGCACGCGCGACGGCGAAGACATAGCGATGAAGGTCTGCACACTGTGGGACATGCCCATTGACCGCGTGCCTTTCTTCGACCGGCAGGTGCTGCGCATGGCCCGTTCGCGGACCAACGAAGCGGTGCCGGCGGCGACAGTCTGCTATGTGTGGGACATGCACGTGCCGGTGGGCACCGAACTCGCGAGTCCTTTCACCTCGCGCATCCGCTACATCGTGCTTCGCGGCGGCGGAGATGCGTTGCATCACTGGGAACATGAACGGCGCGACATCGCCGCCGACTTCATCAAGCTCTTCGGCGCCGAGGCGCAAGAGCTGCCGCCGCTGATCGGCATCGCCGTCGGCGCCGATGCCGACAATACGCACAGCCACAGCCTGGCTCACGCCGCCGACGTGCAGCTCGAACCGTGAAGCACCTCGTCCGCCTCGGGTCCTCGGTAGTGGGCATGCGCACGAGCTGGATTGCGTCGGGCGACGAGCTCAGAGGCTGAAGGTATTTCGATCATCCCCGCTCATCACGCCAAAAGATCCCTGCTCGTCGTTGCAAATGCTCGCCATAGCCCGGGCTATGGCTGCGCTTTGCGCCTAGATCAGGTGCCTTTTGACGTGATGAGCGGGCACGCTCGAAAAACTCTCAGCCTCTCAATCCTGCGGTCGAAAATCGATCTCGAACGGCGGCGGCACACGGCCGTCGATGTCGCGAGGTAGGATCTCGGTCTTTTCAATGGCGCGCATCACTGCAGCGTCCCATGCCGGCACGCCGCTGCTTTTCACGAGGCGCTTGTCGATGATCGTCCCGTCTGGGGCGAGCTTCACGAGAACGGTGGCGAGCGGGTTGCCACTGATCGGATCCGTGAACGTGATGTTGGGTCTGATGCGCGCCTTGATCCGACCAGCATACGAGGCGGACGGTCCGGCGGTCTTGGTGCTGTTGCCCTCCACTTTGGTCTCAGCTCCGCCCGCCTGACCGAGTATTCGCTTCATCTCCTTCGCATGAAACTCGGCGAGCTTCTGGTCTTCTTGTTCCTTCTTCCGCTTCTCGTCCTTCTCGAGCTTGACCTTCTCGGCCTTCTGCTGCTGCGCGAGCTTCTCGGCCTCTTCCTTTTTCTTGCGTTGGTCTTCGCGCTTGGCCTTTTCGATGGCAATCTGCGCATCGGGCCGGGTTTCCTGCTTGGGCACGGGCGCCGGTTCGGGCTTCACCAAAGGCTTTGGTTCCGGCTTGGGCTCTGGCGGCACTGGCGTCGGTTCCGGCTCGACAGCCTTGGGCACCGCGATCTGCGGCATGGAGGCCCACAGTTCGGCCTGCACACCCTCAGGCTCGCTCGAACGCCAGTTCACACCGAACGCGATGGCCGCCACGAGCAGCATGTGCACGATGAGCGCGAGCACGAAGCCCGGCCCGGTGCCGCCGGGTGGCCGCGGCATCAGGGCATCTCGCTGCATGGCCAGAGTTGTCATGAGTTCAGAGGCTGAGAGTTTTTCGAGCGTGCCCGAGCAGCACGTCAAAAGGCGCCTGATCTAGGCGCAAGGCGCAGCCATAGCTCGGGCTATGGCGAGCATTTGCACCGACGAGCAGGGGTCTTTTGGCGTGATGAGCGGGCATGATCGAAATACTCTCAGCCTCTCAGCCGCCGCCCGATTTCACCGACAAGCCCACGCGCTGCACGCCGTTCTTCTGCAATGTGTCCATGACCTTCACGACAGCTTCGTACTTCACCGCCTTGTCGGCGGAGATGACGACCGGCGTCTCGGCGATGCCGGACTGCGCCTCGACCACGCGCTGGGCGATGTTTCGAAGCGCCACGCCTTGCGGGTCCCGGCCGTCGATGCGCATGCGCACCGACTCGTCGCTGCCGACGATGAGTTCGATCACGTGCTGAGGCCGTTGCTTGCTCTTGCCGACGGTGGGCAGGTCCACCAGGCCTGTGGTGATCAAGGGCGCACTGACCATGAAGATGATCAGCAGCACCAACATCACGTCGATGAAGGGCACCATGTTGATCTCGTTGATCGTGCGGCGGCGCGATCCGTGGCGTTGAATGGCGGCGGGCATGGTCGAAATACTCTCAGCCTCTCAGGTCGACGCGGGCTGGCCGGCGTTGCGATGGAGGATGTTGGAAAACTCCTCGATGAAGGTCTCCGAGTGGATCGCGATGCGGTCGATGTCGCGCGCGAAACGGTTGTACGCAATCACGGCGGGGATGGCCGCAAAGAGGCCGATGGCCGTGGCGACCAGTGCTTCAGCGATGCCGGGTGCCACGGTGGCGAGCGTGACTTGCTGCAGGTTGGACAAGCCGATGAAGGCATGCATGATCCCCCACACCGTGCCGAAGAGTCCCACATAGGGGGACACCGACCCCACCGAGGCGAGAAAGGAGAGATGCGATTCGATGGCATCCATTTCGCGCTGGAAGCTCGCCCGCATCGCTCGCCGCGCGCCGTCGAGCAGCGCGCCCGCATCAGCGAGGCGCCGCTCGCGCAACTTCAGGAACTCGCGCATGCCCGAGGCAAAGATACGTTCCATCGACGCGGCCTTGTCGGCCCGCTTGCTCGCTTCATTGAAGAGGTCGTTGAGGTTCTTCCCCGCCCAGAATTCGCGCTCGAATTCTTCGTTTTCGCGGCGCACGCGGCGAAGTCCGAAGAGCTTGCCGAAGATCACCGTCCAGCTCGCGAGCGAGGTGAGCAGCAAACCGGCCATGACCACTTGCACGACGAAACTCGCGTGCAGCACGAGGGTGATGATCGAAAGGTCCTGGTTCATGGGGTCGGGATCGCTTGAAGAAGCTCGGTGGGAATGCGGCGGGGCTTGAAGGTTCCCGCATCGACGCAGCCGATGCGGATGATGCCTTGTGCGAGCAACGCATCGTTGCGCCAGGCTTGCTGTTCGAAGGTGAGTGTGGCGCGGCCGGCGTCGGCGATTCGCACGGTGATCTGCAATTCGTCGTCGAGCCGCGCGGGAATGAAATAACGCACTGAAGTATCGGCCACGACGAAGATCGCGCCGGTATCGGTTCGCAACCGCTCCTGCCCGAAGCCCTGGGTGCGCAGCCACTCGGTGCGGGCTCGCTCGAAGAACTTCAGGTAGTTGGCGAAGAAGACGACGCCGCCAGCGTCTGTGTCTTCCCAGTAGACGCGCAGCGGGTGACGAAAATCAGGGGAGCTCATTCGGTCGCGGACACACCCCGAGAGGACGGAACCGCGATTATGTCGCGGGGCGAGGACGCTTTGCTCATTGAACGAATTGATGCGATGACGCTAAAGCGCCCTGATGTCACGCGCCGGGGATGAAAGTCTTCGGCGGACCGCAAAGCGTAAACTGCACAGAATTCTGTTATCTGCGCTCAAAGAAGTCGGCCATGGGCTTTTCAGCTAGAGATGTCGTGCCTTTCACGACGGCCCGTGCCAACCTGTCCGAGCTGGCTGACCAGGTCAAGGCTGGTGCCGAGAAGATCATCACCAAGAACGGCGAGAGCTATGTTGCGCTGATTGATGCCGACCGGCTGGACTACTACCACCGCCTGGAGCGCGAACGCATCCACCTGTTGCTGATCGACGATGCCAGGAGTGGGCTCGACGAGATCATCGCTGGTCGCACGCATGAGGCGGATTCGGCTGTGGCAGCCCTTCAGAAACGAAGGGCTGCCACAGCCTCAACTGC
Source organism: Rhizobacter sp. (assembly GCA_021153565.1). Classification (GTDB taxonomy): domain Bacteria; phylum Pseudomonadota; class Gammaproteobacteria; order Burkholderiales; family Burkholderiaceae_C; genus Albitalea. The sequence continues at coordinate 10,891 of JAJKJU010000341.1, forward strand.
CAAGGCGGCCAAAAAGAGTGGCTGAGCAGCTTTACCGGGTCGAGCTGACAGACAGCTTCATTGCGCGGCTCGAATCCTCCTTGGGAGTAGTCGCATGACGCCAGAAACCAAAGCACGTCTGCAGATCGATCAAAAGGGCGGTTTCAAGACCGAAGTGCCCGTGCGGTAGTCAGAGATCAACCGTCGGCGTGGGCACTCTGCGCACTTTGGTTTAGACCACCCTACGGATGCAGGCGCTTGTACACCGGGCCCCAGAGCGGGTGGCCCGCTTCCGATTTGCTCAAGGTGAAGGCGGGATCGGCCTGCTGTGCCGCACGAAATGATGCTTCGCACTCGTGGTTCCGATTGCTGGTGCAGTAGATGAAGGCAAGGTACTTGTGCGCCGCCGCACGGTCTTTTGGCGACTTCAGATTCGATTTCAGGGCGTTGGTGAGCTGCTTCTCGGCCTCGGGATACAGCCCGTCGTCATAGGCGCGGATGCCCGATAACAAGGACTTCTCGGCCGGCCGTTCGGCGAGGTCTGTCAGCCCCAGCCCCGGGGACGACGCCTTCGGCACGTGGAAGCAGCCCGACAGCGAAACAGCGGCGACGGCAGTGAGACCGAGGGCGACAAGAAGTCTCATGATCCGAACTTGTGCTTGATCGTCACGGGCTGGTTCGAGCTGACATTGATCGTTGCGTTGTATGGCGGAAAGTCTTCGTTGCGTATCGTGATCTGGTGCCTGCCCTCGGAGAGCGTGACTTCGTTCAAGGGCGGAGCGGTTCCGACAGCGGTGCCGTCGACTTCGACCTGACCCCAGGGGCTCACGGCAATGCGAACGAGGCCGGAGGCGAGGGGCACGGCGCCCCTCTTGGCGTCGCGCTCGCGGGCTTCCCGGGCGCGTTGTTCCTTGGCGGTTTCCTTGGGCGTTGTCTTCGACACGTCTCGGGCAGGTGCGACCTTCGCTTCCTTGACAGGCGCAGCGGCGCTTGGTGGGGCTTCGACGGCGGCTGCGGCAATTGATGCACGGGCGCTCGAATCGACCGGAGGCGGCGCCGACGCCACTGCCTCGGGCGCCGAGGCGCTCGGCGTCAACACCGGTGCGGCCGCAGCCACTGCAGCCACGGCCGATGCCGCATCGACAGGCGCCGATGCGCTCGGTGTCAACACCGGTGCGGCTGCAGCCACTGCAGCCACGGCCGATGCTGCATCGACAGGCGCCGATGCAGCCGGCGGCTCCGAGGCCATGCGCACGTCGGTGCCGCGCGACCCGGCCCACCAACCGCCCACTGCGAGCACCAGCACACCGACCAGCCCCGCCGCCCACACCAGTCGCGAACGGTCCGTGGACTTCTCGGTCGCGTCGTTGGCTTGCCCATTCTCTTCGAGCCAGTGGCGCAATTCGCGTGACAGCGAACGTGCCGAGCGGAAGCGATGATCCGGATCTTTCTGCATCGCCCGTGCGGCGATCTCGGCCAGCGTCTTGGGCACATTGCGGTCGATCGTGCTCGCCAGCGGCGGCTCATGTTCCAGCACCGCGGTCGTGATCTCGGCCAGCGAGTTGCCCTTGAAGGGCTTCTGATCCGTCAGCAATTCGTAGAGCACCACGCCCAGCGAGAACACGTCGGCACGGCGGTCGACTGGCTGCTGGCGCACCTGCTCTGGAGACATGTAGTAGGGCGACCCGGCTGCGACGTCGTCGCCGGTATGCGTGTCGTGCTGGTGCGCGACGCGGGCGATGCCGAAGTCGAGCACACGCGGCTGGGTGCGGCCCACCATGAAGATGTTGGCGGGCTTGATGTCGCGGTGCACCACACCCTTGCTGTGCGCATACGAGAGCGCGTCGGCTACGCGGCGCACGATCAGTGCAGCCTGTGTCGGCGTGGGCCGCCAGCCTTCCTGGCGCAACTGGCGCAGGTCGCGGCCCTTGAGCAACTCCATCGCGATGTAGGCGCTGTCGTCGGCCACGCCGGCATCGAACACCGTCACGATGTTGGGGTGGCTCAGGCCCGCGGCGGCGCGGGCTTCGTTCAGGAACAAGGCATTGAACGCCGAGCGCTGCTCGGCGTCCAGGTCGAAATTCAGTGTCTTGATGGCGATCAGCCGCGACAGCAGCGGATCGTGGGCGGCGTACACCGTTCCCAGGCCTCCTTCGCCAATGCGGTACTTAAGCGCATACCGGCCAATGTGGCCGATGGTCGCCATCGGTTCACCCGGCTTGGTGCCAGGGCTGCCTGCCTGGGCGAGGCTGGAGCGGGCCGGCATCAAGGGTTCGCCGAGGTTGGAGTCGCCCCACAGAGCGATGTCGGGCATGCTCGGTTGCGCGGGCGGCTCGCTGTCGGGCGGCAGGCCCGGGCTCGGCGTGGGGGGGATGGGAATTGACACTCCGGCAGCTTAGTCGAGTTGTTACACGGAATTCCGTGAAAAAGCCGCCTCTTCATGGCCTAGTAACACCTTCTCACGATTGGCTCGCGGCCATGGGAGCGTATTTGGCATCTCCATCTCAGCCTCTCAGAGGCTGAGAGTTTTTCGAGCGTGCCCGAGCAGCGCGTCAAAAGGCACCTGATCTAGGCGCAAAGCGCAGCCATAGCCCGGGCTATGG
>JAJKJU010000342.1 GCA_021153565.1 Rhizobacter sp.
CTCCTCACTTGTGTGGCTCGCCACACGGCGCTCGGAGCGCCTTGCATCGCATCCCGCCCAGCGCCCCCAAAACGGGAACTTATTCCGGGCCAAATCCTAAATTGCCAGGGCGGTGACGTTCTTCACCTCTTCCATCACCGCATACGTCCGCGTCTCGCGCACGCCTGGCAAGGTCCAGATCACCGAGCCGATGAACTCCCGGTATGCGGTCATGTCGGCCACGCGCGTCTTCAAGAGGTAGTCGAAACCGCCCGCCACCAGATGGCATTCGAGGATCTCCGCGCGCACCTGCACTGCGGCCTTGAAGTTGTCCATCACGTCATGCACGGTGCGGTCCAGCAATATCTCGACGAACACAAGAAGACCGGCGCCGAGCTTGGCAGGATTGAGCTTCGCCTCATACCCGAGGATGAAGTTGTCGCGCGTCAGGCGCTTCACCCGCTCGAGCACGGCCGTGGGCGAAAGATGCACTTCCTCGGCGAGCTTGAGATTGGATATGCGCCCGTCCTTTTGCAGGACGCGCAGAATCTTCGCGTCGATCTTGTCGATGGTCGTGAGAGTTGATGCGTCGTGGGTCATGCTGAACTTTTAGGAAGTGGTGCAGACTTATTTGGAGAGAAATGCTAGAGGCAACCCGATAACCTAGCAAGTAATTCTAGCGAGGTCACCCATCATGTTCGCCGCCCCAGATCCAGCCGCACGCCTTCCCTATCCGTATCGCAACGAAAACCAGGTCCTTGGCGGACTGCTCGCGCGCCTGGAATCGGGGCTCGATTGGGGGCTGGCTGCAAGGCGTGCCGTGCCGTGGGTTCAGGCGGTTCGCGACAAGCCAGCGCCGTTCTGGGCGATGGAATCGCTGTTGCACGAGTATCCGATTTCGAGCGCCGAAGGGCTCGCCCTCATGCGTTTGGCCGAAGCGCTGCTGCGCGTGCCGGACGCGGAAACGGCCATCGCACTGACGGCCGACCAGCTCGGCAAGGCCCAGTTCGATACCAACAGCGGCGGCGCGCACAAGGTGCTCGCGAGCCTGTCGGCCAGCGCAATCTCCTTGTCCAAGAAATTTCTACCCGAGAACGAGGGGGAGGCGGGTCTCTTCAAGCGCCTGGGCGCACAGACCGTGGTTGCTGCAACGGTGCGGGCGATTCAACTTCTGGGCCGGCAGTTTGTATTGGGCCGATCAATCCGCGAGGCCATGGAAGAGGCTGCGTCGGCCCGCAAAGCGCATGCAGCGCTGCGCTTCAGCTACGACATGCTGGGTGAAGGCGCGCGCACCGAAGCCGACGCGCAGCGTTATTTCGACTCTTATGCCAACGCAATCCGCGCAATCGCGTCCGACAAGGTCGCGACGAGCCCAGAAGCTGCCGACGGCATATCCATCAAGCTCAGCGCGCTCTTCTCGCGCTATGAAGATGCGCAGCGCGATCGCGTCTTCGCCGAATTGCTGCCGCGGGTGTGGGGACTCATCGAGCTCGCCGCGCACGCCAACATCAATCTCACGATAGACGCCGAGGAAAGTGATCGGCTCGAGCTGTCACTGGACGTTCTGGACGCGCTGGCGGCGCGTATCGCGCGCGAGTTTCCGCAATGGCGAGGCTTCGGCCTCGCGGTGCAGGCCTATCAAACGCGGGCGCTGCAGGTCGTCGATGAAGTGGCCCGTATCGCGCGCGAACACCGACTGCGTTTCATGGTGAGGCTCGTCAAGGGGGCTTATTGGGACGGCGAGATCAAGCGGGCGCAAGAGCAAGGACTGGTCGGCTATCCGGTCTTCACGCACAAGCATCACACCGACATCTCCTATCTCGCCTGCGCCCGCGCGCTGATCGGTCATGCGGATGCAATCTACCCGCAATTCGCGACGCACAACGCCGGCACGATTGCCGCGATCTTGCAAATGGCGCAGTCGGGCGATGCGAAGTTCGAGATGCAGCGTCTGCATGGCATGGGCGAGGGCATATACCGCGAGGTGATGAAGGACGCGGGGATTCCCGTGCGCGTCTACGCGCCCGTGGGCGAGCATCGCGATTTGCTGGCCTACCTCGTGCGTCGCTTGCTGGAGAACGGGGCGAATTCGTCCTTCGTGCATCAACTGGCCGACGAAGCCGTCGATGTGAATGCGTTGCTGGCCTCTCCTTTGCACCCGGCGCCTGCGCCGGCCTTGCCGCCGCCCGAAGCCTTGTACGGTTTCGACGGCCAATCGGGACGTGCAAACTCGAAGGGCGTCGACCTCGCGTGTCTCGTTGAGCGCGAACCATTGAACAAGGCGCTTGCTGCCACGACCGTTGATGCCGTGAAGGAAGCGACCATCGCCGACGTGGACGCCGCCATGCAGCAACTGCACGCTGCCTTCCCCGACTGGAATGCCACGCCGCTCGTGCAACGCGCCGCCGCGCTTCGCCGTGCCGCAAATATGCTCGAAGCATGTATGCCCGAGTTCTGCGGACTGCTTGTGAAGGAGGCGCACAAGACCCTTGGCGATTGCGTCGCCGAAGTCCGTGAAGCAGTCGACTTTTGCCGCTACTACGCTGATCAGGCCGAGGTGCGACTCGCGCCGCAAACACTTCCTGGCCCTACCGGAGAAAGCAACGAACTGCACTTGCATGGCCGCGGCGTGTTTGTCTGCATCAGCCCGTGGAATTTCCCGCTCGCTATCTTCGCGGGGCAGGTCGCTGCTGCGCTGGTGGCGGGTAACACGGTGGCCGCCAAGCCAGCAGAACAGACACCCGCCGTTGCGCAGCGCATGGTGGCTCTGCTGCATGAAGCCGGCGTGCCGAAGAATGCGCTCACCCTGCTGCACGGACCGGGCGAAACCATCGGCGCAGCGCTGGTGGCCGATGCGCGCGCGGCGGGCGTGTGCTTCACCGGCTCGACCGCTGTCGCCAAGATCATCAACCGCACGCTGGCTGGGAAGGACGGCGCAATCGTGCCGCTGATTGCAGAGACCGGAGGGATCAACGCCATGATCGTGGACTCGACCGCGCTGCCCGAGCAGGTTGTCGACTCAGTCGTGCAAAGCGCCTTCCGCTCGGCTGGACAGCGTTGCTCGGCGTTGCGGCTCTTGTGTGTGCACGAAGGCGTGGCCGACAGCATGATCGAGATGATCCGTGGCGCACTCAAGGAGTTGAACGTCGGCGATCCCGCGCGGCTGTCCACCGACGTGGGCCCGCTCATCGATGCGCAAGCATTCGACGCCATCGGCGGACATGTGGCGCGGCTGCGCAAGGAAGCGATTCTCATCGGCGAGGCTTCGATACCGCGCGCAGGGGGGCCGAAGCATCTGATCGCGCCCATCGCCTTCGAGTTGTCGCGCATCGCCGACGTGAAGCAGGAGATCTTCGGTCCGGTGCTGCATGTCGTACGCTGGGGTGGCGACGTGGATGCCGTGATCGCGCAAATCAATGCGCTCGGCTACGGCCTCACGCTCGGCATCCAGACCCGCATCGACAGCCGCGCCCTTCGCTTGGCGCGCCTGGCGCGGATCGGCAACGTCTATGTCAACCGCAACATGATCGGCGCCGTGGTTGGGGTGCAGCCTTTCGGCGGCGAAGGCCTGAGCGGCACCGGCCCGAAGGCGGGCGGCCCGCACTACCTGTACCGCTTCTGCGCCGAGCAGACGGTGACGATCAACACGGCTGCGGCCGGCGGCAACGCTGCTTTGCTCGCTGGCCTTTCGCCCGCAGCCGCTGGCGAATAGGCCACGCCGGACCTTCGTAAACTCACGGCATGGACACCATTGCATTCATCGGCGGCGGCAACATGGCCGCAGCCATCATCGGCGGGCTGATTCGAAGCGGTCGCAATGCGCGATCGGTCATCGTCGTGGACCCCGGGGAGGCGCAACGCGAAAAGCTTCATGCTGATTTCGGCGTGCGTGCCTTCCCCGCGGCGGACGCCACGCTCGAAGAGGCAGCGCTGGTTGTCTGGGCGGTCAAGCCGCAGTACTTCCAGGCCGCCGCGTTGCCTTGCGCGCCGCACGTGGATCGCGCGCTTCACCTGAGCGTGATGGCGGGTATCCGAAGCGACGCCATCGCCTATGCGGCACGCACACAGCGCGTGGTACGTGCAATGCCGAACACACCCGCGCTCATCGGCGAGGGCATCTCGGGCCTGTATGCGCGTGAAGCCGTCAGTGACGACGAACGCCACACCATCGAGCGGGTACTTGCACCGACCGGCCAGGTGCTGTGGGTCGCGCGCGAAGAAGACCTGGATGCCGTGACGGCGCTTTCCGGCTCCGGCCCCGCCTATGTCTACTATTTTGTCGAGGCGATGGTGCAGGCCGCAACGGAGATGGGACTCACAGCAGCGCAAGGCAAGCAACTGGCGCTCGCGACCTTTGCCGGTGCGACGTCCCTGGCGGCCCAATCCGAGGAGCCGCCCGAAGTGCTGCGTGACCGTGTGACGTCAAAGGGCGGCACGACCTACGCCGCATTGGCTTCGCTCGAGTCCGACAGGGTCAAGGCATCCTTCGTGAAAGCGATGAGAGCGGCGCAGCAACGCGCCCGCGAACTCGGCGACGAATTCGGCCGCACTTGAAGTTCAAATCGAATTCCGCGCGCGCTTCGGTGCTGCGCCAGTGGTTGCGCGCGCCTGGCTCGCTGAGCCGGCGGCTCGTGACGCTGGGTGAGCGCTTCGAGGTACAAACCTTGTGGCAAGGGGCGGCACGAATACACCGCAATGAGATCGCGGCTCTGGGGCCACTCGCGCGCGGACGCCTGTGGGTGCGGGAAGTGATGTTGCGCGTCGACGGACAAGCCCTGATCTGGGCGCGCAGTGTGTCGCCATGCACCTCGCTCGCCGGTCCATGGCGAGCATTGCTTGGGTTGGGAAGCCGCCCGCTCGCCGATCTCTTGTTCAAACAGCCGAACGTTTCCCGCAGTCCACTGCGCGTCGAGCGCTTGCGCCACGGGGGGCCGATGCGCAGCCGGCTGGCACGGCAATGGGAGAAGGCCAATGGTGCTCCTCCCCAGCGCAGCATGGTGTGGGCGCGCAGTTCCGTGTTCAGCAAGCATGGCGCGCCGCTGCGGGTGATGGAGGTGTTTTCACCCCTGCTCGCGAGCGTCAAGCCTCAGAGGCTGAGAGTTTTTCGAGCGTGTCCGAGCAGCGCGTCAAAAGGCGCCTGATCTAGGTCTAGGCGCAAAGCGCAGCCATAGCCCGGGCTATGGCGAGCATTTGCAACGACGAGCAGGGGTCTTTTGGCGTGATGAGCGGGCATGATCGAAATACTC
>JAJKJU010000343.1 GCA_021153565.1 Rhizobacter sp.
GCCCCTCCATCGTTCTCCAACCAGGGCGCCAGGGGAACCGCGCCATGTAACCGGCCCCGGACTGGGCGGCAGCACTACCGCGTCAGCGGTTTAGTGCAGCCGGGGCTATGGCGAGCATTTGCAACGACGAGCAGGGGTCTTTTGACGTGATGAGCGGTCATGATTGAAATACTCTCAGCCTCTCAGAGCTGCTTCGGCACCTGTAGGCACAACGGCCGGCCCGACGTCCCAAGCGTCGAGCTCGGCGAGGTGTGCGACGTTGAAGTGGCGCAAGCGTGGCAAGCCACGGCAGCGCATGACAGGTGTTCACCTGCTGCAGGATGGGCGACAAGGGCGCTGCCGACATCCTCTCGAGGCTCTAGCTGTGAAGTGCAGAGGCCTAGGTTCCCATTCTGAATCCGGTGCGACTCTTGACCAGATCCGACGCACTTGTCGCGGGATTGACCCGAAGCGCAACCGACACGCGTGGACTATGCTGGTCACCACTCAGTTGCGTGGAAATTGCACCTCCGCGGCGCATTACCTCCGGACCTCCTATGACATTCGTTGCGAACGCGTTACCTGGCGTGCTGCTGCCCTCGACCTTGTCGTCGCGCGCAGCCGTCTCAGTACATCGTCGGTGCCCGTTTCCGAACGGTTCGAGTACTGGATGGACATGGTCTGCGCCCTGTAGGTCTGCCTTGATTGCGAACGGCCGCCGACACCCGAGGTGTTTGGCGAGAGCGAGTTCAGCCGGCTCGGCGTGCTCGATCTGACGCGCGTGACATCGAACGTGCGTCACGTCCGGCGCAGGTGTGGCAGGGGGGCCTCCTATTGCTGGGGGGGGCCCTATGCCGATTGACAAGCACCGAACAGGGCCTGCATCATCTGCTCGATGGCCCGCCTGGACTCTTCCATTGCGACACCGAACTGGCGGTCGCCTCGGCGCTGCATTCGGCCAAATTCAAAGGCGTCGCGGCGATCCGAAAGCTGCTGGTGTTGAGCGACTCGACTCCTCTCTACCCCTACTTGCATCGCAGGAACGCAGCGCTGGCGCCACGCCTGGCGGCTGTGCTCAGGCAGATGAAGGCCGAGGGGCCTTTTCGTGCGCTACCGGCGTGACGTCGAACGCGAGTTCGCGCCGCGGTGAGAAGGGTCGTTCCCATGCGCCTGCCGACCCTGGTCCTGCTGTGCGTGCTGTCGCTGGCGCAACCGCAGGCGCTGGCACAACCGCAGGTGCAGGCTGCGCCAGCTCAGCCATTCCTGATGGGCATAACGGCTCCTGACACGTCATACTTCTACAAGTGGTCTGAGCGAATCTACCGCGAGGCCTTCCGGCGCCTCGGCCTGCGCGTCGAGATGTCGACCTACCCGACTCTGCGCATCGGGGTGCTGCTGGACCAGGGCGCCATTGATGGCGAAGTGGCCCGGGCACGTGTCTACGCGGAGGTGCACCCCGAATTGATCCGGGTCGAAGAATCGGTGATTGACGCCACGATTGCGCTGTACACCGCGAATTCCTCTCTCGACGTGACGCGCCTGGATGACCTGCGCGCGCTGAAACTCAGAGCGGGCCACCTCCGCGGCGCGCTGTACTGCGAGAGAGCATTGGCCTCCGTCTTGCCGGCGGCGCAAATCACCGACGTGACGTACGACGAACAGGGGCTGCAGATGTTGTTGTCCGGCCGCATCGACGCGTTCTGCGGTGTCGATCTGACGGTGTTGGACGTCTTGGATGCCCCTGAACTGAAGGGTGCCGCCGCCGTCCTCCGCAAGGCGGCAGTGCTCCTGGCCGCACCGCTGTACCCGTACCTGCATGGTCGGCATGCCGATCTGGCCTTGCGGCTCGCGGTGACACTGAAGTCGATGAAGGCCGAAGGCCTGATCGAACGCTATAGGCCCGAAGCCTTGCGCGAGGTCGGCCGGTAACCCCAAGGTCGACCGGGTCCTATGGCACAGTGCGACCCATGAGCAGTTACTCCTCCGGTCCTCCACCGTGTCGCTAGTGCGCAGCGCCAGCGGGACGCCGGCGAAGTCCGGCGAACATCGGCTCGGACGCCGCCTGCTGGCGGCCATCGTGCTGGCCAGCACCTGTCTGGCGTTGCTGGCCACCGGCGTCCAACTCTACCTGGACTACGCACGCGATGTCTCCGAAATCGACGCCGCGTTCAGCCAGATCGAAAATGCGTACCTCGACAGCCTGGCCAGCAGCCTGTGGTCATTTGACAAAAACCAGACCCGGCTGCAACTCAGCGGCATCCTGAAGATGCGCGACTTGCGCTACGTGCAAGTCCTGGGTCAGGCGGGTGAGCAGTTTGAGGCCGGTGTCAAGCCGGCCGGTGCCGGCGTGACGCATCGATATGCGCTGCTGGCCCCCACCGCTAAGCACGAGGCGCTGGGCACGCTGACCGTGATGGCCGGTTTCGATGGCGTTTACCGGCGCCTGATCGATCGCTCGGTGGTGATCCTGGTAACCCAGGGCACGAAGACCTTCTTCATTGCCTTGTTCATCCTGTACATCGTCAATCGCTGGGTGACACGTCACCTCGAGCACATCGCCGTCTGGGTGCGCGACTTCGGCGCCGGCCGGCGCGACCTGCCACTGGCCCTGGCCCGTCCTGCAAACCAGCATGGGGATGAGCTCTCGGCGGTGGCCAACGCCTTCAACGAGATGAGGCAAGGCCTGAGCGCCGAGCTGGCTCGACGCACCGCCGCGGAAGCCGAACTGCTGGCCCACCGCGACCGCCTCGAAGAGATGGTCGACCAGCGAACCGCCGAGCTGCAGGAGGCCAAGGAACAGGCCGATGCCGCGAGCCGATCCAAGAGCGCGTTCCTGGCCAACATGAGCCACGAGATCCGTACGCCGATGAACGCCATTCTCGGCATGTCGTACCTGGCGTTGCAAACCGGCCTGGACGCGCAACAGCGCAACTACATCCAGAAGGCACACGCGTCAGCCGAGTCGCTGCTGGGCATCATCAACGACATCCTCGACTTCTCAAAGATCGAAGCCGGCAAGCTCGACATCGAGTCGATTCCGTTCGAACTCGGCGACGCGATGGAAAACGTGGTCAACGCGCTGAGCATGAAGGCCGAGGAGAAGGGCCTGGAACTGCTGCTCGACATGCCGGCGCAAACGCTGACGGCGCTGGTGGGCGACCCGTCGCGGCTGGGCCAGGTGCTGCTCAACCTGGGCAACAACGCGGTCAAGTTCACCGACAGCGGCGAGGTCGTCGTGAGGGTGCAGGTGATCGAACAGGACGGCACGTCGGCCCGGCTGCGTTTCGAGGTGCGCGACAGCGGTATCGGCATGAACCTCGAACAGCAGCAGCGCCTGTTCCAGCCCTTCACGCAGGCGGACGCCTCGACGAGCCGACGCTACGGCGGCACCGGGCTCGGGCTGGCGATCAGTCGACAGTTGGTGCATCTGATGGGCGGTGAACTCGCGGTCGAGAGTGCGCCCGGCCGTGGCAGTTGCTTCCACTTCGAGCTGCGCTTCGGGTTGCAGCCGGTTTCCGCAGAGCAGCCACCGGCGTGGAGCTGCGAGGCGGTGCGCGGCATCCGCGCGCTGGTCGTGGACGACAACGCCACCGCGCGCGTCGTGCTCACGGCGATGAGCCAGGTGCTGGGCCTGCGGGTCGATACCGCCGCCAGCGGCGAAGAGGCGCTGCGGCGTGTGGAGCAGGCCGACGCGAACGACGCGCCATACCAGTTGCTGCTGCTGGACTGGAGGATGCCTGGCATGGACGGGGTGGCCTGCGTCCAGGCGTTGGCCGAACGGACGACGTTGCGGCACCCCGCACCGGTCGTATTGATGACCACGGCCTTTGGCCGGGAAGAGATGCGGCAGCGCCTGGTCGAGCAGCAGCTGCAAGTCGGTGCGCTGCTGGTCAAGCCGGTCACGCCCTCCGCGCTTCTCGATGCCTGCACCACGGCTCTCGGACGCGCGCCCTTGGCCCCCATCCGCGACGCGCGGCGCAAAGAGGCCCTGCACGACCATCGGGCGGCACTGGCCGGAGCCCACATCCTGCTGGTCGAGGACAACGCGATCAACCAGGAACTCGCTGTCGACCTGCTTGGACGCGCGGGTGTCATCGTCAAGGTCGCCTGCGACGGGCAGCAGGCGCTGGACATGCTGGCCCGCGAGCGTTTCGATGCCGTGCTGATGGATTGCCAGATGCCTGTCATGGACGGCTACGCCGCGACTCGGGCGTTGCGCCAGCAGCCGCAATGGCGAGCGCTGCCGGTGATCGCGATGACCGCCAACGCGATGGTCGGCGACCGCGAGGCTGTGCTCGCGGTGGGCATGAACGACCATATCGCCAAGCCCATCGCGGTCGACGAGTTGTTTGCCACCCTTGCAAAGTGGGTGAAACCCGCCAACGCCATCCCGGCGATCGACGACGGTCAGCGCACCGACGCCTTGGCTGCGTCGAACAAGATCGACAAGCATCGAGGACTGGTCAATGCGGGTGGAAACGAGCTGCTGTACCGCCGCATTCTGGCCCTGTTCCGCGACCATGAAGCCGACTTCGCGCAGCGATTCCGCGCCGCCCTCGCCACCGGTGGTGCCGACGCCGCGCTGCGCGCCGCCCATGACCTGAAGAGTGAGGCCGGTACGCTCGGCATGCACGGGTTGGAACAGGCTGCCGCCGCCCTGGAACGAGGCTGCGTGGATGGCGCCGCCGATGCAGACGACCTCTTGCAGAAGGTGTTGAGCCAGCTTGACCAGGTCATCGACGAACTTCGAGTCGCGGAGACCATGCGCGCCCCGTGATCGGGTGCTGGGCAAGGGGCATGGTCAGGCCGCCTGCAGCTGCAGCCTACGGGGTGGCGCCGATGGCGGCGCCCGGGCCTGCAGAACCAGGTGCGTGAGGATCTTCTCGATGACCGGCTACTCCAGGATCGCAGCGATGATCTTCAGCTCACCGCCACAGTTCGGGCAGTGCTCAAGGTCGAGATCAAACACGCGCTTGAGTAGCCGGGCCCAACTCAGCCGCACCGGGCGGTGGTGAGCACAGTTCGTCTCGCACGTGGGCGGGCGGCACTGCCTGAGCAGGCGCCTCTGGCTCTTGTGGCACCACCAGCGCGCGCAGCTTGGCGTTGGGTGCCAGCATGCCGTGGAAGCGGATCAGATGCAAGACTGCAGATTCACGAAGACCTGGCGCATCAGGCCGCCGTCCATGTTCAGTTCGGGCAACTCACCGACGCTGACCTCGTCGATGCGCTGGCCGGCCTTGCCCAGGGCCAGTGCCTGCAGGGCCTCATGCAGTACCGCTTGCAAGGGCAGCGAACGACGCACCAGCTGGCCCTTGGAGACACGCGTCAGGTTCAACAGGTCTTCGACCAGCGTGGCCAGGCGCCGTATCTGGGTCTCGACCATCGCCAGCCACGGCCGCAGGTTGGCGGTCTCGCCACGGCGCAGGTCTTCTTGCAGCAACTCTGACAGCCCGGCAATGCCCGACAGCAGGCCGCGCAGATCGTGCGACTCAGCCCGGCGGTCACTTGCCAACGACGGCTTTGCGTCGACTCGTTCGAGTCATCGAACTTCTCCTGTGGGTCGGCAGCGTAAGTACGCGGCCTGCGGATGCAGTCGTTCCGCCAGGATCCGGTCCCCGTGGCTGGCTGCCGCTTGGGAATGACCGCTGTCGCGGTTCCTGACTTTCTCGGCGTCGTGAGCGAAGGTCAGGTTCAAAGGTACACCGGTCGTTCGTTGAGAAAACCGCCGCCGACTCCTATGGGTCGGCAGCGTCAGTTCGCCGCGTGCTGATGCCGTCGTTCAGCCGCGCTGGTCGCTCGGCCGTCAGTTACCACCCGCGAACGACAGTTATTGAGGTGGA
>JAJKJU010000344.1 GCA_021153565.1 Rhizobacter sp.
GGGCCTGGGCCTCTGAGCAAACATGAACTTGTCATGCGTCAACCCCGCCTTCTTCAAACCTCGTAGGGGAAAAATTTGCTCCAACGGCCATCTTCCGCGTGGTCAGCGTACGTAAAGGTCAGATCCCAGAGGGAGAGGGAGCGAAGACCCTGAAAGGGGGGCACCTCACGGCCCGTGAGGCTGGCCTATGAAAACACCGTCGCACCGGCCAGCATAGCAATTGCACTCGCCGGCCTCGCTGGGGAGCCTCTTCCGACAGCCATCGAGTGGCGCCAGGTGCAGCTTGGCTGGATCGGCGCGTCAGGCGCGAGTCGCCAGTCGCTTCTCATCTCGACCACGTCGGCCTATTTAGCGCACTACAAATTCACATTGGTGACGCGTGTGAGTGTCTTCACGTCAACGAGCACGCAGTCGGGAGGCAATGGTCCACCGGGTTGAGGATTGTCAGCGGACTTGTCGATGCGGCGCATCGGCATACGGAATTCGGGGGTGGTGAAAAAAACAGCGCAGTGGTGGAGTGCGGGGCACCTTGCCAACCATCGACGATGATGACCGCGAATCACGGCCACCGCGCTGTGCAGTCATGACATTAGTTCTTCTTGGATGCCTTGATGTCTTTGGTCAGCTGTTGGATCTTCTTGAGGAGGTCATCCATTTGATCTTGCGGATCTTGCGAGGCCTGGTTCTGCTCAGACTTTTGCGCTTGTTGCAGTTGCTGCAGTTGCTGGATCAGTTCATCCAGCTTCTTCATCTGTTCCTCGATCTTCTTGTCGGCACCGCCATTGCTGGAGGAGTTCGCAGGAGGTGTGTAGGTAATGGTGTAAGTACCGGCGGGCTGGGCGCCTTGAACGGAAGAAGCGTCGCTCATCTGTATTCTCCTAGGTGGATGTGAAAATCGCGTCACGCAACGGTGGATATCGTCGCTTGCCGCACCTGCGAACGTGCCGGAAAGACCGGCCCATTCGCATCGCTAGAGTAAGTAGGCGTCGAAACCCGAACATCCGAAGAAGCGAAGTGTTGAACTGAATTGCGAACCTTGCGAAGGGTTCATTCGTTTTGCCGCACAGTCGACTCGGTGCATCAGCACCGCGCGGCACTTTCGCCACTTTTCACCTTTTTCAGATCGGATTCGTACGGCAGCGCGCAACGCCCCAAGGCCACGGAGCACGCGGAAAGGAATCAAGACTTTCAATTCTTTTTTGGTACGTGCCGCGAATGGGCCGTCAAAGCGACGATGAAAGCTGGGCCGGCAAGGATGCCAACTCACAGCCCGTGAGCTTTGCTTATGAAAGCACCGTCGCGCGGGGCGACATGGCAAGTGCGCTCGCCGGGCGCGCCTCTTCGATGGCCAAGAAGCGGCGACCAGATGGATTTGATTGACTTGGAGCGTCAGGCGCGAGTCGCCAGTTCTTTCCAATTCGAGCATGGCGACCTAAGCGCACTGGAACTTCACGGTGGTGATGTGTGGTCGTCTTCACGCCAAGCGCGGCCGCAGTCGGCGGCGATCGATTGGATTAAAAGGATGTCAGCCTCGACTTGTCGAGGTCGATGCGGCGCATCGCGCACGGCATCCGGTGTCGGGACAGACACAGCGCAGTGGTGTAGTGCGAAGTTGAGCGCAACTCGCGGCCACTGCGCTGCAAGTCATGACGCTACTTCTTGTTGCCCTTTGCTGCCTTGATGTCTTTGGTCAGCTGTTCGATCTTCTCGAGCACTTCATCCATTTCATCTTCTGGTTCTTGCGAGCCCTGGTTCTCGTCAGCCTGTCGCGCTTGCTGTTCCTGCAGTTGCTGGAGCAGACGCTCCAGCTTCTTCAGCAAATGCTCCAACTTATGGGTGTCACTTCCTTTGAAGGAGGAGTCCGTAGGAGGGGACTGAAGATTGATGGAAATGGTGATAGCACCGGCTTGAGGGTTGGGAACGGAAAAGTCGCTCATCTGCAATCTCCTGGCTAAGATGTGATAAACGCGTCGTGCAACGGCGGATACCGTCGCTTGCCGCACCTGCGAACGGGCCGGAAAGCCCAGCCCATACGCCACTACAAGATTAGGTAGACCACGAGACGCGAACATCCGCACAAGCGAAGTTCTGAACCGAAATGCGAGCCGTGCGTTGGGTTCATTCGTTTCGCCGCACAGCCAATTCGATGCATCAGCAGCGCACGGCAGTTTCGCGTTTTCCAACTCGGTTTCGCATTCCCGTACGTCACGCAGGAGAGTTCCGTGCAAAGTGGCTCATCAAGACCACGGAGCACACCGCGATGGGCTCGAGACTTTCGATTCAACTGCGTATAAGCCGCGCATGGCCCCTGCTGATCGCCGCGCTGCTGCTCGCGAGCTGCTCGTCGTCGCCCAGGACGAGGCGTCACAGCGACGATGAAATTCGCACCGGCAAGAATTCCACCTCAAGGCCTGTGAGCCTGGCTTATGAGAGCACCGCCGCACCGGCCGGCATAGCAAGTGCGCTCGCCGGGCTCGCCGGGCGAGCCTCTTCGACGTCCATCGAGTGGCGCCAGATGGAGCTGGCTCTGGATGGATCCCGGTTGGTCATGGCTCGGGGCACAGGCCCCTTGTGCAAGGATGAGAATTGCCCCTATGGCTTGTTCGCGAGGCGCTCGGGCGCCTACGAGCCGCTGTTTCTTGCGATGGGCAGCCGGGAACCGCAGGTGTATTCGGTTGGGCATCTCGGCTACCCGGGACTCACCACCACCTCAGTCGCCTCCGAACAGGAACTGAAAGTCACCCGCTTTCAATGGGACGGCGCGACCTACAGCGCGACCTCGTGTCGCCTCGTCGATCGCATCAGCTCTCAATCCAGGGGTTGCGATACGTTTCAGTCGGGCGACGTGCCGGTGCTAGACAGTGCGCCTGAGAACCTGTGCCTTGCAGTTCGCCGCATCGTGTCCACGCCGCCGCAGAATCTGCGCACGAGTTCTGTGATCGCACGCGGATTCGTGATTCGAAGCGACGAGGCTGCGCATGTCGAGGGCATCAAGATCAGGGGCGACGATGAGCAGAGGACTGCCAAAGCCATCGCCAGGTGTCTGCAATCCATGGGGTCGCCGCTTCAGCGTGCGAAGCGCCCCGCCAGCACGGACGGCTTGACGACACAAGGCTGGTTTGGCGTCTCAGGCGCGAGTCGCCAGTCGCTTTCCATCTCGACCACGTCGACCTACGTGCCGCACTGGAATTTCACATTGGTGAGCGTGGGCGTCTTCACGTCCGCACGGCCGCAGTCGGCAGGCGATCGACCGGGTTGAGGATGTCAGCGTCGGGAGTCACGCCACGGAGCGGTCCCTTCACACGCAAGGGATCACGCAAGCATTGGCTGCGCAGCTGAAATCCTCCAGTCCCATTCAAGTCACGACCTCGTTCGGTGTCGTGTTGGAAATATCGACGGGAAAGTATCTCGTCGGACAAACCGTATTCGCCACCGCCTTTGACGATTGCAGTCCACGCCAGCCCGGCACAGTTCTGGCCTGCGGCACGAGAAGCGAGCGTGCGAGTCTGTGATACCTGCCTGCTGCGGTGGTGCGATGCGTCTAAGGGTCAGCACTGGTTGAGGAAGGCAGTCTGAAGCCCGTTAACGCAACGCAGCCCCAACCGGATTCGTTTGCGCGGAGGCCGGACGAGCGGGAATACCTGCTGGCGGTGTGGGGCGAGGTTGCGTGCCAGCACGCGGCGCTGATCCACTTGATGAGGCTGCGGCCTGGTCCTGCTCTTCGGGCTGCCGCGGAGTGCGACAGCAGAGCAATGAACTCACGACTCGACATGGAGACATTTGCAATTCTTCTCTTGATTGACGTGGCAATTGCCACTGAAATTGCCCGCTCGAGCAAGCAACGATGTCTCGGGGCCAGTCGTCCGCAGCATGATTTGCGAGACCCGCCCCGTCGATCACAGTCGACCACGCTCCGCTCCCTTTGGCCACCGCATCGAAAGGTTGTAAGGTGAATCGGGAGGTGTGGCTATGGAATAGGCCAGAGTGTGCCAGCGCGACCCCCAGCCGACTGCGGCCATGCTAAGCGAATCTCGTTGATCCGAAGCAGGAGCGACGCGGGTGCAGATGCTGAAGGCCTTGTTCCGCAACGGCCGCAGGCCCTCACCATAACCCTCTCCCAGAGGGTCCCAGAGGGAGAGGGGACTGACTGGTAGTTGTTCCGAGCCAACTCCTCAGCGGACCGCGGCTCCCATCAGCACATCGTCGAAGATCGCCACTGCGCGCGTCCAGCCGGCGCTCGCGCCGCGGATCTTGTGAGGGAAGCAGCTGATGTAGAACCCGTTCGGTGGCAGCGACTCCAGGTTGTGGAGTTTCTCAAGGTGGCAGTAGCCGATGTCGCGGCCCGCCTTGTGCCCCTCCCAGATCAACGAGGCGTCACGGCTCTCGCCGTACTTCTTCGCGGTGTGCACGAAGGGTGCATCCCAGCTCCAGGCGTCGGTGCCGGTCAGGCGCACGCCGCGTTCAAGCAGGTACATCGTCGCCTCGTAACCCATGCCGCATCCAGCCGAGACGTAGTCGCCGAAGCCATAGCGTGAGCCGGCCCGGGTGTTGACCACCACGATTTCCAGCGGCTGCAATTCATGGCCGATGCGTTTCAGCTCCGCCTCCACGTCGTCGGCGCTCACCACGTGACCGTCGTCGAAGTGGCGGAAGTCCAGCTTTACGCCGGGTTGAAAGCACCATTCAAGCGGCACCTCATCGATCGCAATCGCCCGCTCCTTCTCGCCGAGCTTCTTGTTCATCGTCGAGTGAAAGTGATAAGGCGCATCGAGGTGGGTGCCGTTGTGCGTTGAGAGCTGCACCAATTCCACGGCCCAGCCCTCGCCATCGGGCAGGTCTTCCTTCTTCAGACCCGGGAAGAACGCAGCGATCTGCTCGAAGGTGTTGTCATGGGTGAAGTACTGGATCTTCGGGGCGAAGGCCGGTGGATCGGACAGGACTTCGTTCTCCAGATAGATGGACAGATCGACAAACTTGCGTGGCATTCTTTTCCTTGTGGGCGGCGGGGGCCGCATGATGCCTTGAGATCAGCGTGACACGAACAACTGCCCGATCCAGCGGCCGGTCATGCGCACGACACTCGGACTGACGCGCCACGCGAACCGGCAGGCCTGTCTCAGAAGAGTTGTGCGCGACACGGCGCGTCTTCGCACGTCGTGCGCGCACAAGGCCGCGACGAGGCCGGCCACATCGATGAACAACAAGCCCGTGGCCGCGACGAAACATGCCATGCGCCGCCATGTAGAGACGCGATGCGCCCTGAGCAGCCATGGCGTCACGTGGCGATGGCCGATCTCCTCGGCGCAGTGCCATCGCCACATGTCCGCCTGCCGGCATGCCTTGCCGGTGAGCCATGCAGGGCCCCGAAGGATCTCGTGCGAGATCAAGGCGGTGAGCTGTTCGAAGGCGGTGGCGAAGGCAAGGCGTGTATGCAGATCGAGCGTGTCAAGCTGCCTTGTCGCGGCCGCAATGCGCTGTTCGAGCTCGCGTGCGGGGGCGCCATCGAGCTGAAGACGGTCGTTGTAGAGCCGGTGTGCCCGCTGGTGGGACACTTCTTCGCGCACGAAGCGAAGCGCCTCTTTGCGCAGCGTGGCGCATTGAGGAGAGTCTTGGTCCAGTGATAACGCGGCCTGCTCAACCGACTCGACGACGAAGGTTTCGCCGCTCGGAAGCAAAATGGACAAGGCGTCGAAAAGTCGCGTTCGGAAGACATCTTCGTTCCACGGCCAACCAGGCGCCGATGAATTGCGGCCCGTCGTGGCAGTCTTCTCATCGCAAATAGCGCTGCCGTGACGCAAGCCCGTTGCATCGAGCAGCAACGAATCCGGCTGCGCCGGGTCCCCAGCGAGCCCCCCTTGAGGTGGAGCGCCAAAGGCGCTGTGGGGATGAGTCATGTCAACGCGTCGATGATGCCGGACATGCGTTGCAGCCACGCAAGGGGCACACACCGCCACAAAGGCCAAAGCCGGGACAGCGGGATGCGCCCGCGAAGGACAACGCCATAGTCCATCGATTGCTCATGCGGGAAATACCCCGGACGCACTGCGACCACCTCGCGAAATCCGCGGCGGTGGTAGTAGCGAAGCTGTGGGTCGCGCGGCAGATCGCCACGGCGCTCGTTCACATAGCCTTCCACGTCGACATTGCCGCACTTCGCAACGGTGCGAGCGAGTCCCGGAATCGGCGAGCCCAGGTAGATGTCGCGCCAGCCGTGGCGCAGTGCATGGGGCCAGAAGAATCGGATCAGGCTCCACGATGCGCGCGGTTCGACGCTCGTGAGGCTGATGCCGAAAAGACTGCGCGTCGCCTGGTCGTCGCGCGGCGCATCCGCCTGCGCGCAGTCGTGCCATCGACGCGCGGCCGCGACAGTGTTTGGAAGTACCGGCTTCATGAACAGAGATGCCAATGCCTCCCCCGTCTTGGCATCGAATGCGCCGACACACAGTTGCGGATGCCGCCTGATCCGCCGTCGCAGCGCAGCCCCGTCGGCAGCCTGCTCGGCCGTCCAGCATTTTTGCTCGAGGCGGATGAGCGCAGGCACATCATCGAGTCGAAGAAAACGTACGGTGATGGAATGGAAGTTGGAAGTCCGCATAGGAGCCTGAATGTGATCGACTCAGGCGCACGATGGAAGTTGGAATTCCGCATATGAACCTGACGAACCAGAATGTGAGCAACCCAGGCGCACGACAGTCAGTTCGCCCGGAGACGAGCGCATGTTCTATTGGTATCGTGACTTCCGTGTGACTGAGAGGCTGTGCAGCTTTCAATTCCTGGAGCGGGATGTGCGCGATGGTCCCATGCTTGATTCTGTCGATGCAGGTGAGTCATCGCCACGATTCAGTGACGCGCCGATGCGGTATCGGCCGCGTTTGCGGATGCGTCGTGCAACAGCGAGTGCAGCACCGCAGTGCCAACGCCGTTCACCAAGTCGAGTGCAGTGGCGACGTCTTGCGGATCGTCGATCCATACGAGCGAGCTGAGCTGCAGCAGACCTTCCGAGGAAATCCCGAGGTACCAGCCAAACTCACCCAGAATGAGCGACTGGACCCTGAGCAGCCGGCTCATCTCCGCACCGCTCAACTCGTCCGCCGACATCGGCAGGAGAGCCTCCGGCCGCACCGCTGCCATACCCTGCATCACGTGCAGACGGCAGGCCAGCCCGGACGGACCCGTGATCAGCCGCGGCGCGACGATGGAGGTCCCGTCTTCCGCCGGCATCCCAAGCAAGGTCGCCAATCGTGCAAGGAAGTCGACTTGCTCGTGCGTCAATGAGTCACGTGCGTTAGCCGACCTTCCGTGTCGGCGGCCCAACGCGGCTTTCGAGTTGCTCATCGATTCCTTTCCAGAACAGCGGCGAGCATAGGAAAAGCACCGGCAACTGCAACCGCGCAGACGCACGCATGGATGGAATTGCGAAAGTCAGTCCGGGCCGCGTCGTTTTATGACGAATCGCTTCGCATTCGAGGTGTTGCGACCCACGGAGGAAATTGATCATTTCGATGCCCGGCTTTTGGCTGGCAAGGCGTTAAGTGATATGCGTGCACCTGGAAACACGCATCCTGGGAAACTTCGATGGAAACCTGCGCATCCTCTATTCGACACAAGCACCAGTCCGGCTTCACGCTCATCGAGCTGATGATCGCTGTGGCGGTGGTCTCGATCCTGGCTTCGTTGGCACTCCCCTCCTACAGCGCATACGTGACCCGCGCACGCGTCCCGAAAGGACTTGTAGCCCTGACCACGTATTACGCCCGAATGGAGCAGCGCTACCAGGACACGGGCAACTACGGAGTCAACACCACCTGCGCCCTGCCGGGCGACGAGATGGCAAATTTCACCGTGAGTTGCGCAGTCAAAGACGACGGCCGCGGATTCCTTGCGACGGCCTCGGGCAGCGGCCCGCTCACGGGCTATGCCTACACGATCGACCAGTTCGGCAACCGCTCGACGGTCTCGCATCCAAAGGGTGCGGTCACGGGCTGCTGGACAGTGAGGGGTGGAACATGCGACTCCTGAACTCCCAGCGCGGCGTCACCTTGATCGAGTCGATGGTCGCCATCTCGATCGCAGGCCTGCTGGCCGCCTCCGGCGCCCCAGCGATGGGCGACTACATCCGCAATTCGAGGCTGCGCGAAGCGGGCCACTCGCTGTTGAGCGAAGCCCTTTATGCGCAAAGCGAGGCTGTCAAGCGCAACGGTCGTGTGCGCCTGACGGTCCGCGGCAGCGCCATCGAAGTGGTCGACCGTTCCGGCACTTCCGAGGTGGTGCTGCACACACGCACCATGCCGGGCGATGTGCACGCTGGCACGACATCGCTCGATTTCGGCAGTCAGGGGCGTCCGGCGCCCTTCGGCACCGAGGCGACCGTGAAGTTGTCCCTGTCACAGACGACCTGCTCGGATACGCTGCGCTGTCCTGCGTTGCGCGTCGAAGCCGGTGGAGCGGTAAGGCTATGCAACGACCAAAGCACCTGCAGTTGAAACCTCGCCGCAGCGTACGCGGCACCAGCCTGCTCGACGGTTTGATCTCGCTTGCACTTCTCGCGTTCGGCATGCTTGCGCTGGCGCAGTTCCAGGGCCGACTCGTCACGCGCACGACGGACATCCAGAGCAGCCTCACGGCTACCGGTCTCGGTGACGAACTTCTGAACATGGCCATCGTCGACCCGGACAACGCGGCCTGCTACACCTTGCCGGTCTCCGCAAACTGCCGCAATGACACCGCGCGCTCCATCGTGGACACATGGCGTTCACGTGTCGCCGTGAGGCTCCCCGGCCTGACCGATGCTTCGTCGACGCTCGACTCTGCGACGGGACGATTGAGCGTGGTGATCGCATGGATTGACAAGACCACCCACGATCCACGCCGCCTGGAGGTAGTGTCCGATGCGAGCCCTTGAACTGGCCCGCCGCCATCAACGCGGCCTCTCGCTCGTCGAATTGATGGTGGGTCTTGTCGTTGCCATGATGGTCGGTCTAGCCGCCGCCTCGGGCGCGATGATGTTCGCGTCGCAACAGCGCCAGGGCGTCGGCACCGCGACGGCAGTGTCGACCGCGACCAACGCACTCGCGGCACTGAAGGAAGACGCAGCGGGCGCAGGGCTCGGTTTCTTTGGCGACACCTCGTACTTGTGCAAGACGCTTCGCGTGAGCGTGGGCACTGCCGACCGTTCGCAGGACCACTTCGCGCCGCTGCAGGTCGCTCGCAGCGGCTCGGGCGATCAATTGGATCTGGTGTCGGCGGCCGAAGTGGCCAGTGGCGCAAACGTGCTTCTCCAGTCCCCCTCCGACACGAGTTCAGCGAAGCTCGCGACGTACCTCCCAGTTGCTGCCGGACAGGCCGTGCTCCTCGCGCCCGCTCCCGGAGCCATTGACCCGGTGTGTACTGTGCGCACCGTGACCGACGTCACGCCTGCGACAGCCGATTCACCGTTGAAGCTCAGCTTCGCCTCGTCGGGCGCTCACAACGCCGTCAATTTCTCGTCCGCGACCCAATACCTCATCAAGGACCGCATCGCGCTGCTCGGCGAGTTGCAATGGCATCGGTATCGGCTCTCGGGCGAAACGCTCGTGATCGACCAGCCCCTCACCGACGCGCCGTCGGCCACGCTGCTGCGCAACGTCGTCGGATTCCGCGTCCAGTACGGGATCGCTGGTGCCAACGGAACGACCATCGAGAGCTGGCAGGATCCAGTGGGCGCTTGGGCGACGCTGTCCCAGTCGAACGTCGCCCAGGTGCGCGCGCTGCGCATAGGCATTGCCGCCAGAAGCCAGCAGCCGGAAAAGGCCGGCCCCGACGGGCAGTGCCATGCGAGCGACACGAGGCCGTCGTTGCTGGGCACTCAGCTCGCTCTTGGCGGCAACTGGCAGTGCTTCCGCTACCGCACGGAAATGGTGACCGTGCCCCTGCGCAACCTGGTGATGGGAATGCGATGAATCAAGCAGCCGTTGAATACCGCGACCAACGCGGCATGACGATGGTCGTCGTGCTGGTACTGATGGCCGTGATGCTGCTCGGCGGCCTTGCCATGGCGAAGATCACCGAGTCGGGGATGATGGTCTCGGGCAATGTGTCCATCAAGGAGCGCGCCATCCAGGCTTCCGAGGTCGGCGTCAACACCGCGTTCCGTCAGATCCAGGCGCTGTCGAGCGAGGAAACCAACGCGGGAAACTGGTACTTCGCCAGCATGCAGAACCAGAGTCCTGATGGCCTTCCGGCAAGTGTCGATTGGGACAAGGTTCCGAGCCTCGACGTCGGCACGGCCTCCGGATTCAAGGTGCAGTACGTCGTCGAGCGGCAGTGCACGGTCGCCCAGGTGACCGACCCTGAGTCCCAGTGCCTGTTGAAGCAGGTTGATGACAAGAAGAACCCGTCATCTTCGAAGGCTGGAGAGGAGGCTCTCGATCCGCCGTCAGGCAAGCAGTTCCGAGTGACCGTGCGCGTGTCAGGCGATCGGAACACTTTGACAGTAGTGCAGACGCTCGTCACGCGCGGCTGAAGCACCGAAAACACCACGACCTCTGCTGGACCGACCCCATCATGAAAAAGGCCGCCTTGCAACTTCTCGTGTCGTTAACATCCGCGTGCGCCCTGATGTTCTCCATGACCAGCAGCGCAACCGATCTCGCGACGAAGCCAGTTCGCCCCGCGATCCTCACCGAGCCGAACGTCATCTTCGGACTGGATGATTCAGGATCGATGGAAGCGGAACTGATGCTCTATTCGAACGATGGCGCGTTCTGGTGGGACTACAACAAGTCGACCGGTTGGGGCATCGATCCGAACCATCCGAACCCCGCGCTGCGCACGGCGCGTGTTCCCTGGTTCAATGAGGTCGGCATGGCAACGCCGCAATGGCGCGAGTTCTACTATCTCTTTCCCAACGGAAACAGCGCCGGCGCACGGTACTACACCGACCACCAATACAACGCATTCGCTGTCTTGCCGACGTCCCAGTTTGCGTGGACGCGCTCGTCCGCATTCAACCCGATCTATTACGACCCGCGCATCACCTACTCGCCCTGGGCGCACGCGCAGCTTTCAACGGGGCCCTATGTCCCTGGTCAGGCCGACCCAACTCGCACCAAGTCACATCCCTTGATCGGCACCACAACGACAGACCTGACCAAGTTCGTCGACGCGAACACCGCAGACAACTTCGTGTTTACGGCCCTGCCGGGGATGCGCGTGCCAGCCGGCTCGCTAAAACGGGCATGCGACCGCGACAACGGCAACTGCGCCGCGTGGGTGGCTGTCACCCAGGACGAAGACGCCGCGTCCGTGGGCGTGACACGCGTGGCGATGCGCTACTTTCCGGCTACCTATTGGGTCAAGGAATCCTGCACGGTACCGTCGAGGCCGAGCGCCTCGAACGACGACTGCGCGACTGCCTACGACGGGTCTACGCTGAAACGCTACGAGATCAAGCCGGGCCGCAGTTTCCCTTCGGGCCGCAGCTACGCCGATGAGATGCAGAACTTCGCGAACTGGTTCCAGTACTACCGCAGGCGCAAGCTCATGATGGCCGCGGCGATGGGAAGCGTGATGGACGGTATCTCGGGCTTGCGGGCCGGCCTCGTGACAATGAGCAGGAGGCAGCCTGTGACCATGTTCGACACCGATGCAAAGTTGGACACTGACAACGGCCGCCGCCTGACCGGCATGGTGTACGAGAACACAGGCATCGGCAGCACCCCGACGCGCGAACTGCTGGACTTCATCGGCCAGCAATTCCACCAGAACCGCAGCGTTGTTCAGAGCGCTTGCCAGCGAAACAATGCGTTCATCCTGACCGACGGTTTCGCCAATTTCACGTACGTGGCGCCGCAACCGTGGGATAGGGGCAAGTCGGCGAGTACCTGGGGCGCGGATGCTCCGTTCCAGACCACGCGCGAAGGCACGCTCGCCGACATTGCCCTGCACTACTACACCAACAACCTGCGTCCCGACTTCGTGACGGGCGCACTCCCTACCACGTCACGCGACCCGAACCCGGATCTGCACATGTCCACCTATGCCCTCACACTGGGCGCTCGCGGCATGCTATTGATGTCGGAAAACACGCCGGTGCCCACGACGCCCGACGCGTGGCCGGTGCAGACGGTCGACCGCAGCCCGGCGGCGCTCGACGATTTGTGGCACGCAACGATCAACGGCCGTGGCAAGATGTACATGGCCGACACACCCACCGAAACCGCTGCGCGCGTTCGCACCGCTCTCGATGACATGCTCAGTCAGTTCGGCGTGCAAACTTCGCTGGCCGTGAGTTCGGTCAATCTGCGACGCGGCGATTCCAAGGCCTACATCGCGAGCTACGACCCTCAAGGCTGGGCGGGCGATGTGATGGCGCGACCGCTGGACAAATCCAATGGTGCAGTCACGACCGATGGCGCTGCACTTTGGTCCGCCGCGTCAAAGCTCTCGGCAAGCGACTGGCACAACCGAACCATCGTGTCGAACAACGGTACACGCGGCGTGCCCTTCACCTTCGCCGAACTTCGCATGTCGACGCCGGGCAGCACGCCGGCGATGTTCGATTACATTCGCGGCAGCCGGACGGGCGAAGGCACGACCTTCCGTAAGCGCACATCTTTGCTCGGCGCCATCTTCAACGCGCAGCCGGTGGTGGCGCGTGAAGACAAAGTGGTCTATGCCACTTCTGGCGAAGGCATGCTGCATGCGCTCGACGCGAACACCGGCTCCGAACTATGGGCTTACGTTCCTGGATCCGTTCTGCCAGGCATCGCGCCGAGTACCCTCATCACCGCGACGTTCAGCACGCAGCTCGATGGCACACCGACGCTCTGGCAACTCGACGGCACGCGTCTGCTCGTGGGCGGTCGTGGAGCGCCCGGCCCGGGCTTCTATGCGCTGGACGTGACGCAGCCGCGCGGCTTGAACGAGGCTCAGCTCGCGGGCAAGGTGAAGTGGGAGTTTCCTAATGCATCCACGCCCGCCGCGTTGAAGGCGACCATCGGCGCGAGCGTGGGCCGGCCCGTGGTGGTCAAGACTCGCTCGCATGGGTGGGTCGCCCTCTTGACCTCCGGATACAACGACAGTGCACGCGACGGCAAAGGCCGCGTCTTCATGCTCGACGCAAAGAGCGGAACGCTCTTGCAGACATTCGTCGCGGACGCAGGCCTCACGGGCCTGTCGACGGGGCTTGCGCAGATCTCGGCGCTCAACGAACCCGACGGCTACGTGCGCTATGCCTACGGTGGCGATGAGCAGGGGAACCTCTGGCGTTTCAACCTCGATGAAACGGTGGATTCGAAGATGACGAACCGAGTCGCCCAGTTGAGGGCAGGCGCGTCGATCCAGCCCATCACCGCAGCGCCTGAACTCGTTTTCCTCGGCGGCGAGCGCATCATTTTGGTCGGCACCGGTCGCCTGCTCGGCGCTTCGGACTTCGACGCTTCGGGCACGCAATCGTTCTACGCGATCAAGGACGGCACGGAATTGACGGATGTTCGCTCCAGCCTTGCCGCACGCAGCCTCGTCGCAGCAAGCTCTGGCACCGACCTGAGCGGCAACGCGGTCGATTGGACGACGTCTCGCGGGTGGTACTTCGACCTTCCCGCCGGGCAACAGGCCAACACCGACCCGAGCGCTGCCTTCGGCGGTATCGCCTTCACCACCAACATGGCCAGCATGACGCCGTGCAACTAATCATCGGCCATGTACCTCGTGAACATCTCGACCGGGCTCAAGGTAGAGGGAAATAGTGCAGTGATGGTGCCAATTCCCAACCGCATGTCGTCGCGCATCGTGATCATGACGACAACCGGCACCCTGCCGACGAACCGGACCGTCGGCGACGTCACGACCTCGGACGGAAAGGTCGTCCACCACCCAATTGTGCTGCCCGGCACCGTCTTGCCCCGCAAGAATGCGTGGAGGCAACTGCATCGCGATTGATGCTTGTCCGCCGAACAGCGGGGCTTCGCCAAAGTGCTAACGCACAGCGACCCCGACAAGGTCGCGTACGAGCGTCGAGATGCGTTGAACTCGGGAGACCGACGTTCATAGAGGCCGCGGCCAACGAGACCGCACAATCGGACAAGCGGTACCGGACGAGTCTGTAGCGCATCTGGCGGAAGAACTGATTCACCAGGATCGCCTGACCGACCTAGGCAACCTAGGCAACCTAGGCAACCTAGGCTCCTGAGCATGAACCGGGCGATGGCGTGCAGGCTTTCTCCACGCCCAACAGTCAGGTGCGCCAAATGGATACCGACGAGATTGACTCGCCAGCAGTTCGAGCAACTTGTCTTGATTCTGATAACCGCATTTAGGATTTGGATCGCGGTAGAGACACCTATTGCTGGACGCCCCCCGCACAGATCCCAGCGGGCGTAATTCACGCACTGGGCTCCTACCTTGGGTGTGTGACGGCAAAGCGCTGCTCCGGCCATGGATGA
>JAJKJU010000345.1 GCA_021153565.1 Rhizobacter sp.
CAAACGCTCGGATTCTGGCCGATTCAGACCGCCTCATGAGAATCCAGCAGTGGCGCGGCCTACAGACAATTTCGCTCGTACGGGAAACCCGCAACCAGTCGCCAGCTTGTGAGCGTCGTATTCGACCGTGTCGAACGCTTCGAGCACGGCGCGCGTCGATTGCCGCAACGCCGATGCGGGCTTGATTCGGGTGCCGGCGGCCCGAGCGCTGCGCACGAAGTTGTCGTCCAATGCCGCGCGCAAGGCTCGCGCAATCGTCCGGACAGCCTTGTCTTGCTGGTTGAGGGGGTAGTCGCTGCCGTCCAGCCCCAGCTCGCGGCAGGCGTCGTGGAAGCGACCGACCGCCGCCTTCAGGCTAACCATGCGGCCGCGCTGACCACTCGCCTGCAGATAGACGCGGCCAGAGGTGGCTTCCTCGCGAAGTTGTTTGGCCAGGCTCGGATGGCGCTGCAGCAGTTGCGTGAACACCCCGGCATTGCCGGCCTTGTCGTGCACGAGGACGCGTGGCGCCGCCGTGCGCTCGTAGGTCTGAACACGCTTGTACGGCACCAGGGCCCGGTAGCCCCAAAGTCTGCCGTCGGAGTGGGGACAGAGCGCCCGATCGATCAGGCGGAAAAGCGCAGCGCGGTGCAGCCCGGTGTCGGCGGCGATGCGCTCCAATGTCTCGCCCTTCGAGTAGAGCTCGACCGCCAGGCGACGAGCCCGAAAGGTGCTGCGGACCGGCGCCGGCAACGCCCGTTCATCGAGGCCTGGCCAGTCGACCAGACTCAGGGGGCGGCGCTGTTTGCGCTTGCGAATGGGCGTGGTCATGAGGCGGCTACGTTGCTGGGGCAATCGCCCGCGAAAAACGCGTGGCCCCGCTGAGCGGCGACACCGCCAGGTCAGGACTCAGCACGCGGCCCTTGGCGACCAGCGAGTAAAGGGCCGCCTCGACCATCGGCGGATCGTGATCGGCGAAGTGCGCCATGATCTGGTCCAGCGTGTGCGACCTCTCCAGGTACACCACGATGGCCTGGGCCAGAACGACGTCCGAGAAGCGCCCCCAGACGACGAGGTAGGGAAGGATTCGAGCCCAGTTGGCCACGGGGGTTGTCCAGTCGCGCAAGTCCGTGCGCGCGACGCGGCGCACGGGCAGGCCCCGAACCTGTTCAGGGGGGATCGTCGCATCGCTCTCAACCGCCGGCGCGGCGGGAACCTCGATCTCATCGCCATCGTCATCGAGGAGCCAGAATTCGCTCGAGGCGGTGCTGCGCAGCGCAACCCAGAAGTCGATGACGCGCGAGTTTGGCGCGCCCAGACGTGCAGGGCGCTCACAGAAGGTCACCACCAAGGGGTTGGCCTCCAGTGCGAGCCACAGCTGCCATTGAGCGTAGCTGGCGAGACTTAAACGTCGAGCCAGCTTCGGGCTGAACACCTCGATCCGACGTCTCGACGGGCCGCGCACGAACGCAAGCGGACGTGAAAACGTCGGCTTCGTGGCGTGCGCATCGGCGTGCTGGGACATGGGCTCGTAGGAGGTGAGCGCATCGAAAAATGCGCGCTGTCACGACATTACTCCGCTTCTTGTTCCTGTCACAGGGTTACTACAGAAATATTCGTAGCAATGTTGATACATTCGGGGCTGGTTCGCCCTCGCTCTACGAGGTGGAACCCGTCGACGGGAATGTAACAACACTAGTACAGTTCACGATCAAGGGAGAGACATGAAGATCACCGATCCGGGAAAGCTCATAACACCGACCGATGAGCTTCGAGAGCACTGCACGCGCGAGGCGCTCCGTCATCTGGCAGGGAATGCCAGCGACCTCGCAGAGGAGGGACTGCCGCTGAGAACACCGGACGAAGGCCGGTCGTACCGCTGGACAGAGCTACCTGATGTCCCGATCTTCCTAAGCGGCATGCTCTCCGGTCAGAGGGCGCTGGACAACTACTCGAAGGCCCGGCTCACCCCGGCCATGCCGCCGATGCCTAATTCGCCGAGAACGAATTTACCCTGCACATCCGCCCGAGACACCTTGTCGTACAAAAGATAAAACCGGCAGATCATTCCTGCATCGACAGCAGCCCATGAACCACATCACGCAACTCATCCAGCAGCATCCGCTGATTGCTCTGCACCTCGGTGCAGCGCTGCTTGCGCTGACTGTGGGTGCAGTGGTGATTGCTCGCCGCAAGGGCACCATCAACCACAAGCGGCTGGGTTGGTTCTGGGTGGCGCTAATGGCCACGACTGCCATTTCCAGCATCTTCATCCGCGATTACCGGCTACCCAACATCGCCGGCTACACGCCGATTCACGCACTCACGCTGTTCGTGCTCATCTCGTTGCCGCGCGGCATCTACAACATCCGCCAGGGCAACGTCGCGGCGCACCGCGGTCTGATGCGCGGCATTTTCTTCGGCGGCTGCATCGTCGCCGGACTCTTCACTCTCATGCCGGGGCGCTTCCTGGGCGACCTGCTGTGGAAGCAGGCCCTGGGCCTCGTTCGCTGACCTTGTTTCAACCGCCCCGATTTCAGCAAGGGACACCACCATGAGCCGTCGCGTTGCGGCCATAGGCCACGGGGGCTGGGGGTTGCCCCAGTGAAGGGCCCTTGCAGAGGATGGCCATCAATGCGTCCCCCGAGCTATCAAGGCAAGGCGCAGCGCCTAGAACATGATGCCGCTGTCTTTCGTAGAAGGGAGTGATCCAAACCGTGGGAGGCATGAATCATGCGGCTTGGCGCGCATGCGGCGCGTTCGCAGCCTGTGACTTGGCCTCCCACGGTTTGGATCACTCTCCGTTGGAGCAAGAGCAGCGATTCGTGCATTTAACAGGTTGCAGCACGAACCATTTTTCGAGAACCACCTGAAGAAGACGCCCGAGCAGCCGTCGGGAGTCCCCGGGGGCGTTCCCTCCGCTGAAGGAACCTGCTGACCACGGCGTCGGCTTAACTCGTGCCGACCCCTATGGCCGCCGGAACAAACACGGCGTCAAGCCCCGTCGCCGGATCCTCCAATGGCAGGACGTTGACAAGCTTGAGCGACTGCATGAGCAGAACCAGGTCCTCGAACGCCTGGTCGCCGAACGCGAGGATGGTCAAGAGCGGCGTGTCCTCGCAAGCGCACACAGCGACAGCGCGCGCCGCGCCACCGACAAAGGGCCGCTCCGTCTTGCGCAGCCGGAGCACGCAGGTCAGGACGGTCTCCACCAGCGGATGCGTGTCCTGGCCAGGCTCGACCTGCCAGTCGAAGGAGCTTCGGCGCGAGCGCGGCGTTGTTGCCGTGCGGCTGGTCTTGTTGGCACTGGTCGACACGTGGGCTTCCATCATCTTCGTGCATTGACGTTCCATCGCAATACTGCAAGCCGGCAGAGCCGGAACCAAACAGGCAAAGTGCAAGATTTTTCGGATGCTCAACCGATTCGCATTCCCGCTGGTGCTCTCAGCCAAGCCGAGAAAGTTGTTGCAACCCATTGGGTTCAAGGCGTTTCGCCTGTTGCACTCATTGCGCCAAACATAGTCTGAACCATTTGAATTCTTCGCACAATTCGTCAAGACTGAACTTGTGGACCAAGGGCGCATGCTCTCTGTCAGAGCGCTTCTGCGGCCGAGGCGCCTTCGGCGCCGCCAGCGGTGCACGGTAGGCGCGCGCCGCGGCAAGCCAGGTAGCCACCTCGGCGCAGCGCGCACAGCCGTCGTGTTGCAGATCGTCGGCCAACGACCGAAGGTACAGCGCCTCGCGATCGGATTGCGTCCGCTGGAACACCGGCTTCGCCACCAAGACGAGCGGCCCGCGAACACCGTCGCGCTCCGGAAGCTAGATGTCCGTACCTCACCGAGGCGAGAATGGCTTGTGTCATTGACCGCGTTCACGGAAAACCCCGCCGGCATGCGAACCCCTCAGCAGATGGCCGAGAACCTCCTCGTCGGAGCCGACGAACACAAGCAGAGGGCAACACTCTTGCACCTCGGCTCAGCGCTGTTTGACAAATGGGGAAGCCCTTGTAGCGACAGAACCTCCGGCACTGCGTCGTCAGGCGGACCGGCGGTTTTTGTGCGCGCGCGCCAACGCTATCACGCCCAGGCCAGCCAGCATGAGTCCGTAGGTTTCAGGCTCCGGCACGGGCGTAGTGGCGGCGATGTCGCCGTCATGAACGGCCCAGGCCCATCCGGGAAAGCTTTCGGTGCCAATGATCTCGGAGCCGTGGGAGAAGGTGATCTCGGCCCCCGATTGCCAAGACGGAAGCGCAGGACCGTAGTAAAGGCTGCCGGTCAGGTACTCCACTTGCCGCGAGGCGATCGGATCGACGTTCAGGAACAGACCGGTGTTCGTCTGGGTGCTGGTGCCAGCGCCGTTGCCGAGCGTGCGGTCGAACAGGTCCGCCAATTCATTGACGCCCGCATCGGGAATGAAGCGGCAAATCGGAACGCCTCCTGGTGTCATGCAACTCGAGGGAGCCACGTTCTTGGCTGTCGGAAGACGCCAGCCCGTCACCCCATAGATGTTGAGACCCTTGGCCCAGGCGACCGCTTGGTACTGGTCGAGCAGGCCGGGATCCCGCCGATACGAATCCTGTGGGTTCCCGGGCGCGAAGCCGGATGTAGCGGCGTAGTTGGCATCCGCGAGCCAGGTGATGTTCTGCTCGGTGCTGTAGTAGGCGTCGGTCACGCCGTCCCCGTTGATGTCGCGTGCCTTGAGCGTGGTTTCCCAGGTGCCTTGACCTGAGATGGGTACTGCATGCGCTGTGATCGCGCTGAGAAGCGCGGCGCCGGCAAGCATGGATCTGAGCATGTTGATGTGCAATCTATCGTTGAGGAGTTCCGAGCCTAGCGAATGTCTAGCGCCGGCCATACCCCTAGGAGTCTGCGCGGCAGAAGGAAATGCAACGGTATGGATTGCCGGTAGACCGAGGTTGTGGCCAGTTTGACGCTCCAGCGCCAGCAGCAATGGCGTTTCGAGGCTGATGAACTGCTGTGATGGATCCTTAGGCGCTCACTCGTCACAATGCCCTAAACGCGACAGAGCCAGTTGCAGCGCCACATCGAGTACTTTCCAATTCAGCTATGAGCCTGAAGCCGCGCGCTGGCCCACCCGAAGGGCAACCTGCGCCTGTACATGTCGCTCGCCGAGATCGAGGAACTCATCGAGGCCGCGATCGCTACAACGCGAGCCCGCACGATGGCCTGAACGGGCGCACGCCTCTGGAAGCTGTGGAGCACTCGCTGCGTGGCCGCGGCACCGTTGTGACGTGGCTACCCGAGGCCAAGCGGCGCACGCTGTGCCTGATGCAGACCCCCAAGCGAGCCACCGTGCGTGGCTACCTGCATCAGGGCCAGCGCCCGCACATCAACTTCCACGGCGTGCGCTACACCAACACGCTGCTGGCCAGCACCACGGCATTCCTCGGTCAGTCGCTTCGCATCTACTACCACAGCGACGACCTCCGCACGGTGCGCACTTTCGCTCCAGATGGCGCCGAGATCGGCCGGGCCGAACGTCGAGGAACGGCGCGGCATCTCGTTGTACTGGGTGCGGCAGGTATGCCGGCTGCACCGCAAGAGGCCGACCTCGACGGCCTTCTGGCAGCGCTGGAACGAGCTGCACGCCCGCCTGGGCCGCAGGTTCGTGGCCCTCGCCGCCGACGTGTGCGCGGCCATGGACGGCACGCCTCGCTCGAGCTCGATGGTGGAGAACCTGAACTCGAGGTTGCGCCGCTACTTTTTCCTGCGCCGCCCAAACGCTCGGATTCTGGCCGATTCAGACCGCCTCATGAGAATCCAGCAGTGGCGCGGCCTACAGACAATTTCGCTCGTACGGGAAACCCGCAAC
>JAJKJU010000346.1 GCA_021153565.1 Rhizobacter sp.
GTCTCTCAAAAATCACCCCCATCTCCCCTGATGCATCTGAAATTCACATCGATTTCGGTCGAAAACTCACATCACTGCAAAAGAATGTCGTCAAAGCCAGTGAAGACGCGCAGCTTTCCGCGTGTCCAGCGTGCATAAAGGTCAGCCCTGGGAGAGGGTTGGGGTGTGGGCCGCGGCCGTTGATATCCAAGGCCTTGCTTTCTCCACCGCCGTCGCCCTCACCCCCGCCCTCTCCCAGAGTCTCCCAGAGGGAGAGGGAGTATTGCGCCGGCTCACAGATCCGTCCGCAGCTTCCAGATTTCCGGAAACAGCACCACATCCAGCATCTTGCGCAAGTACCCGACGCCGCTCGTACCGCCGGTGCCGCGCTTGAATCCGATGACGCGTTCGACCGTCGTGACATGGCGGAATCTCCAAAGCCGGAACGCGTCTTCCAGATCGGTCAGCTCTTCCCCAAGTTGATAAAGATCCCAATGCTGATCGGGGTTGCGATAGGCCACAAGCCACGCCTGCTCGACCGCGTCGCTGCTCGCGTAGGGCTGTGTCCAGTCGCGATCGATGTATGACGGTGGGATCGCCATGCCGCGCCGTGCAAGCAGGCGCAAGGACTCGTCGTACAGGGAGGGTGCGCGGTAAGCCTTCTCCACGCGCTCCAGAATCTCCGGCCGATGCGAATGCGGCTTCAACATTGCCGCATTCTTGTTGCCCAGCATGAACTCCACGCAGCGGTATTGCCAGCTCTGGAATCCGCTGCTGTTGCTCAGGTAAGGCCGAATCGCCGAGTACTCCGGCGGTGTCATGGTCGCGAGCACGTCCCAGGCATGCACCAGCTGTTCCATGATCTTGCTGACCCGCGCGAGCATCTTGAACGCGCTGCCCAGGTGGTCCTGCGACACGCATTCGATGGCGGCGGCCAGTTCGTGCAGCATCAGCTTCATCCACAACTCGCTCGTCTGATGCTGGACGATGAACAGCATCTCGTTGTGCTCTGGCGAGAGCGGATGCTGCGCATTCAGCACCTCGTCGAGGTGCAGGTAGTCCGCGTAGCTCATGTCGCGGCTGAAGTCGAGTTGGGCGCCCTCTTCGGCGACGATCTTTTCTGTTGTGCTCATGGGTGTTCTGCCTTTCAGGTCACTGCGGCGCGCTGGTTGAATTCTGCGGCGCGCCATTCCCCGCTTTCCATCACCTGCACGAGGTGATCGACCGCGTTCCACACGTCGATGAAGCGGGTGTAGAGCGGTGTGAAGCCGAAGCGAAGAAGGTCGGGCGCGCGGAAGTCGCCGATCACACCGCGCTGGATCAGGGCTTGCATGATGGGATAGCCGCCTTCTTCTCGCGAGAAGCTGACCTGGCTGCCGCGCAAGGATGCGTCACGTGGTGTCTGCAGCGTGAGGCCTTGATTGCCACAACGCTCCTCGACCAAACAAATGAAGAGCTCGGTGAGCGCAAGAGATTTCTCGCGCAAGGCCTGCATGCCGCCCAGCGCTTGCGCGGCCAGAAGCGTGTCGACGCCGCATTCGAGCACGGCCATCGAGAGCACGGACGGCGTGCCGCAGAGAAAACGTGCGACGCCCGACGCCGGCCGGTAGTTGGGCGTGAACTCGAAGGGGGCCGCGTGGCCGAACCATCCTGATAGCGGCTGCCAAAGTTGGCCGGCGTCCATGCGCGCGGTGTGCTTGGGGTGGGCCCACGCAAAGGCCGGTGCACCCGGTCCGCCGTTCAGGTATTTGTAGCCGCAGCCGACCGAGAAGTCCGCCTCTGAACGTGTGAGATCCACGGGCACTGCGCCGGCGGAATGGGCCAGGTCCCACACCACCAACGCACCCGCGGCATGTGCATCGCGCGTGATCTGCGCCATGTCGTGCATGCGTCCGGTGCGGTAGTTGACATGCGTGAGCATCAGCACTGCCAGATCGTCGTTCAACTGGGCTCCGATGTCGTCGGCTCCGACGAGGCGAAGTTCCAGTCCGCGTTCGCGCGCCAGGCTCTCGGCAATGTAGAGATCGGTCGGAAAATTGTGCCGTTCGGAGACGATGACCTTGCGCTGCGGAGCGTCGGCGCGCTGCAGGTTCAAGGCAACGGTGAGCACCTTGTAGAGGTTCAGCGAGGTCGAGTCTGCAACCACAACCTCACCGTCGCTCGCACCGATCAGCGTGCCGATCTTGTTGCCGATGCGTTGGGGCATGTCGATCCAGCCAGCCGTGTTCCAGCTGCGAATCAGATCTCGGCCCCATTCTTCGGTCACCACCTTCTGCACGCGCGCCGCGGCGGTTTTCGGCAACACGCCAAGCGAGTTGCCGTCGAGGTAAGTCACGCCATCAGGCACGTCGAATTGCTCGCGCAGGAAGGCGAGCGGGTCTTTGGCATCCAGGGCCAGGCAGTCTTGTCTGTTCATGCGGGAGTTTTCAAAGTTCGCGCAGCACGGCGCGCACGGGACTCGCGCATGCCAGACTGAGCTTCAAGGGGAGGGCGATGAGTTCGTAGTCGCCGGCGGGCACGTCGTCGAGCACCAGGTTCTCGAGCACACGAAGGTCGTGGGCGAGCAGTCGACGGTGGCTCTGCAGCGTCTTGCTGTCGGCCGGGTCGACCGACTGGCTGTCGATGCCCACAAGCTTCACACCCAGGCTCGCGAGCCAGTCGATGGTCTCGGGTGCAAAGGACGCAAAGTCATCGGACCATTCGGTCGGCGCCGTGTCGCAGGTGCGCACGAGGACGCGCTCCGGTACGCCTTCGATCGCCGGTATCAAGTGTTCCGGTCGCACGAGGCGGCCTCGGTCAATGACGTGGAACACGCGGCAAGGGCCAAGGTAGGGCATGAGATCGACCGCACCGATGGCGCGCTCGTTGTCCGCGTAGTGCAGTGGCGCATCGGCATGCGCGCCGATGTGTGGCGACATGGTGATGGCAGTCAGATTCACAGGGCAGCCGGGCCCGATACGAGTCGTCCACCTCTGAGAATACGGCTCGTCGCCAGGAAAAGGCGGCGTAGTCGGCGAGATCGGTGGGGAGATGTCCCAGAGCTTTTTCATGGCGTTTGGTAATCGGTAGCCGGCAACATTAGCACCGCTTCCATTGCAATGGTGTCGGTTATTACGCACAGTCGGCTCGGCTTCGTCAAGTCTTTGACATCTAAAATATATGAACTTAAAGTGCGCGGATCCTGGGTATCGTCGCAAGACACTTTCCATGCGTATCACCTGCATCGGTGGCGGTCCGGCCGGCCTGTATTTCGCCTTGCTGATGAAGAAGCACGACCCTTCGAACGAGGTGACCGTGCTCGAGCGAAACCGTGCTGGCGACACCTTCGGGTGGGGCGTGGTCTTCTCCGACCAGACCTTGTCTGCATTGCAGCGCAGCGACGCCAAGACTGGTACCCAGATCCTCGACGCGTTCAACCACTGGGATGACATCGAGGTCAATTTCAAGGGCCGACAGATCCGCTCGTCGGGCCATGGCTTTTGCGGCATTGGGCGGCGCAAGCTGCTCGACATACTGCAAAACCGTTGCTCCGAACTCGGCGTGAACCTGCGCTTCGAGACCGACGTGACCGACGATGCGCAGGTCGATGCCGATCTCATCATTGCGGCCGACGGTCTCAACAGTCGGGTACGCAGCAAGTATGCGAGCGTCTACCAGCCTGACGTCGACTTGCGCCAATGCCGCTTTGTCTGGCTGGGCACGAACAAGCTCTTCGACGCGTTTACCTTCGCCTTCGAGAAGACTGAATGGGGCTGGTTCCAGGCGCATGCTTATCGATTCGACGACAACACCTCGACCTTCATTGTCGAAACGCCTGAGACGGCGTGGCGTGCAGCAGGACTGCACGACATGTCCAAGGAAGAGGGAATTGCGTTTTGCGAAAGCTTGTTCGCGAAATACCTCGATGGTCACTCGCTCATGTCGAATGCCGCCCACCTGCGCGGGTCGGCGCAGTGGCTGCGTTTTCCGCGCGTCGTCTGCAAGACATGGATCGAACCAAAGGGCGGCGCGAATGGCAAGACGCCCGTGGTGCTGATGGGCGATGCGGCACACACCGCGCATTTCTCCATCGGTTCCGGCACCAAGCTGGCGCTGGAAGATGCCATCGATCTCGCGGCGAGCCTGGTCGCGCAGCCCGACGATCTGATGGGCGCATTGCATGCGTACGAGGCACGACGCAGCGTCGAGGTGCTGAAGATCCAGAACGCCGCACGCAACTCGACCGAGTGGTTCGAGAACGTCGAGCGGCACGCCCGGCTCCAGCCCGATCAATTCGCCTATTCGCTGCTGACGCGCTCCCAGCGCATCTCGCACGAAAACCTGCGGCAGCGCGACGCCGACTACGTCTGCGCCTACGAGCATTGGATGGCGCAGCGTTCCGGCCTGGACCTCCCCGCCAGCGTGCCGCCCATGTTCACGCCCTTCACCGTGCGTGGACTCACGCTCAAGAATCGCGTGGTCGTCTCGCCGATGGCGCAGTACAGCGCAGTCGATGGCGTGCCCACCGATCACCATCTCGTCCATCTCGGCGCGCGTGCACTGGGCGGGGCCGGTCTTGTCTTTACGGAGATGAGCTGCCCGACGCCCGACGCACGCATCACGCCCGCATGCACCGGCTTGTGGAATGACGCCCAGACGGCGGCGTGGAAGCGCATCGTCGATTTCGTGCACAGCGGCAGCAGCGCCAAGATCGCCATGCAGTTGGGGCATGCGGGCGCGAAGGGCTCGACCTGCGTGCCGTGGGAGGGCGAGGACATGCCGCTGCCTGCAGGCAACTGGCCGCTGGTCTCCGCCTCGCCGATGCAGTACCTCGATGGCGTGAGCGATTGGGCCCACGCCATGACGCGAGAACACATGATGCGGGTGACGGCCGATTTCGTCGCCTCGACCCGGCGCGCGCTCGAAGCGGGATTCGATTGGCTGGAGCTGCATTGCGCCCACGGCTACTTGTTGTCGGCGTTTCTCTCGCCGCTCACCAACCAGCGCACGGATGAGTACGGCGGCTCGATTGCCAATCGCCTTCGCTGGCCGCTGGAAGTGTTTCGTGCGATGCGAGCTGCCTGGCCCGATGACAAGCCCATGTCGGTTCGCATCTCCGCGCACGACTGGGTGGAAGGCGGAAACACCGCGGAGGATGCCGTCGAAATCGCCCGTGCCTTCAAGGAGGCTGGCGCCGACTTGATCGACGTGTCTTCCGGCCAAGTGAGCAAGCGGCAAAAGCCGGTCTACGGCCGCATGTACCAGACGCCTTTCGCAGAGGCTATCCGCAACGAGGTGGGCATTGCGACAATGGCGGTTGGCGCGATTTCGGAAGCTGATCACGTCAACAGCATCATTGCCGCAGGCCGTGCGGACCTTTGCGCCATTGCCCGGCCGCACCTTGCCAACCCGTCATGGACGCTGCTCGAAGCTGCGAAGATCGGGCACACCAACGGCATCGGGGCAGATTGGCCCAAGCAATATCTCTCCGGCAAGTCGCAACTCGAGCGCAATCTCGAACGCGAGCGCGCCATGGCTGCACAGAACGCCGACTTCGGTCTGGATGAAAAAGTACAGGGTGTATGACATGAAGGGCCTGCACGCAGTAGTCACTGGAGGTGGAAGCGGCATCGGCGCCGCCATCGCCATGGCGCTTGCCGCCGAGGGCGTCACCGTCACCTTGATGGGGCGCTCGATGAAGCGCCTGAGGGCCATGCTTTTTCCCGCATCGAACTGCATCGTCGCCGACGTGTCCGACCGCGACAGCGTCAAGCGCGCCTTCGATGCGGCTGCCGACTTCGGTCCCGTCGACATCCTCGTCAACAACGCGGGCCAGGTCGCGAGCCAGCCTTTGATGCGAACTACTTTCGACCAGTGGCAGCGCATGCTGGACGTGAACCTGAGCGGCACTTTCATCTGCACTCAGCAAGTCTTGCCCAGCATGGTGGAGCGCGGCTTCGGTCGGATCGTGAATGTCGCGAGCACCGCAGCGCTGAAGGGATATCCGTACGTCGCCGCTTACTGCGCGGCCAAGCATGGAGTTCTTGGCCTGACACGCGCGCTGGCGCTGGAAATGGCGAAGAAGGGCGTGACGGTCAATGCCGTGTGCCCCGGCTACACCGAGACGGAGATCATCGAGCGATCCGTGCAGCAGATCGCGGCCAAGACCGATTTGAGTTGCCAGGAAGCGCGCGAGCGACTTGTGGCAGCCAACCCGCAGGGCCGCCTCATTCAACCCGATGAAGTGGCCCGCGCCGTCCTGTGGCTGTGCAGTCGCGAATAGGGCTCGATCACCGGACAGGCGATTGCTGTTGCCGGCGGAGAGGTGATGTGAGTGCCATGCCTGATGAGGATTTGCCGTACGACCTGGAGTCGCGCGTCATCGACGATCACCACCAAGCGATCAAGCTGTGGCTGCGCATGCTGGCCTGCGCAACGCGGGTCGAATCGGTGGTGCGCAACCGCCTGCGCAGTGAGTTCGCAACGACCTTGCCACGCTTCGATCTGCTTGCACAGCTCGAGCGCAAACCCGCTGGCTTGACCATGGGCGAGTTGTCGCAGCACCTGATGGTGACGGGCGGAAACGTGACCGGGGTGACCGACCAACTCGAAGCCGAAGGCATGGTCAAGCGCACACCGCACCCCCATGATCGGCGAGCCTTCTCCGTGCAACTCACACCCGCCGGCAAGCGCCAGTTCCGACGCATGGCGGCAGTACACGAACAGTGGATGATCGAGCTCTTCGCGGGCTGGAGCGCCGAAGAGAAATCGCAGGTGTATGCCTTGCTCGCCGGGCTCAAAAAGCATCTCGGTGGCATCGACGCAGCCCCGGCCAAACGAAGCAAGACCAAGAAGGAGATGACATGAGTCGAGCCATGGATTCGCATTTGCTGCAAGGCAACCGCCGCGATGCGGCGGGCCTCTCGCCGCGTCATTTCGGTTGGAGAGTGGAAGGCAAAGTGGGCGTGATCACGCTCAACCGGCCTGAGCGAAAAAACCCGCTCACCTTCGAGTCGTATGCCGAACTGCGCGACATGTTCCGGCTGCTCGCGCAAGCCGACGACGTGCGCGCCGTGGTGATGCAGGGCGCAGGCGAGAACTTTTCATCGGGCGGCGACGTTCACGACATCATCGGGCCGCTCACGAAGATGAGCATGCCGGACTTGCTTACCTTCACTCGCATGACGGGCGATCTGGTCAAGGCAATGCGTGCTTGTCCCCAACCCATCGTTGCCGCCATCGATGGAGTGTGTGCAGGTGCCGGCGCCATCATCGCCATGGCCTCCGACCTGCGGATCGGAACCGGGCGCAGCAAGGTGGCGTTCTTGTTTTCGCGCGTCGGACTCGCCGGGTGCGACATGGGGGCTTGCAGCATCTTGCCGCGCATCATCGGCCAAGGGCGCGCGTCGGAGCTGCTCTTCACGGGGCGCTCGATGAGTGGCGATGAAGCGCTGGCCTGGGGCTTCTACAACCGCATCGCGCGCAGTGATGATTTGAATGCGCAGGCGCTTGGGTGGGCCGCGGAAATTGCAGCGGGCCCCACGTTCGGCAACGCGATGACCAAGCGCATGCTGCATCAGGAGTGGGCGATGGGCGTGGACGAAGCCATCGAATCTGAAGCGCAGGCGCAGGCGATCTGCATGATGACGCAGGACTTCCGTCGGGCATACGAGGCGTTTGCCACCAAGACCAAGCCGCTCTTCGAAGGAGACTGAATGATGGACCGAGCACATCTTGCTTGGCCGTTCTTTGAAGAGCGCCATCGCGCGCTGGCGTCGGAGTTGGACGCGTGGTGCTCAGCGAACATTCGCCACGCCCATGGCGACGTCGACGCCGAATGCAGGGCTCTCGTGAAGCAACTGGGCGCCGCAGGGTGGCTGAGGCATGCCATCGCCGGCGTCTCCTGCGGTGGCACAACCGACGCCATCGACACCCGTTCCATTTGCCTCCTGCGAGAAACCCTTGCCTGGCACCACGGATTGGCGGACTTTGCGTTTGCGATGCAAGGGCTCGGCTCCGGTGCCATCTCCTTGCACGGTACCGCTGAGCAGCGTGAACGCTACTTGCCGCGTGTCGCCCGCGGCGATGCGATCGCCGCCTTCGCCTTGTCCGAACCCAACGCGGGCTCCGACGTTGCCGCCATGACCTGCGCGGCGCATGCCAACGGTGACGACTACATCATCGAGGGCGAGAAAACATGGATATCCAACGGCGGCATCGCCGATTTCTACGTGATCTTCGCCCGCACTGGCGAGGCGCCTGGTGCCCGCGGCATCTCTGCCTTCATCGTCGATGCCGACAACCCCGGACTCGAGATTGCCGAACGCATCGACGTCATCGCACCGCATCCGCTCGCACGACTTCGCTTCCACGATTGCCGTATCAGCGCATCGCTGCGCATCGGCGAACCGGGCCAGGGCTTCAAGATCGCGATGCAGACGCTCGACGTTTTCCGCACATCCGTCGCAGCCGCTGCACTCGGCTTCGCACGGCGCGCTTTGAGCGAAGGTTTGCAACGCGCCACCTCGCGACAGATGTTCGGCCAGCGTCTTGCCGACTTCCAGCTTGCCCAGGCCAAACTCGCCCAGATGGCCACAACGGTTGACAGTGCTGCCTTGCTCACCTACCGCGCTGCATGGCAGCGCGACCAGGGGGCCAACGTCACGCGCGAAGCCGCAATGGCCAAGATGGCGGCCACAGAGGGCGCTCAGCAGGTCATCGACGCGGCCGTGCAGTTGTTCGGCGGCGAGGGCGTGCGTTCAGGTCAGGTGGTCGAGTCTCTTTACCGGGAGATTCGTGCCTTGCGCATCTACGAAGGTGCAACCGAAGTGCAGCAATTGATCATTGCTCGCGAAATGTTGAAGGAGTCTGCCCTCTTGGAGCGGGGCCCGCACTACCCGGCGACTGGGGAGCAGACATGACAGCACACGTCGACACGTTTTGTGCGTGCCACCTGCCTGCGCGCGAACATCAGCCCGAGTTCCGTTTCGATCTGCCTGAGCTGCAGTTTCCGCGGCAACTCAATTGCGCACATGAATTGCTCGATCGATGGGTGGAACAAGGCGATGGCAACCGGCCGTGTCTCATTGGCAGTGAACTGCGCTGGACGTACGCGGACTTGCAGGCCCAGGTCAACTGCATTGCCAACGTGCTGGTCAAAGACATGGGCTTCATGCCCGGCAACCGCGTGCTGTTGCGGGGCGCAAATTCACCGATGCTGGCAGCCTGCTGGTTCGCCGTGGTGAAGGCTGGAGGGGTCGCGGTGGGCGGCATGCCGCTCCTGCGCGCCAAGGAGTTGACGCAAATCGTCGTCAAGGCCGAGATCAGTCATGCACTTTGCGATGAGCGATTGGCCGAAGAGTTGTTGCTGGCCGCGCCGCAGTGCGCCACGCTCAAGCATGTGATGCACTTTCACAGTGACTCGCCTGACGGTCTCGAAGCGCACGCGCTCACCAAGTCGCCACAGTTCAAGAGCATCGACACCGCTGCCGATGACGCGTGCATGATGGCCTTCACGTCGGGCACCACTGGCGCTCCCAAGGGCGCGGTGCATTTTCATCGCGACGTGATGGCCGTGTGCCGGTGTTGGCCGAAGCATCATCTGCAGGCAAGGAGTGACGACATCTTTATTGGCAGTTCGCCACTCGCGTTCACCTTCGGATTGGGGGGGCTGTTGCTGTTCCCGCTGTCCATTGGCGCATCGAGCGTGCTGCTTGAAAAAGCGAATCCCGACGTGCTGCCCGCGGCCATTGCCAAGTACCGCGCCACGGCCTGCTTTACATCGCCCACCGCTTATCGTGCGATGGCGGCGACGATGAAGGGCCATGACATCTCGTCCTTGCGCAAGTGCGTGAGTGCGGGCGAGGCACTGCCCGCGGCCACACGCAAGCTGTGGAAAGATGCGACCGGCATCGAGTTGATCGATGGCATCGGCTCGACCGAGTTGCTGCACATCTTTATCTCCCACACTGATGCCGACGCCAAGCCGGGTGCCACCGGCAAGCCCGTGCCCGGCTACACCGCTGCCATCCTCGACGATGACATGAACCGGCTGCCCCCCGGAAAGATCGGTCACCTTGCCATCAAAGGTCCGACGGGCTGCCGCTATCTCGATGACCACCGGCAGCGCCAGTACGTGAAAAACGGCTGGAACCTCACGGGCGACGACTATCTCGT
The DNA here is from genome assembly GCA_021153565.1 of Rhizobacter sp. GTDB lineage: Bacteria > Pseudomonadota > Gammaproteobacteria > Burkholderiales > Burkholderiaceae_C > Albitalea. The sequence continues at coordinate 10,135 of JAJKJU010000346.1, forward strand.
CGATGACGATGGTTGGTACTTCTATCAGGGGCGCACTGACGACATGATTGTCACCGGCGGCTACAACATCGCCGGTCCCGAGGTCGAGAGCGTGCTGCTGCAGCACCCCGCCGTGGCCGAATGCGGCGTGGTCGGCGTTCCGGACGTAGAGCGCGGCCAGGTCGTGAAGGCCTACGTCGTTCTGAAGCCGGGATACGAGGCCGGTGATGCGATGTGCAAGACGCTGCAAGACTACGTGAAGCAGGCCATCGCGCCCTACAAGTACCCGCGCAAGATCGAGTTCACGGATGCCCTGCCGCGCACCGAGACAGGCAAACTGCAGCGCTTTCGCCTGCGTGCGCAAGCGTCAACGCAGGCCGGAGGTGGGAAGGAATGAGAATTCTTCAACCTCCCGACTGGAAGGCCCCCCGCGGCTACGTCAATGGCGTGGCTGCCACAGGCACCACGGTTTTCGTCGCCGGCCAGATCGGCTGGAACGCGCGATGCGAGTTCGAGAGCGACGACTTCGTCGCACAAGTCCGCCAGGCTCTCATGAATGTTCGGGCCGTGCTGGCGGAAGCAGGCGCCAAGCCTTCGCACATCACACGCATGACCTGGTACATCACCGATAAGCGCGAATACATTGCGCGCGGCAAGGAAGTTGGCGAGGTCTTCCGCGAGATCGTCGGGGTCTATCACGCGGCGATGAGTGCGGTGCAGGTGGTGGCGTTGATGGA
>JAJKJU010000347.1 GCA_021153565.1 Rhizobacter sp.
GTGGCCGGCCCGATGATCCGCCAGATGAAGCAACTCGGCATCAACGCCAAGTTCATGGGCGGCGACGGCGTGTGCTCGGGCGAACTGCCCAAGCTTGCGGCGGGCGCGATGGCTGACGGGCAAGTGATTTGCGCGGAAGCCGGCGGCGTCGAAGGCAAGCAGAAGGCGGGCATGGAGAAGTTCAAGGCTGACTTCAAGACGAAGTTCGGCACCGACGTGCAGATCTATGCGCCGTACGTGTATGACGCCGTCAACGTGATGGTGGCCGCGATGGTGAAGGCTGGCTCGTCCGACCCGAAGGTGTACCTGCCGGTGTTGGCCAAGACCAATGACTACCACGGCGTGACAGGTGACATCACCTTCGACGAGAAGGGCGACATCAAGAATGGCGCGCTGACGCTCTTCACCTACAAGGGTGAAAAGCGCGAAGAGATGAAGGTCGTTCGCTGATCGTCAGCAGACTTTTGGTTCTTCGATAGGCAAACGCCCCGCGAAAGCGGGGCGTTTTGCATTCGTGATCAGGATGGAATCAACGCTATGGATTTTGTTGGTAGTAACCCGCAAGCAAGTCGTACAGCGCCGGATGTTCCATCCGCAGATCGCCGGGTGCGACGAAGAACACCTCCGATGCCACCGCAAAAAACTCGTCCACGCCTTCCGCCCCATAAGGATCAAGCAGCGTGTCGTGCCCCGCACCGACGCGGTCGCAAAAATCGTTGAACTCCGAGTCGAGCACTGCCGCCCACGCTTTGCGCGCCGCACGATCCGCAAGAGGCGGAATGCCGTCCGCTGCCCCATCGCCCATGTCCAGCACATGCGCGAACTCGTGGATCACGACGTTGTAGCCCCACTCGGCCGACTCGCCCGCGGCGGCCACATCGTGCCATGACAGCATGACCGGGCCACCTTCCATCGCTTCGCCCGTGACGGTTTCGTCGTAAAGATGAAGGACTCCATCCTCGTCCATCACCTCTCGGCGTGCGACGACTTCATCCGGGTGGACGACGATGCCGACGAAACCGTTGTAGTGAACAAGACCCAGGCGCAGGATCGGCAAGCAGGCCTGCGCCGCGATGGCAACGGCGATCTCGTCGGTGATCGCTAAGCCTTGCGCGCCGTGGAATTCCTTCTGCGCGAGAAAGAGGGTCGCAAGATCGCGCAGGCTCCCGAGGTCGTCGTCACTGCGCCTGGCGATGAATGGGTAGCGCGCGACCGTCAAGTCCCACAAATCGTCCGGAATGGCCCGCCGCCGCAGGGTGCGTTCAACACGCATGCGGCGCAGGCCGGAGAACAATCGACCAATCACCATCAGCGGGATGGGGCGACTCGTTCCATGCCGCTTCGGGACCAGCGCAATACGTCCGCTCTTGGCGGGGCTGCATGATCGAAGTCCCAATCGCTCAGTACGTGTCGTGTGAGTCCGGTCGCGACTTGATGGCTGGCGGGCACATGCGTGTGGCCGTGCACGAAGTTGCCGGCATGGGCCGCTTCCATCCACTTGCGCGTGGCAGCCGGATCGAGGTCAATCCATTCTCCGGGTTGCTGCTGACGCTTGTGCTGCTCGCTCTGAGCCCGCAGATCGCGCGCGATCTGTCGGCGCGCAACGAGCGGCTGCGAAAGAAATCGTTGCTGCCATGCCGCACCGCGCACCTCGGCGCGAAAGCGCTGGTATTCGATGTCGCCGAGGCACAGTGCATCGCCGTGCGACAACAGCAAGCGCCGGCCGAAGGCCAGCAGCACGGTCGGGTCGGCGAGATGCATCACACCACAGTGCGACAGCATGTCTGGTCCGACCAGAAAGTCCCGATTCCCCGCCATGAACGCGATGAAGCGATGCGACGAGGCCTCAGACAGCATCGCCACGCATTCCGCCTCGAAGCCTTCCTGACGTGCATCGTCGCCGACCCACGCTTCGAACAGATCGCCGAGGATGAATACCGCATCCGCCCGTGTGCATCGCAGATGCGTCGAAAGCGCTGCGAAGGTGCGTGGCGTCGAGTCGCTCAGATGCAGGTCACTGAGAAAGTCGACGCTCTGCCACGTCGCCGGAATTGCAAATTCGGTGAAGGCGGGGTGCGATGTGGCAGGTGCAGTCATGAGACCCAAGAAGGCGAGGGCGATCAGCCGACGACCGTCGCCTTTTCGATGACAACGTCCTCGAGCGGCACGTCGTCGTGGAAGCCCTTGCGGCCAGTCTTCACGCCTTCGATCGAATCGACCACGTCCTGGCCCGACACCACCTTGCCAAACACGGCATAGCCCCAGCCGCTCGGGCTTTCAGACTTGAAGTTCAGGAAGGCGTTGTCGTTGGCGTTGATGAAGAACTGCGCCGTGGCCGAATGCGGGTCCGAAGTGCGCGCCATCGCAAGGGTGTACTTGTCGTTCTTGAGCCCGTTGCCTGCCTCGTTCTTGATCGGCGCCTCGACGGACTTCTGCTTCATGCCGGCTTCGAAACCGCCACCCTGGACCATGAAGCCTTTGATGACGCGGTGGAACACCGTGCCGTCGTAGTGGCCCTTCTCGACGTATGAGATGAAGTTCTTCGCCGATTCCGGCGCGTTCTTCTCGTCGAGTTCGACGCGGATGGTGCCCTTGTTGGTTTGCAGATCGACTTGCTTGTTCATGTTCACTCCTGGACTGTGGCCTTCTTGATGATGACCGGGGTGGTCGGCACGTCAGCGTGCGGGCCGGAATTCGCGGTGGGCACGACGCGGATCTTGTCCACCACGTCCATGCCCGAGACGACTTTGCCGAACACGGCGTAGCCGTTGCCGTCGCGCGAGTTGGCGGCATTGAGAAAATCGTTGTCCTTCACATTGATGAAGAACTGAGAGGTGGCGGAATCGGGAATGCCGGTGCGCGCCATTGCAACAGTACCGCGCGTGTTGTTCAGGCCGTTTCGCGACTCGAGAGGAATAGGGGCACGCGTGGGCTTTTCTTTCATGTCGGCGGTCATGCCGCCACCCTGGATCATGAAGTTCGGAATAACGCGGTGGAACACCGTGCCGTCGTAGTGTCCGGCCTTGACGTACTTGAGGAAGTTGTCGACCGACTTGGGCGCCTTCGCCGCATCGAGTTCGATGACGATGTCACCCATGGACGTGTCGAGCTTGACCTTCTGTGCAAGGGCGAGCGGCGTCGCGCCCATCAGCAGAGTCACGGCGGCGACGGCAGGCAGGCATGAGCGGAGGAATACGTTTGCCATGATTGTCATGAGCTCCTTCTTGACTTCGAGTGGGGGAGGACCTATTTGGACGGTTCAGGCGCCGGGGGCGGCGCAGCCGGAATGGTTTTCACCAAGTCGCGCAGCACGGAAAGCTTGGGTCCGATGGCCGTGCTGGACGGATCAAGTTGCAAGGCACGCGTGTAGGAAATCTTGGCGAGCTGCGCGTAGACGTCACCCAGGTTCTGGTGCGCGACCGCGTAGTCGGACTTGGCGCGGATGGCGGCTTCGAGGGCGGCTCTCGCCCTGTCGTATTCGCTCTGGGCCGCATAGATGACCGCGAGATTGTTGTACGGTTCAGGAATCTCGGGGAAGTCGATCGTCAGCTGCGTGAAGACGGCAGCGGCTTCATCCCTGCGCTTGGCTTCGGCGAGCAGCACGCCCTTCTGGAAGCGAAGCTGGGGATCGCGCGGCCGGGCGGCGATGAGTGTGTCGAGCTTGGTGAGGGCTTCGCTCACCTGGCCTGCGGAGAACAGCCGGTTGATCTCGCTCGCATCGTCCGCGAAGGCGGGGCTGACGAGCGCGGCACAGCAAATTGCAAAAATGCCGAGAGTGCGTTGGATTGGTGCGAGCATCGGATGAGAGTGGATGTGCGGGGGGTTCACTCCCGCCTGCATACCGAAGACCTGCTGTTTCAGGCGGCCCCGCTATACTCGTTTGATTGTAGAGCAGGCCCCTGTTGACTTACGTCCCTTCCTGGCATCGCGCCGAGAGGGAGACTCGGCGCGAACCGACCGACGTCTCGTTTCAAGTCGACGTGGCAACGTTCAATGACGGCCCCGTGGTGGGCTCGACCGTGTGATGACATTGCGCATATTCAATTCGCTGTCTAAAGAGACAGAAACTTTCCAGCCCATCGAGCCGAATCATGTCCGCATGTATGTTTGCGGCATGACGATCTACGACTACTGTCATGTGGGCCACGCGCGCTTCATGATGGCTTTCGACGTCGCTTACCGATGGCTGAAAACGCTCGGCTATGACGTGACCTATGTTCGCAACATCACAGACATCGATGACAAGATCATCAAGCGCGCGCTGGAACGCAACATTCCCATCCGTCAGCTCACCGATGAGATGACGGCGATCATGCATGAGGACGTTGCTGCGCTGGGCATTTCCCCGCCGACGCACGAGCCGCGCGCCACGCAGTACGTGCCGCAAATGCTCGACATGATTGGCACGCTCGAGGCCAAGGGGCTGGCTTATCGCGCGACCAACGGCGACGTGAATTTCTCGGTGCGCAAGTTTCCGAACTACGGAAGACTTTCCGGCAAGTCGATTGACCAATTGCGCGCGGGCGAGCGGGTTGCGGTGCTCGACGGCAAGGAAGACCCGCTCGATTTTGTGCTCTGGAAGAGTGCGAAAGAGAGCGAGCCGGAAGATGCGAAGTGGGCCAGCGAGTTCGGCAAGGGCCGCCCCGGCTGGCACATTGAATGCTCTGCGATGAGTTGCGCCATTCTCGGCGAGACCTTCGACATCCACGGCGGCGGCTTGGACCTTCAGTTTCCTCACCACGAAAACGAAATCGCGCAAAGCGAAGGTGCGACGGGAAAGCCGTTTGTCAAATACTGGTTGCACAACGGCTTCCTCAACGTCGACAACGAGAAGATGTCGAAGTCTCTTGGAAACTTCTTCACCATCCGCGACGTTCTCAAGCGCTACGACGGCGAGACTATTCGCTTCTTCATGCTGCGCACGCATTACCGCAGCCCGTTCAACTTCAGCGACACCAATCTCGATGATGCGCTTGCTGCGCTGCGCCGCTTGTACACGGCGCTAGATGCGGTCGAAGCCTCCGGCGCTGCGGTGGATTGGGCACAGCCGCAGGCGGCGAAGTTCCGCGACGCGATGAACGACGACTTCAACACGCCGCAAGCGGTGGCGGTGTTGTTCGACTTGGCGGGTGAAGTGAATCGCACGCGATCGCCGGAGACGGCGGCATTGCTGAAGGGCCTTGCCGCATCGCTTGGTATCCTGCAGCAATCGCCACGCGAGTATTTGCAAAGTGGCAGCGAATTGGACGTCCTGGAAATCGAAGCACGTATTGCCATGCGTGCCGCCGCTAAGCAGGCCAAGGACTTCGCTCGTGCGGACCAGATTCGCAAGGACCTGCTCGCCCAAGGCATCGAGTTGAAAGACTCGGCGCAGGGCACGACCTGGGTGAAGGCATAACAGTTGCATGAGCACTGCTCGCGTCAACAACGTCGAGGTCACGCCCAACTATTGGGACGATGCTTGCAAACACCTGTCCAAACGTGACCGTGTCATGCGCAAACTCATTCCGCAGTTCGGGGAACTGCGTTTGCAAAGCCGGGGCGATGCCTTCACCACGCTCGCACGCTCCGTTGTGGGGCAGCAGATCTCCGTGAAGGCTGCGCAGTCGGTGTGGGAGCGCTTCGCCGCGCTCACACCCGGACAACATACCCAAATTCATCCTTCGTCAGTGCTGGCGCTCCATCTCACCGACATGCGTGCAGCAGGCTTGTCGGCGCGCAAGGTCGAGTACCTTGTCGACCTTGCCGCGCACTTCGAATCGGGTGCCGTTCATGTGCCGCAATGGCAAGAAATGGACGACGAGGCCATCATCGATGAACTCGTTGCGATCCGCGGCATCGGCCGGTGGACGGCGGAGATGTTTCTCATTTTTCACCTGATGCGGCCGAATGTTTTGCCGCTCGATGACATGGGCCTCGTCAAGGGCATCAGCGTGAACTATTTCAGCGGCGAACCGGTTTCGCGTGCCGAGGTGCGTGAAGTCGGCGATGCCTGGGCGCCGTTTCGTTCGGTCGCTACCTGGTACATCTGGCGGAGTCTGGATCCGCTACCGGTAGACTATTAGATTGCCGTTCGCGAGAATCCCGGACTTTGTCCGGGCTACCAGGACTGGGTTGCAGCCCGGATGAAATCCGGGGTCTGAAGTCGAGCAAGAGCAAGGACACCACGCATGAACAAACGCCATTTCCTTGAATTCGAAACGCCGGTGGCGGACCTCGAAACCAAGATCGAAGAACTGCGTTACGTGCAGAGCGAATCCGCGGTCGACATCTCCGAAGAGATCGACCGTCTCAGCAAGAAGAGCCTCCAGCTCACCAAGGACATCTATTCCAGCCTGAACCCCTGGCAGGTGACGCTCATTGCGCGTCATCCGCAACGCCCCTACACGCTTGACTATGTCAATGAAATCTTCACCGACTTTCAAGAGCTTCACGGTGACCGGCACTTCGCGGACGATCAGTCCATCGTCGGCGGGCTCGCGCGCTTCAATGGACAAGCCTGCATGGTCCTCGGCCATCAGAAAGGCCGCGACACCAAGGAACGCGGACTGCGCAATTTCGGCATGTCACGGCCGGAGGGGTATCGCAAAGCCTTGCGCTTGATGAAGCTGGCCGAGAAATTCGGCATGCCGGTGTTCACCTTCGTGGATACGCCAGGGGCGTACCCCGGCATCGGCGCCGAAGAGCGCGGGCAATCGGAAGCCATTGGCCGCAACATCTACGAGATGGCGCAGCTCGAAGTGCCCATCATCTCGACCATCATCGGCGAAGGCGGTTCGGGCGGCGCGCTCGCGATCAGCGTGGCCGACCAGACGCTGATGCTTCAGTACGCCATCTACTCGGTGATTTCGCCCGAGGGTTGCGCGTCCATCTTATGGAAGACGGCGGCGCGTGCCTCCGACGCGGCCGACGCCCTGGGCATCACGGCGCATCGCTTGAAGGCGCTGCAGCTCATCGACAAGATTGTCAACGAGCCCGTGGGCGGCGCGCACCGCGACGTCAAGCAGATGGCCGCCTATCTCAAGCGCGGACTGAATGACGCGCTGCGTCAGGTCAACGACCTGAAGCCCAAGGAATTGCTGCAGCGCCGCTACGAGCGACTGCAGTCCTACGGCCGCTTCAACGACACCACCGAACATTGAACACGTCACGTGTCGCGGTCGCCTACAGCGGCGGACGCGACTCGACCGCGCTGCTGCATGCCACGCTGGAGGCGTCGGTGGCGCAGGGTGTAGAAGTGCTGGCGCTCCATGTGCATCACGGCCTGAGTCGGCACGCAGACGCCTGGTTGGCGCAGTGCGAGGCGCAATGCGCGAGGTGGAGGCGACGTGGCCTGCCGGTGGTGTTTGTCTCCGAGCATTTACTGACGAAACCAGGCAAGGGCGAAAGCGTCGAGGCATGGGCGCGGCACGCGCGCTATCGGGCGCTGCGTTCGATGGCGCGGGCGAACGGCGCATCGCTGGTTCTCCTTGCCCACCACCAGCGAGATCAAGCCGAAACGTTCGTCTTGCAGGCGCTGAGATCGGCAGGCGTGGCCGGTTTGTCGGGCATGCCGCGGGAAATCGAGCGTGATGGCATGACCTGGGTCAGGCCGTGGCTTGATGTACCCCGGAATGACGTCGAAGCCTATGTTCTCAAGCATCGGCTGAAGCACGTCGATGACGACAGCAATGAGGACACGCGGTTTGCGCGCAATCGGTTGCGGCATGAGGTGTGGCCTGCCTTGATCGAAGCATTTCCGCAGGCAGAAACTGCGCTCGCATTGGCAGCCGATTGGGCGCAGGAGGCGCAAGCGTGCTTGGCGGAGTTGGCAGCCTCGGATATTGCTTCGATGGAGTCCGCCAAGGGGCTCGACTTGGTGGCTTGGCATGCGTTGTCCAACGCCCGGCGAAGCAACGTGCTGCGTGCCTGGTTGCGCGCGAAGATGGGTCGTGCGGCGCCGTCGAGTCTGGTCTCTCGCCTGATGATCGAGCTCGAAGGCAAGTCAAGTGCAACCTGGCCGATCGATCGAGGCACTTTGCGTCGTTACCGCGGTGCGTTGAGCTTCGTGGCCGATGTCGATGCTGCGGATGAGCCCAACACGGTTCGACGCGAATCACAATTGAGCGTCAAACGCGCAGGACATTATCAATTGCCCGGTTGGGGTGGAGGCCTGCACGTCGAACGCGTGAAAGAAGGTGGAGTTCCTCTTGCATGGCTTGCGCATCTGGATCTCAAGGAGCGCGAAGGCGGCGAGCAATTTCAGGCAGGCATCGGGCGACCGGCCCGAAGCTTGAAGAAGCAGTTTCAGGCGGCGGCCGTGCCGCAGTGGGAGCGTGAGGGTCCGTTGTTGTACAGCGGCGGTCAGTTGGTGTTCGTGCCGGGACTCGGCATCGATGCGCGGGTGATGGCTTTGCCGGGTCAGCCTCAAGTGACGATGAGATGGATCTCCTCTCACCAATCCTTTCATACAAAGGGGTCGAAGGCAGACTGAGAGGCTGTGAGTATTTCGATCACGCCCGCTCATCACGCCAAAAGACCGCTGTTCGTCGTTGCAAATGCTCGCCATGGCCCGAGCTATGGCTGCGCTTTGCGCCTAGACCAGGTGCCTTTTGACGCGCTGCTCGGACACGCTCGAAAAACTCTCAGCCTCTGAGCCTGCCTCTGTGGAGCTTAGAGGGAAGGCTGGGGGAGAGCATCACGCCAGGGTTACCCCCAACCGCGGCTAAAATGCCCGGTCCACGACCGCGGCGTGACACGAATTTCGCTTCTCCCCGAACTCCAATCAGCATGGCACTCATCGTTCACAAATACGGCGGCACCTCCATGGGGTCGACCGAGCGCATTCGCAACGTCGCCAAGCGCGTCGCCAAATGGGCCCGTGCCGGGCACCAGATGGTGGTAGTTCCCTCGGCAATGAGCGGCGAAACCAATCGACTCCTCGGCCTCGCCAAAGAACTTTCGCCCGGCGCCACCACGCCCGAGCTTCAGCGCGAACTTGACATGATCGCTTCCACCGGCGAACAGGTCTCTGTCGGGCTGCTGGCCATCGCGCTGCAGGCCGAAGGCATGCAGGCCGTGAGTTACGCAGGATGGCAAGTGCCCATCCTCACGGACGACAGCTACACGAAGGCGCGCATCCAGAGCATCGACGACAAGCGAGTGCGCTGCGATCTCGAAGCCGGCAAGGTGGTCATCATCACCGGCTTCCAGGGGATCGACGACAACGGCCACATCACGACGCTGGGCCGTGGCGGATCGGACACCTCGGCGGTGGCCGTGGCCGCGGCGATGAAGGCCGACGAATGCCTCATCTACACCGACGTTGATGGCGTCTACACCACGGACCCGCGCATTGTGGCCGAGGCGCGCCGTCTGCACACTATCAGCTTTGAAGAGATGCTCGAAATGGCCAGCCTGGGCAGCAAGGTGCTGCAGATCCGCTCGGTCGAATTCGCCGGCAAATACCGCGTACCGCTTCGTGTGCTGTCGAGCTTCACGCCCTGGGACATCGACATCGCCGAAGAGGCCAAGTCGGGCACCCTGATCACTTTTGAGGAAGACGAGAAAATGGAACAAGCCGTTGTGTCGGGCATTGCCTTTAACCGCGACGAAGCGAAGGTGAGCCTCTTGGGCGTGCCCGACAAGCCGGGCATCGCATACCAAATCCTCGGCCCCGTGGCTGAGGCCAACATCGACGTCGACGTGATCATCCAGAACGTCGGCCACGACGGCAAGACCGATTTCTCGTTTACCGTGCATCGCAACGACTACCAACGCACGATGGACCTCTTGAAGGCCGAAGTCATCCCGAAGGCCGGCGGCGCTCAGCTGTCGGGCGACCCGAAGATCTGCAAGGTCAGCATCGTTGGAATCGGAATGCGTTCGCACGTGGGCGTGGCGAGCAGGATGTTCAGTGCGCTGAGCGACGAAGGCATCAACATCCAGATGATTACCACCAGCGAAATCAAGACCAGCGTCGTGATTGACGAGAAGTACATGGAACTCGCCGTGCGCGCTTTGCACCGCACCTTCGATTTGGATCAACCGCCAGCGTAAGACGTGCTCAAGACCGGGTTAGAATCCGGGCTGATTTTGGAGCTGTGACCGAGAGGCCGAAGGTGCTCCCCTGCTAAGGGAGTATGCGGGCAAAACCTGCATCGAGGGTTCGAATCCCTCCGGCTCCGCCAGTTGACTGTCCTTCGCAGTCCGCAGGCATCCACAAAGCCCCGCCTCACCTATGAGCGCGGGGCTTTTTCTTTCCTCCGCTAGCCACCGCTGTCCACGCCAAGCCGCACGCGTTGGGGGTACTGGTGGAGGTACGCGCGGCGCGCTGGAGGTACCATCGGGGCGCGAAAACACCTCGGAACCACGTGCATGGCTCGCGATCTGCTATCCGCCCGAAAGCTCGAAGCAGAATTGCGTCAAGCAACCGCTGACGCGGCCGAGAAAAACACCCGTATCAAGATCCGCGACGGCGACAACCCTGATGTTGATCGTGCGGCCTAGTGGCGGCGCGTCGTGGGTGTTGGAGTACCGACTTGCTGGCGAGCGCAAGCCGCTGACGCTGGGCAGCTACCCGGATGTCTCACTCAAGGCCGCCCGCGAGATGGCAGATCAGGCGAGAGCACTGGTCGCGCGTGGTGTCGATCCCCTCATCAAACGTCGGGACGACGACGCGCGCAAGAAGGCAGAGCGCGCTACAGAGATGTACACCGTCCGATCTCTATTCGACGAGTGGATGGGGAAGAAGTCGGGGAGCGAGGTCTACCTCGGGGACATCCGAGCCGCGTTCGTCAAAGATGTGTTGCCGGAGATCGGCGCCGAGAGGCCCACTGAAGTGACGCGACGGCAAGTCCTCGCGATCTTGCGCAAGGCAGAGGCGCGCGGCGCGCTCGTACTGTTGCGGCGCGTCCGTATGTGGATGAAGCAGATGTACGAGTACGCGCTCGATGCCGAACTTGTCTCTGCGTCGCCTGTACCCACGGGGCATCTCAAGAGCTTCCTGCAGGCCGAGCAGGGCCATTTCCCGGCCATCACGAACGCGGGCGAGGTCGCGCCTTTGATGCGTAGCATTCGCGGCTACGAACACACCATCGTGCGCAACGCGTTATTGCTGTCTGCCTACCTGTTTCAGCGGCCGAGCGAAATCCGAGAGGCGGTAGGCGCCGAGTTCGATCTCGACGCAGCGCTCTGGGTGATTCCGCCCGAGCGCATGAAGAAGCGGCGCGAGCACTGGGTTCCGCTGTCGCGGCAAGCCGTCAAGTTGCTGCGACAGCAGTTCGGCGTAGTGGACCCCGCAGGCTATGTCTTCCCGGGCCGTAAGTACGAAAAGCCGCTGAGCGAGAACACGCTGAACGGCGCGCTCGATGCGCTCGGCTTCAAGGCCCGGCACACAGCCCATGGCTTTCGGGCTATGGCGCGGACGATCCTCGAAGAGCACCTAGGCGTAGACGAGCGCCACGTAGAAAAGCAGCTCGCACACGAAGAAGAGAACAAGACCCGGCGGGCGTACAACCGCGCCGAGTATTGGGCCGAGCGGGTTCAGCTGATGCAGGTGTGGTCGGACTGGCTGGATCAGCAGCATTGAGCTGCAGGCCACATCGCTTTTCGCGGTGTGGCGATGAAGGCGATCATCCGTCGATGACGGCAAAGAAGGCTAGTGCTAGTTGATCCGGTATTGGGTCGGGATCGAACGGTAGCGACTCGCCGTGGGCGGGGTTGTCAGCAGCGCACGACGTTTGCCTTCGTAGCATCAACGGCTGAATGGTGTCGCGAAACCTGCGGCCGGACGCGTCTTCGATACGATACTGTCGCCTCCTGTGGCGCACTTAGTTCGTTGCCCATTCTTCATAGCTGTGGAGCCCTCCAGGTGCCGGCAATGTACGCTTCAATGTCGCGCTCTAGCCAAAGGCTGGCGCCGCCGTCCTTCATCGGCGCCGGGAAGGTCTTGGCAGCGATTCGTTTGTAGATCGCCGAGCGTTTTAAGCCAACGCGGTCGAGGACGATGGGCAGACGGATGCGGCGCTGGAGGGTTGCTTCGGTCTTCACAATTCCATCCTTGAGGTAATGCACGCGATTTGCCCGGTCTGCGAGAGCGCGGTTCCGGCCGACTGCAGTCGGGGAACGGTGTCGATGCGACAAAAAGGGAATCACCAGGACCCACGCGCGCAGGTGCCGAGGTTGCGAAGATGTGGGGATTGACGCTTGGAGCTGAACAACGCGTCGTGCAGACGAGGAGCAGCGCATCATCCCGTCCATCGGTGAATGATGGCGGCTGCAAATGCCGGCACCTTGTCGCGGCGACCTTGATGGCCGCATTCGCCTTCTGAGAGGAAGGCTAAGGATACGAATGCGGGTCACGACCGCTAACGGCTGCGTCAGATATCGTTGACGCAACGGTAGACCGCAGATCAAGGCAAAGTGCCAAGCCGAATGCGGTCACGCGCATGGTACGTCAGTTTCCCTAGCTGTCAAGTCCCGTGTGTTCATAGACCTTTTTGACGAACAACTCGGGCTTTTTTTCACGCCAAGCCTTGAGCGCCTGAATGGGTGTTTGATGCTTCA
>JAJKJU010000348.1 GCA_021153565.1 Rhizobacter sp.
ATGCCCGCTCATCACGCCAAAAGCCCCCTGCTCGTCGTTGCAAATGCTCGCCATAGCCAAGCTATGGCTGCGCTTTGCGCCTAGATCAGGCGCCTTTTGACATGCTGCTCGGACACGTTCGAAATACTCTCAGCACTCTCAGTGCTCGCCAGCCGGCATCTTTCGATGCGCCGTCGTCCTGTCGATACCGAGGTGCGCGCACCATGAATTTGACGCGCGGATTCAGCAGCGCGTCTTTGGCCGCGGCCCAGACGTTGAAATAAATCCGGGCGTATTGACAGCGAACATACTCGCAGCCTCTCGACCCTTGTGATGGATGAGAAGCAGGACAAACGCTATGGTGCCGGCTATCCGAATCGAACGGATGACCTTCCGCTTACAAGGCGGGTGCTCTACCAGCTGAGCTAAGCCGGCGCTGTTTCGGCAGGTGCCGAAACAGGGGGAACTGGAGTGGGGCGCAGTATAAGCCGCAGGAGAAGAACCGCCCGGGCCGCGGGAACTACTTGACTCGCTTGAGGGCCGGCCGACCGCCGGTGGGCGGCTCGGGTGGCTCGGGCGGGGTGTTGTCCCGGGTCTGCGCGTCGCCGGCGGCGGAGTCGGAATCGCTTCCGGACTCCGTGGGCTTGGCCCGGTCTGCCAAGGCGAGCTTCGGGCCCTTGCCAACTGACGCCCCGGAAGTGCTGCTGGACGCGGACTCTGGCGCCGGTGCCGGCGTCATACCGGCCGTCACATCGGTGGGCACCGGGAAGGCCATGCCCTGTCCGTTTTCACGCGCATAGATCGCAATCACATGATCCACGGGCACGATGATTTCACGCGAGGTGCCCCCGAAGCGTGCCTTGAATTCAATCAGCTCATTGCCGAGCTTCAATGCCGTCGTAGCCTCGAAGCCAATATTGAGCACGATCTCATTGTTCTTCACGTATTCGTTGGGCACCTGAACACCCGCGTCGACGAACACCGCCACGTAGGGGGTGAAGCCGTTGTCGGTACACCAGTCGTGCAGCGCCCGGATGAGGTACGGGCGTGTCGAGGTACCGGCGTTGGTCGGTGCGGTGGGCAGCGTCATGCGAGTGCAAGTCTTGATTGCGGGTTACTTACGCATCACCTTTTCGGAAGGCGTGAGCGCTTCGATGTAGGCCGGGCGCGAAAAGATCCGTTCGGCGTACTTCAAGAGCGGCACGGCATTCTTGGACATGTCAATTCCGTAGTAGTCGAGGCGCCAAAGGAGCGGCGCGATCGCCACGTCGAGCATCGAGAAGTCGTCGCCCAGCATGTACTTGTTCTTGAGGAAGATCGGCGCGAGTTGGGTCAGGCGATCGCGGATCTGCGCGCGGGCCCTTTCAAGCTGCTTGTCGGTGGGCTTGATGCCGCGCGACTCAAGGATGTTCACGTGTGCGAACAACTCCTTCTCGAAGTTCAGCAGGAAGAGGCGCACACGGGCGCGCGCCACCGGGTCGCCCGGCATCAGCTGCGGATGCGGGAAGCGCTCGTCGATGTACTCGTTGATGATGTGGGACTCATACAGGATGAGGTCACGCTCGACGAGGATGGGCACCTCGTTGTACGGATTCATCAGCGCGATGTCTTCGGGTTTGGCGAAGAGGTCGACGTCGCGAATCTCGAAGTCCATGCCCTTTTCGAACAGCACGAAGCGGCAACGGTGCGAGTAGGGGCAGGTAGTTCCGGAGTAAAGCACCATCATGGGCGTGGGGCTCCTTTGAAAGGCAGGAGGTCAGAAAGCAAGAACGCAGTGAATTGCCCGCTGAGGCCCGACACTGCGCGGTGAGTCCGCGGCCCAGTCAGGCTGCGGACGCGTCAAGGATCACTTCACGTCTTTCCAGTAGCTGGCGTTCAGCCGCCATGCAATCACAGTGAACACGGCCAGGAACATCAGCACCCAGACGCCGAGGCGTACCCGCTGGCCTTGCACCGGTTCGGCCATCCAGGCCAAGTAGGCGACGAGGTCGGCAACGGCTTCATCGTATTGACGCGCGTCGAGCTTGCCCGGCGTCATTTGCTCGTACCCCACGAACCGGTGCGCCGTCTTGGCCTCGTCGTGCGGATCTTTCACCTCAATGAACTTCGCCGTGCGCTGGCCTTGCAGTTCCCATAGGGCATGCGGCATTCCGACATTCGGAAACGCGAGGTTGTTCCAGCCGGTCGGCTTGGTTTCATCGCGGTAGTACGAACGCAGGTAGGTGTAAAGGTAGTCCGGGCCGCTACCGGCTCCGCCGGAACGCGAACGTGCAATGACCGACAGGTCGGGTGGAACGGCGCCGAACCATTCTTTCGCCTGCTTCGAATCGAGCGTGGTCTTCATGACCTCGCCGACTCGGTCACCGACGAAGAGCATGTTCTTCTTGATCTGTTCCTCAGTAAGGTCAAGATCGCGCAGTCGGTTGTAGCGCATGAATGCCGCACTGTGGCAGTTCAGGCAGTAGTTAACGAAGAGCTTGGCACCGTGCTGCAGCGCGGCGACGTCGGACATCTTTTCCTGGGGAAAGTGATCCCAGGGGATACCAGCTTCGTTGCCCGCGGCGCCGGAGACGCATCCGAGCACGAGCAGCAGGGAAAGGAGAAGTTTTTTCATTGTGTCGACTCCGGGGCGGCGCATCAGTGGGCGTGGTAGGTCACACGTTCCGGAACGGGCTTGAACTCGCCCAAGCTGCTCCACCAGGGCATCAGAATGAAGAAGCCGAAGTAGAAGAGCGTTCCCAACTGCGACACGTAGTTGCCGACTTCGGAAGGTGGTTGCACACCGAGATAGCCCAGGATCAGGAAGAAGATGACGAATACCAGGTACACGTACTTGTGCCAGCTCGGGCGGTAGCGGATCGACTTCACCTTGCTGTGGTCGAGCCAGGGCAGGAAGAAGAGGATGATTACCGCTCCGCCCATCACCACGACGCCCCAGAACTTCGCATCAAAACCGGCGAAGATCGCGAGGCCTGTGAATTTGAAGATGCCGAAGCCCGCAAGCAGGCCGAGTGTCACGGCCACGATGATGACCTTCGCGGACGTGGAGAACTTTCCGCGAATGACCGCCCAGGCCGCAGCGCCCACGGCGATGACAGCGAGGATCTGCAGCATCAGGTCGGTCGTCGCGCGCAGCATCGAATAGAACGGCGTGAAGTACCACACCGGGGCGATGTGAGCCGGCGTCTTCAGCGGATCGGCCGGAATGAAGTTGTTGTACTCGAGGAAGTAGCCGCCGAACTCAGGCGCGAAGAACAGGATCGCGCTGAATGCCATCAGGAACACGCTCACACCGAAGATGTCGTGCACCGTGTAGTACGGATGGAAGGGGATGCCGTCGAGCGGTCGGCCGAGCGCGTCCTTCTTCGACTTGATTTCGACCCCGTCGGGGTTGTTCGAGCCCACCTCGTGCAGCGCGATGATGTGTGCAACAACCAGGCCCAGCAGCACCAGGGGCACAGCGATGACGTGGAAGCTGAAGAAGCGGTTCAGCGTGGCATCGGAGACGACGTAGTCGCCGCGGATCAACAAGGCCAGGTCAGGACCGACGAAAGGCACGGCGGCAAACAGGTTCACGATCACCTGCGCGCCCCAGTAGCTCATCTGGCCCCAGGGCAGCAGGTAGCCCATGAACGCCTCGGCCATCAGGCACAGGAAGATCGCGCAGCCGAAGATCCAGACCAACTCGCGCGGCTTGCGGTACGAGCCGTACAGCAGCCCGCGAAACATGTGCAGGTAGACGACGATGAAGAACGCCGAGGCACCCGTCGAGTGCATGTAGCGGATCAGCCAGCCCCAAGGCACGTCGCGCATGATGTACTCGACCGAGGCGAACGCGAGGTTCGCATCGGGCTTGTAGTGCATCACCAGGAAGATGCCGGTGAGAATCTGGATCACCAGCACGAGCAGCGACAGCGACCCGAATATGTACCAGAAGTTGAAATTCTTCGGCGCGTAGTACTGGCCCACGTGCTCGTTCCACAGCTTGCTTGCCGGGAAACGGTTGTCGACCCAGTTCAGCAGCTTCTGCCCGGCGGTGGCATTGGCGGGTGCTTCTTTGTATTCAGCCATGTCGTGTTCTCTTGAAGATGCCTAGGCCTTCAGGCCGTCTTTGTCCTCGCCGATCAGCAGACGCGTCTCGGACAGGTACATGTGCGGTGGCACCTCGAGGTTGTCCGGCGCTGGCTTGTTCTTGTAGACACGGCCGGCCAAGTCGAAAGTGGAGCCGTGGCATGGGCACAGGAAGCCGCCGACCCAGTCGTCCGGCAGCGAGGGCTGCGGGCCGGGCGTGAACTTGTCGCTGGGCGAACAGCCCAGGTGCGAGCAGATGCCCACGGTGACAAGAATTTCGGGTTTGATGGAGCGGAACTAGTTGCGCGCGTAGCTCGGCGTGAGTTCGTCAGGCTTGCGCTGAGACTTGGGGTCGGCGAGCTGCGAGTCGACCTTGGGCAGGGCGTCGAGCTGTTCCTTGGTGCGTTTGACGATCCACACAGGCTTGCCGCGCCATTCGATGGTCATCTTCTCACCCGGCTTGAGGGCGCTGATGTCGACTTCGACGGGCGCACCAGCGGCGCGTGCGCGCTCGGACGGTTGGAAAGACGAGACGAACGGCACGGCGGCAGCTACGCCACCCACGACACCGGCACAGCTTGACGCGATGAGCCACGTGCGTTTGCCGTTATCGACTGGCTTGTCACTCATGAGAATCCTCGAAAGAGACTTTTTGTATTCAGGGGCAACCCGCGATTCTAACGGACGCGTCAAGAGGGTCTCTTGCGGGGAAATTGATTGACGCCGTTCCGCCGCCCGGTGACCGCAGAAAGCACCCCGCACAAAGGCAGACTGACTCGGGTCAAGTCTGATGAATACTGATGGCGGCCGCCGCATGCCATGCTGCAGCGCACAAACTCAACAACAACCAGGAGAACGTGATGAGCTTTGCTTCCGAATTCAGGCAGTTTGCGATGAAGGGGAACGTGGTCGATCTCGCCGTCGGCGTGATCATCGGCGCGGCCTTCGGCAAGATCGTCGATTCGGTCGTCGGCGACCTGATCATGCCAGTCGTGAGCCGCGTCTTCGGTGGGCTCGACTTTTCGAGCTACTACCTCGCTCTCGCCGGGCAGCCCGCGGGATTGCCGCTGGCCGAAGCGAAGAAGCTCGGGGCGGTATTCGCGTACGGCAATTTTCTGACCGTGCTGGTCAACTTCATCATCCTCGCGTTCATCATTTTCCTGATGGTGCAGCAGATCAACCGACTGAAATCCAGTGCGCCGCCCGCCTCCGCAGCAACGCCCGAAGACATCCAACTGTTGAGGGAAATCCGCGATTCGCTGAAAAAGTGAGGAAAGTTCGCCGATTACGGTGAATTTTGGCCAGCCCATTTGGGCCCATACTTGAAGGCCCGAAGGAGAAATTCTGCTCGGGTGATGCGTTGCGAGTGAGCGGCCAGAGTCCCCGATGAACCCGAGCGAATTCCGATTGCCAGCCGCCTTGGAGGCGGCTGCAGCCCACGTGAAAGCCACCACCCAGGCAGTGGCGGAGCGCGTGGCCACGGGGCTTGGAACCCAGGCGCAATCGGCCACCCGTATCATGGAACGCGATCTGATTCTTGCCATGCAGATCGACCTGCGCAAGAAGATGAATACCTTCCACCTGTCGTTCGGCAAGCAGCTCATGGACAAGGTGCAGGAAGAAGTGGCGCCGCGCCAAGACCCGCGGCGCAAGTTCTCAGGCGACTGGCAGACGCTTACCCTGGTCGAAGACCACGAGGTCGAGGAGCGCATGTTCTCCGACCGCATCAGCCAGCAGATTGCGCACGCCTGCGAGTGGGAGCTGCGCGAATTGGCCGCCTACATGGGCTCGCTGCTCAACCTCGGTCGCGCGGACGAAGACCGCAACCCCTTGCGTCCCGAAGTGCTCGGCATGGCCTTGTTCCGCGCCATTGAATCGGTGACCAACGACACCGACGGCCGCAAGCTGCTTGCGCGCGAATTCGGCCAGGCAATGTCGCAGGACATGCCGCAGTGCTACACCGAGATCGTGCGCGATCTGCAGAACCGTAGTGTGCAGCCGGTGGGCCTTACGCTCAAGACGGTCGCAGGACCGGGCCATGGCGCGAACTCCGGCTACGCGAGCATGCATGGCGACCTGACTTCCACCAACACGCGGCCTGATGAATTCCGCGGAACCCCACCGGCACAACATTCGCCATATTCGGCCACTACCGGTCACTCGGGTCATGGCGGGCGCCCCAGCCAGTCGGGTGGAAGCGGGTTCGGCAGCGGTGGTAGTGGCGGTAGCGGTTCGGCCATCGCTCAGCGCCCGTCCTCGGGCATCAGCGCCGAATCAGATGCGCAGCTCATGGCCTTGCTGCGCCGCCTCACCGTCCTGGCGAGCCGCCCCGGCAAACTCGACATCTCACAAACTACGCAGCCAGCGGGCCTCTCCGCGCATACCGGAAGCCGTCCCCGCGATTCCGGGATGGGCCTGCACGGCGCCATCGGCGCACTCGCCGCCGATCCAGGTGGCGTCGCCGCGAGCTACTCCGAGGGCCTCTCCGGCCTGATGGCGGTGAACCTCATCAAGGCACA
This sequence comes from Rhizobacter sp., assembly GCA_021153565.1. Taxonomy (GTDB): domain Bacteria; phylum Pseudomonadota; class Gammaproteobacteria; order Burkholderiales; family Burkholderiaceae_C; genus Albitalea. The sequence goes on from JAJKJU010000348.1 coordinate 6,570, forward strand.
CCGCGACGAGCTGGTGCAAGCGTCCAGCGGCAAGCTCGATCACATGGTGATCGACGTCGTCGCCAGTCTTTTCGACCAGATTCTTTCCGACCAGAAAGTGCCGCCGCAAATGGCGCGGCAGATCGCGCGCCTGCAGTTGCCGGTACTGCGCGTGGCGTTGGCTGATTCGACCTTCTTCTCGTCGCGCCGCCACCCGGTGCGCCGCTTCGTCAACCGAATTGCGTCGCTGGCTTGCGCCTTCGACGATTTCAGCGATGGTCCGGGCAAGGAATTTCTCGACCGGGTGAAGAGTCTGGTGCAGGAAATTGTCGAAGGCGACTTCGATCAGGTCGACCTGTACGCGGCCAAGCTCACCGACCTCGAAAGCTTCATTTCGAACCAGGCCGAAGGCACTGCCCAGGCGAGCGGCGCGGCCAAGATGCTCGAGACGAAGGAGTCGGAGCTTCGCATCCAGCAGCGCTATATGCTGCAGCTCAGTTCGGCGCTCGGAAGCATCAGCATGCCCGAGTACCTGAGCGAATTCGTGACCCAGGTCTGGAGCCAGGCGCTGGTTTTTGCAAACCGCCGCCACGGCGTCGATTCGGACATATCCAGGCGCTTCCGCATGGCCGGGCGCGACTTGGTGATGAGCGTGCAGCCCAAGGGCTCGCCGATGATGCGCAAGCGTTTCCTCATGCAGCTTCCCACGCTCATGAAGGACCTGAACGAGGGCCTGAAGCTCATCGGATGGCCGGAAGCCGCGCAGAAGGATTTCTTCGGCAAGCTGCTGCCCTCGCACGCGGAGTCGCTGAAGGCGCCGTCGATGACCGAGCTCGAACACAACCTGCTCGCCAAGCAGCTTGAGGGCATTTTCAATAGCGGGGTGCCTGGCGCGCACGAGTTCTCAAAGGCGGAACCGGTCACGTTCGAATCGCAGGAGATTGAGCAACGATTCACGCCGGACGAAGCCGAGAAGGTGGGCTTGGTCGAGGAAAGTGCGATCGACTGGTCGGGCGAGGTCGACATCGACCTCAGTGCCGATGCCGGGGACACGGTGCCTGGCGCCGCAGACACGACCGACAGTGCGCCGCTCGACTTGGGCATTGACATCAATCTCGATCTGGTCGCGCCGGACCCGGCCGAGCCCACGCACGGCGCGCGGCTCATCGACCACATCCGCGTGGGCTTCGCGTACCAGATGTTGCTGAAGGACCAGTGGCAGAAGGTACGGCTCAACTACGTGAGCCCGGGGCGCAGCTTCTTCGTATTCACACGTGGACGGAAGCACCAGGAAACGATTTCACTCACGGCCCGCATGCTGTTGCGCATGTGTGAGAGCAATCGGCTGCAGTCCGTGGAGCAGGCGTACCTGATGGAGCGCGCGACTGCGCGCGCGCGGCGACAGTTGGCGGCGCTCAAGGCCCCGTCGAAGCATTGACCGACGACAGACTCCTGGCCATTCGCACGGCAGCGGCCAAGCTCGATTCATCAGCCCTGCCCGTCCCCGCAATGTCGAACGCAGTCCCGTGATCCGGGCTCGTTCGCACGAACGGCAATCCCAGGGTCACGTTCACGCCGTTTTCCACACCCAGATACTTCACCGGAATCAACCCGTGGTCGTGCGTCATCGCGACGACGATGTCGAATTCACCGGGATGCCCCTCGACGTTGCGCGCACGCATGAAGACAGTGTCAGGCGCATAGGGGCCGCTTGCATCGATGCCATCGGCGCGTGCCGCGGCAATCGCCGGCGCGATGACCTCGATCTCTTCAGTGCCGAAAAGGCCACCCTCACCCGCATGCGGATTGAGCCCGGCCACGGCGATTCGCGGCGCGGCCATGCCCCATTGCCTGGCCGCACGATGCGCAATGCGGATCGTGTCGAGCACGGCATCGAATGTCACCGCATCGATGGCGCTTCTGAGGGACATGTGGATGGTTACGAGCACCGTGCGCAACTCGTCGTTGGCAAGCATCATGCGCACTGGGGCCATGTGCTCGTCTTCGGCAGCGAGCGATTGCAGCATCTCGGTATGGCCCGGAAAGCCCACGCCCGCTGCTGACAAGGCCTCCTTGTGAATGGGCGCAGTGACGATGCCGGCGACCTCGCCGCGCATCGCCATTGCCGTGGCTTGGGCTATGCACGCTGCGGCGGCAGCGCCCGCTCGTGCATCGATGTGGCCCACAGGTGCCTCGATCAAGTCGGGCGGCATTTGCATCGCTTGCAGGACAGGAATGCAATTCGGAGGCACGTAAAGCGCGTCCTCGCTGGAAGTGATGACAAGCACCGGCAGCATGCCCCCCGTCATCCCCGCGGCACGGCGCATCACGGCCACGTCCGCGATGACGAAGCAGCCAGCTGCCTCAGCGCAGCGAAAGAACTTGGCAATGATTTCCGGTCCGATGCCGCACACATCACCCTGGGTGATTGCCAATGGACGACATGTCGGAGCTGAAGGATCGTTCATGCCGTCATTGTGGCGGGTCCTCTTCATCCAGGCGGCGTGGCTGGCAGGGATGCACTGTGGTTCTGAGCACATTCACGCAAGCTCGGAGCCACTGATCAAGCCGGATTGTCGATGTCGATGAACTGATGCGCGATGCCGAATCGTTGCGCCACATGGCCGGCCACCGCCGGAGCGCCGAATCGTTCGCTCGCGTGGTGGCCACAGGCGATGAAGGCAACGCCGGTTTCGCGGGCGTAATGCGCCTGAGGCTCCGAGATTTCGCCCGTGATAAAGGCATCGGCGCCAGCAGCGATCGCGCCCTCGAAATAGCCCTGCGCGCCGCCGGTGCACCACGCAATGCGCTTGAGCGTGCGGCCGTTGCCAGGCACGCTCGTGACGCTGCGCCCGAGTTGCTTCGCCACGCGCTCAGTCAGTTCGTCGAACGACAGCGGCAACGGGGCATTGCCGATGAATCCCAGGTCTTGCTCGCCGAAGCGCGCATCCGCCACGAGCGACAGCCGCAAGCCCAACTGCGCGTTGTTACCGAGATCAGGATGCGCGTCCAGCGGCAAGTGGTAGGCGAAGAGGTTGATCTGGTGCGCAAGCAGCAACTCGATGCGCTGCTTCATCCACCCAGTGATGCGCCCGTCCTGCCCGCGCCAGAAGAGTCCATGGTGAACGAGGATGGCATCAGCCTTCGCGGCGATCGCCGCCTCGATCAGCGCGCGGCTCACTGTCACGCCCGAAACGATGCGATGAACCTCGGGCTTGCCCTCCACCTGCAAACCGTTCGGCCCATAATCTCGAAACCGCCCCACGTCCAGCAACGTATGAAGGTACGACTCGATTTCGGTTCGTGAGGACACTCGGACTCCATTCATGCGCAAGACCTGGCTCATTTTCTCTCAAGCGGTCACCGTGGCGGTGGCGGTGCTGTTCGTCGTCGCGACGCTCAAGCCGGAGTGGCTGCAAAAGCGCACCGCGTCCGGCTTGCCTGGCGGCGTCTCGATCAATGCGGTGCAACCGGTTTCGCTCGGCGGGGCACTGCCTTCACCCAACAGCTACGCCGCTGCGGCCAAGCGTGCAACGCCCGCTGTGGTGAGCATCACCGCCAGCAAGGCGCCACCGCGCAATCCGCATTCGAGCGATCCATGGTTCCAGTTCTTTTTCGGTGACCGCGCGCGTCAGCTTCAGCAGGAGCCGCAAGTCGGCCTCGGGTCCGGGGTAATCGTTTCGGCAGACGGCTACCTGCTTACAAACAATCACGTCATCGAAGGCGCGGACGAGATCGAGGTGCAGCTCAGCGACGGGCGCCGCGCAAAGGCCAAGACGGTGGGCGCCGACCCCGAAACGGACGTGGCGGTGCTCAAGATCTCACTCGACAAGCTGCCCGTCATCACCTTCGGCAACACCGACGCCGTGCAGGTGGGCGACGTGGTGCTCGCCATCGGCAACCCCTTCGGCGTGGGTCAGACGGTGACCTCGGGCATCGTGAGCGCGCTCGGGCGCAACCAGCTCGGCATCAACACCTTCGAGAACTTTATCCAGACTGATGCCGCAATCAACCCCGGCAACTCTGGCGGCGCGCTGGTGGATGCGAGCGGCAATCTGCTGGGCATCAACACCGCGATCTACTCTCGCAGCGGCGGCAGTCTCGGCATCGGGTTCGCAATCCCCGTGAATACGGCACAACTCGTGATGGAAGGCATCATCAGGGACGGGCAAGTCACGCGCGGGTGGATCGGTGTCGAGCCGCGAGACCTCACTCCGGAAATCGCCGAGACCTTCAATTTGCCGATCAAGGAAGGCGTGTTGATCACGGGGGTGCTTCAGGAGGGCCCTGCCAGCGCGGGTGGAATGAAGCCGGGCGACGTGGTGACCAAGGTGGCCAATGTTCCCATCAGCAACACGTCGCAGCTGCTCACCGCAGTGGCCGCACTCAAGCCGAAGACACCCGCAGTGATTGCGGTGCAGCGAGGTGACAAGGCAATCGAATTGAAAGTGACAGTCGCGCAACGGCCGAGAACGCCGATGCTGCGGGAACGCTGATTCTTCGAACGTCGGGACGAAGATCCCGGCGAATGCCGGATTGCGTCAACCCTAAGGATTTGGCCCGGAATAAGTTTCCGTTTTGGGGGCGCTGAGCGGGATGCGATGCAAGGCGCTCCGAGCGCCGTGTGGCGAGCCACACAAGTGAGGAGCAACGCCGCAGCGCGCCCTAAGGCGCCGACGTGTCTTCTTCCGGCTTCGTGGTCTGCTTGACGAAAATCTGTGCCGCCCAGATGCCCGCCTCGTACAGCAGGCACATCGGTATGGCGAGCGCCAGTTGCGACACCACGTCCGGCGGAGTGATCACCGCGGCGATGATGAACGCGAGCACGATGAAATAGCTGCGAAAGCCCTTGAGCTGCTCCAGCGTCACCAGCCCCACGCGCACCAGCAAGATCACCACGATCGGCACCTGGAAGGCGAGCCCGAAAGCGATGTACAGCCCGAGGATGGTCTCCACATACGACGCAATGTCAGGCGTCGCCTGTACCGTTTCGGGCGTGAACTTCTGGATGAAACCGAACATGCGGTCCAGCACGAAAAACTGGACGAAGGCGATGCCCGAATACGCCAGCAGGCTGCCGAACACGATCAGCGGCAAGCCGAAACGCTTTTCGTGGCTGTACAGCCCTGGCGCAATGAAAGCCCAGGCCTGATAGATCAACCACGGCAGCGACAACAGCACCGCCGCCATCACCAGCACCTTGAGCGGAATGAAGAAGGGCGAGAAGACGCCCGTCGCAATCAACTGCTTGGTGCCGGGCGGCATGTGGTTGCGAATCGGAATCGCAAGCCAGTCGATGAGCTGACTGGGGCCGGGCCATGCAGCCAACAGCGCAATCGCAATGACCAGTCCGTAGAGCGCCTTGATCATGCGGTCGCGCAGCTCGACCAGGTGCGCGACAAAAGGCTGCTCAGTGCCCTCGAGTTCGTCGGGGCCGGGGTTGGAACTCATGCGTCAGGAACCGATGCGAGGTGGACGAAAGCGCGCGACACGCGCTGCGCCCGACTGGGCCTTGCCGCGGATGCCGTGGCGCTGCTTGTACCACTGGGGCATGGCACCGCGCTTCAATCGCCAGTTCTTTTTAGGATGCTTGTAGGTTGGGGTGGGCGTCCACCCGTCGTGAATGTTTTCGTACGAAGACGAGAGCGGATCGGCATCTGCCCAGCTCTTCTCGAGTTCGGCCGAGGTCTGGTGGATTTCGCTGGCCACCGTTCGCTCGACGTTGCGCGCGGCGTCCTCGAACTGACCCTTCATCTTCTTGAGCTCTTCGAGCTCGATGGAGCGATTGACTTCGGCCTTCACGTCGGCGACGTAGCGCTGCGCCTTGCCCAGCAGGTGCCCCACGGTGCGCGCCACGCGCGGCAGACGCTCGGGACCGAGCACGATAAGAGCGACCGCGCCGATGAGCGCGATCTTGTCGATGCCGAAGTCGATCATGGGCTAGGGCCTGTTAACACTAAAGCCCTGGACGCCTTGCGAGCGTTTCACCTCGATCACGACTTGTTCTTCGCTTCGACGTCCACCGTGTTCGCGTCGGTGGCCTTGGGCATGTTCGCCGTCACTTGGGCGGGCGGACCGTCGACACTGGCTGCGCCGTCCTTCATGCCGTCCTTGAAGCCCTTGACAGCCCCGCCGAGGTCTTGCCCGATGTTCTTTAGCTTCTTGGTGCCGAACACCAGGACCACGATCAGCAGCACGATGAGCCAGTGCCAAATACTCAAGCCACCCATGATCTATCTCCTAACGACGTATGGGGCAATTTTAGGTCACAGGGGGATGCCAGCCGCCTCCGAAGGGCAGAAGCGAAGCGACGTGGGAGTCAACATTTCATCCCTTGGCCCACGGACGCGGACCGCCAAAGACGTGCATATGCAGGTGATACACCTCCTGCCCGCCGTCCGGCCCGGTGTTAATGCTGGTGCGATAACCATTTGTCACACCCAAATCCTTCATCAGCTTGGGCGCGAGCAAGAGCATCTTGCCGAGCCACTTTTCATGCGATGCATCGACGTCGGACAGGCTCGCGACGTGGACCTTGGGCACGATGAGCACATGCACCGGCGCCCAGGGGTGGATGTCGTGGAAGGCGAGAAGTTCATCGTCTTCGTACACCTTTCGGCTGGGAATCTGGCCGGCGACGATCTTGCAAAAAACGCAGTTCGGGTCTGACATGGCGGTATCAGCCTCTCAGGTCGGTGGTACTGGCATGGGGCGGCCTTCGGTGAAGGTCCACCAGCCGCGAATGAAACGGTAGAGGTACCAAAGGCCGATCAAGGTGTAGGCGAACATGCCTGGGAAAAACAGCACAAACCAGAGCGGCGCAGCAAGCACGAGCCACAGTATGGTGAACCAGAAGCTGCGCGCCTGCCAGCGGAAATGGCTGCGGAAGAAGTCATCCGGCAACTCGGGCCGCTTGATGTAGTTCAGCATCATTGCAATGACCGAAAAAATTCCCGCAGAGAACCACGACGCCGTGTGCAGTCCGTACATCACGTGCGTGAGCAGCGCCAGATTGGCCCGCTCCTGCGATGGCCCAGAGGGCGTGGGAATCACTTCGTTCATCCACCTTCCCCTTCACGCCGGATGGCCTTGCGCGCGGCGAATTCTTCCAAGCCCGACAGCCCTTCGCGACGCTCCAGTTCGGCAAGCACGTCCGCCGGTGTCAGGCCAAAGGCGCTAAGCGCGAGCATCGAGTGAAACCACAGGTCGGCCACTTCGTAGACAAGCTTCTGTTTGTCGCCGTCCTTGGCGGCCATCACAGTTTCGCACGCTTCTTCGCCGATCTTTTTCAAGATGGCGTCGGTGCCCTTGTGAAACAGGCGCGCAACATAGCTTTTGTCAGGGTCGCCGGACTTTCGGCTTTCGATAACCTGCGCAAGCCGCGCCAGCGTGTCGTTTGAAGTCATTTGTAGATGCGCTCCGGGTCTTTCAAGACTGGCTCGACGGTGTGCCAGGCACCGTCTTTGTAAAGCTGAAAGAAGCAGGAATGGCGGCCGGTGTGGCAGGCAATGCCTGGGGTGTGCCCGAGTTGCTCGACTTTCATGAGCACAACGTCGTTGTCGCAGTCAAGCCGCAGTTCATGCACCTTCTGAATATGGCCAGATTCTTCGCCCTTGTGCCACAGCCGATTGCGCGAGCGGCTGAAATACACGGCTTCACCGAGTTCAGCGGTCTTGGCGAGGGCTTCGCGGTTCATGAAGGCGAACATCAGCACGTCGTTGGTGCCGATTTCCTGAGCGATGGCAGGGACCAGCCCCTGGGCGTCCCATTTGACTTCGTCTAGCCAATTCATCGGGTCAGTGTAGCAATCACCCCTTGTGCGTCGCACCACTGAACCCACGCTCCGAAGCGAACCATTCGAGGACCGGCACGGTACCGGGCAGCACAGGAACGACCTCGACCGGCAGGTTCTGCCACGCCATCGCCTGCTGCTCGCGCATTTCTAACTCGCCATCCCATTCGTAGACCTTGCAGAAATGCAGACGCACCAGAGCGTGGGGGTAGTCCATCATCTCGACCTTCCACGGATGAGCGGGGCCGATGGTGATTCCGAGTTCTTCATGGAGTTCGCGCCGCAGCGCTTCCTCTACCGACTCGCCGGCTTCGAGCTTTCCTCCCGGGAATTCCCAATAGCCCGCATAGACTTTGCCTTCGGGCCTGGAGGTGAGCAGGAATCGTTCGTCGCCATCGATCAGGACGCCGACCGCGACGTCCACGGGTTTGCGCTCGCTCATGAGTGATGCCGCCCGGAATAGTCCTTGGCGAACTGGAAAGCAACCCGTCCCGATCGGGACCCTCGCTCAAGCGCCCAGACCAGACTCTCCTGCCTGGCCGCCACGATGGCCTCTTCGCTCACCCGGAAACCACGCAGCCACTCGGCCACGATGGAGAGGTATTCCGCTTGGCTGAACGGGTAGAAGCTGATCCACAGCCCGAAGCGCTCTGAAAGCGAGATCTTCTCTTCCACCATCTCGCCCGGATGCACTTCGCCATCCTCGGTGTGCTGGTAGGTGAGGTTCTCCTTCATGTACTCGGGCAGGAGATGACGGCGGTTGCTTGTGGCGTAGATGAGCAAGTTTTCAGACGCCTGGGAAACTGATCCGTCGAGCACCGACTTGAGCGCCTTGTAGCCTGCCTCACCCTCGTCGAAGCTGAGATCGTCGCAGAAGACGATGAAGCGCTCCGGACGCTCGGCGATGAGGTCGACGAGGTCGGCCAAGTCGACCAGATCGGCCTTGTCGACTTCGATCAAGCGCAGTCCCTTGGGGGCGAATTCGTTGAGGCAGGCCTTGATCAGCGAACTCTTGCCCGTGCCTCGCGCGCCCGTCAGCAGCACGTTGTTGGCGCCGTGGCCTTCGACGAATTGCAAGGTGTTGCGCAGCAACCTTTCCTTTTGCGGCTCGACCTCGCGCAAGTGCTCGAGGCGGATTGGGGCGACGTGCTTGACGGGTTCGAGCCGACCCGATCCGCCGCACTTGCGGTAGCGAAAGGCGATGGACGCCGACCAGTCAGGCGAGGCGAGCGGATGTGGCAGCACGGCTTCAAGTCGAGAGATGAGCCTCTCGGCACGGGTGAAGAAAGAATCGATATCAGGCATGGCGGGAGTTTATGGGCAGCTCATACCTCGGCGACGTGGTCGTCCGCCAGCGCAAAGACGCGATCACCCTCTCTCATCAGCCACCAGCAGAGTGCGGAAATCTCTGAGGAAGGCCGCCTTCTCAGGCAGCAGCGTCAGGACATGACCGCCGACGGTGAGTGTCACCATTCAGTCGATGCTATGACCCCGTCGGATCAAGGGACCATCAATCGCAGCGCAGCGTCCAGGAATTCAGTCGGCGCACGCTTGAATCCCGAGCGCGCGTAGCGCTGGAGACGCCCGACAGCGAACGCGGTCAGCACCGAGGCCTGAGCATTGGCATCGACGGTCGGAGTCGCCGACCCAGCCGCTTCGGCGGCGACTCGCAGGCTCTGGCGCAGCTGCGATTCGATGCGGTCGAAGAACTGGTTCATACGGGCCAGCAACCGATCGTTTTCGAACACCAGCGCATCACCCACCATCACGCGGGTCATGCCAGGGTTCTTTTCACCGAATTGCAGCAGCACTGCGAGGATCTTTTGCGCCTGAACGGAACCAACTTCCTCATGTTCGATGATCTGGTTGGCGAGCGTGAACACGCTTTGCTCGATGAACTCGATCAGCCCCTCGAACATCTGTGCCTTGCTTGCAAAGTGGCGATACAGGGCCGCTTCGGACACATCCAGCTTGCTGGCCAGCGCCGCGGTGGTGATACGGTCGGCACCCGGCTGTTCGAGCATGGAAGCCAGCGTTTGCAAAATCTGCACGCGGCGCTCACCCGGCTTGGGACGCTTTCGCCCCCCCGCCGGACCCGTGACCACGCTCGCAGCGATCTCAGCGCCTGTGACGTTCACAGGGACGGTGTCTTCGGGTGTGTGCTCAGTCTGAGTTGTCATCGCGAATGCACCAAATCGAGCGCAAAGCTTGTATCCGGTTGATTCTGGCACACACATATGCAGGCTTAGGGCAAGGGTGAATGCCAACTTTTATGCATTCGCCCGGGGCGTGAATTGCGGCACGAAGGTAACGTTGCATCCAGACCGTGCGCATCCCGACTCGACGGGCGGAACGCTGATGATCCAACGTGTCCTCGACCAGTACGCATCGGCTCGGGCGGGTCTTGAGCCGCGCCGCAACGTGGCGAAGCATGCGCGCGTCGGGTTTGGGCCGATGCTGGCTGAACATCGTCATGTCATCGATGCTGATGATTCCGTCGAACAGGCCGGTCAGTCGCAAGGTGTCAAGCACCCGCAGCGTGTACGAGCGCGGCGCGTTGGTCAGGATGAACTTGCGCCCCGGCAGGCGCTTCAGTGCGGCGCGATCATGCGCGCTCATGCGCAGGCGTTGCTCCAGGCCGGGCAACTGATGAGTCTCTTCAAGAAAGTGCGATGCCTTCACGCCGTGGTGCCTGACCAGACCGAGCAGCGTCGCCCCATAGCGCTTCCAGTACTGCAGCCGCAAGGCGTTGGCGTCCACCGCGGGCATTTCCAGATGCTCCACGATATATGCCGTCATCGCCTCCGTAGTTGGGCCGAAGGCGGCGTACGAGGCATCGTGAAGGGTGTTATCGAGGTCGAACAGCCAGGTCGTCGGCAAATTGTGGTGCTCGAAAGCTTCAAAGCCCCAATCGAACCAATAGGACAGCCCGAAGCAGAAGCGCCAGCGACTGCAACATCAAGCCACGCCCGCGGATCCGGCTCTGCCGGTCCGCCAGGTGGCGCCCCTTGGGGGCAGGAGCGCCAGCGACTGGGGGGCCCAATCCACGCCCGCGGATCCGGCTCTGCCGGTCCGCCGGGTGGCGCCCCTTGGGGGCAGGAGCGCCAGCGACTAGGGGGCCCAATCCACTGGGGGGCCCAATCCCTTTTCAATGTGAACGGATCATGGTGCCATAGGCCTGCTCGGTCAGGACTTCCAGCAGCATCGCGTGCGGCACGCGGCCGTCGATGATGTGTACCGTGTTGACCCCGTTCTTCGCCGCGTCGAGCGCCGACGAGATCTTGGGCAGCATGCCGCCCGAGATCGTGCCGTCTGCGAACAGCTCATCGATCTCGCGCGCCGAGAGATTGGTGAGCAGGTTGCCCTGCTTGTCGAGCACACCCGAGATGTTGGTGAGCATCATCAACTTCTCTGCCTTGAGCACCTCGGCCAGCTTGCCTGCCACCACGTCGGCGTTGATGTTGTAGTTTTCATTGTTGCCGCCGAATCCGAGGGGCGAAATGACTGGGATGAACTGGTCGTCCTGCAGCGCCTTCACCACCGCCGGGTCAATGGACTCGATCTCGCCGACTTGGCCAACGTCGTGTTCCTTGGTCGGGTCATTCTTGTCGAGCATCTTGAGCTTGCGGGCGCGGATCAATCCGCCATCACGACCCGTGAGGCCCACTGCCTTGCCGCCAGCCGCGTTGATCAGACCGACGATGTCTTGCTGCACCTGGCCTGCGAGCACCCATTCGACGACTTCCATGGTTTCATCGTCCGTGACCCGCATTCCCTGGATGAAGGTGCCCTTCTTGCCGACCTTGGCCAGCGCCTCGTCGATCTGCGGGCCGCCGCCGTGCACCACCACCGGGTTCATGCCCACGAGCTTGAGCAGCACCACGTCTTCAGCGAAATCCTGTTGCAAGCCCGGGTCGGTCATGGCGTTACCCCCGTACTTGATGACGATGGTCTTGCCGTGAAAGCGCCGGATGTAGGGCAGCGCCTCCGCCAAGATCTCCGCCTTGTCGCGAGGTGCGATGTGGCTCAGGTCCGGGGACGTAGGATGCGGAGGGAAGGCGGGAGGCTCGGCGCTCATTGAAAGAAATCCTTTAAGGGAAGCCGTGGAGACGACCATCGAACGAAATTGTAGAGGGCAGGCGACGCCATTGTGGATGGGCGTCTGGCGGCGACGCCACCCCCCCATCAAGGTGAAGTCCGCCGAGAAGGTTCTCCTATACTCCGCGCCCCATAACACTCAGGAGGATTATTGATGCGTGCTCTCTTGGCAGCCCTGCTGCTGACCTGCTCGATCGCCCAAGCCGGAACATTCAGCGTCAGCGTGACGAGTCCCAGCTTGCAACTTCGCGACCTCGATCCGAACGACGGTGTGACGCCGGAGCTCACGCTCCTTTTCGGCACCTCCCTCGCCGACTGGAACACGCCCCATTTCTGCGGCGGTGAATTCTGGTCGAACTACAGCCACTCGACGTCATGCTCCATGGCGGGCCTCACGGGCACGCTGAGCGCGCACAGCGCCATTGAATGGAATGGCATCCTGACGGTAGACACCCACCTATTCAGGTCGTCGACCGACAATGAATACTTGACCATCCTTGGCGGCGGACACGGCCACACCGACACGGCCAGCAACTCACAGTTCGAATGGCCACCCTACCTACTCTTTGGCGATACCCACGAGTCAGAGGCCGTCTCCCTGTTCCTGCGCAATGACACCGATGCGCCGACGCATTTCGACATGGAACTCGGATTTAGGGCGATGGAGCAGAATTCGGACATCCCGCAACCCGTGCCGGAACCATCGACATACCTGTTGATGCTGGGCGGTCTTGCCCTGCTCCCGTTGGTGCGCCGCAGGCGCGCAGGAAATCGCAGTCAGTAAGTCCGGCCGCGCCGGTACTGGGCATGGGCCCGGCGCGCGAGCGTCGTGCCCTTTTGCATGGCGGCGAAGGATGAGCCCGCGTGCGCATGGCAAATGGCCAGACCCAAGGCATCGGCTGCATCCTTGCCCGGCAGGCCCGGCAGATTCAAAAGGCGCATCACCATTTCCTGCACCTGTTCCTTGCGGGCTTGGCCGTGGCCGACGATTGCCTTCTTCATCTGCAGCGCGGTGTACTCGGACACGTCCAAGTCGTTCGACACGAGTGCCGTGAGCGCCGCGCCGCGTGCCTGGCCGAGCATGAGTGTGGACTGAGGGTTCACGTTCACGAAGACGATCTCCACGGCCGCGCAAGTCGGTCGGTAGCGGCCGGTGACCTCGCGCACGCCGTCGAAAATGATCTTGAGTCGGGCCGGCAATTGGCCGATGTCGACAGCATCAGTCTTGATCGTGCCGCTGGCAACGTAGTGCAAGTGCGCGCCCTCTGTTTCAACGACACCGAAGCCGGTGGTTCGTAAGCCTGGGTCGATGCCGAGAATGCGCGTCACCTGATCGACCTCGAACGAGCAATTACAAAATCTGATGGATGAACGCGACCATATGAGGCGCAAAGTGCAGCCATGGCCGGGCTATGGCGAGCATTTGCAACGACGAGCAGGGGTCTTTTGGCGTGATGAGTGGGCATGATCGAAAAACTCTGCCTTTCAGTGCACCCGGGCAAAGAATCAAAGTCCAAAGTACCAGCGCACGGCGTGAAAAAACACCGGCGCCGAAAAGCACAACGGCGCAACCCGATCCAGCAACCCCACCGCGCCCGTGACCGAGGCCTTGCCACCCCAGCTTCTCACCCCTGCATCACGCTTGAGCGCCTTCATCACGAACTCGCCCAACGTACCCGTCCCACCGGCGATGAGACCCATCACCAAGGCAGGAATCGGCTTGAACGGCGTGGCCCAGTAGAGCAATGCACCCACGAACGCTGCCACACCCGCCCCGATGGCCCAGGCTCGCCATGAGAACGATCGGCTGATCGCGCGAGCAACCGGCCGGCGGCGAAGGCGGCGCGTGGCGAACTCCTGCGCAATCTGAGCGCAAGCAACAACGACGACCAGGTAGAAGACAAGGAAGGCGCCCCGCCCCTCGTATTCGGGCAGATCAATCAGCAGCAGGGCCGGCGCATGGCTCATGCCGTAGATGCAGACCATGATTCCCCACTGAATCTTCGATGTGCGCTCCAGAAATCGCTGCGGATCGTTGCCGATAGCGCTGATCACCGGAATTGCGAAGAACACGTAGACCGGAATGAACACCGTAAAGAGATCGAGTCTCTGGCTTCCCGCGAGCACGAACTGGAAGGGCAACACGAAGAAGAACGCCAGCAAGAGGCCGCGGTGATCGGCTCGTCGCGTTTGCGTGAGCGTGATGAATTCGCGGAAGGCGATGAAAGACACGAGGCCGAAGAGCAGGGTCGCAACGATGGCGCCGAGCACCCATGAAATCCAGAAGATCACTGCACCCCACCACACCGCGCGCAGGTCACGCTTGAACTGCTCGTGGCGTTCTTGCAGCTCAGGCGATAGATCGCGAATCGTGCGGCCCACTTCAACGATCGTGACCAGCGCGAGGACGCCGAAGAGCGCGAGGAACAGCAGGCCCACCTGCTGGGTGATGTTCAAGTCCCGAAGCGCGCCCATCAGCGGATGCTCCTCAGCGCCAGCACCGCATCGCGAGCGCGTGCAAGGAAGATGCGCTTGTCTTCACCCCGTTCGAGTTGAATTGGCGCGCCGAAGGTCACCGAGCAGAGGATGGGCACCGGCACCACTTCTCCCTTGGGCATGACACGCTGCACGTTGTCGATCCAGGCGGGAACGAGTTGTACATTCGGGAATTGCTCGGCGAGGTGATAAAGCCCCGACTTGAAAGGCATCGGGTCGCCCTTGTTGCCGCGTGTGCCTTCGGGAAAGATCACGAGCGAGTCGCCATGGCTCAAGGCTTCGACGAGGGGCTCGAGCGGATCCTGGTCGTCAATGCGCTGGCGCGAGACGTAGACGGCGTTGAAGATTTCCCGGGTGATCCAGTGTTTGAGCTTGCTGGACGTCCAGTAGTCACGAGCGGCGATAGGCCGTGTGATGGAGCGCAAGTCGCTCGGCAAGGCCGCCCAGATCAATACCCAGTCGAAGTGGCTCTGGTGGTTGGCGAAGTAGATGCGCTGTTCAGCCTTGGGCGGGCAGCCGTACCAGTGGCCCTGTGCGCCAGTGATGAGGCGGGCGAGGAATGCGAGAAAAAGACCGGCTGCCTCAGGAAGTTTCATCCTCAGTGCCTGAAGTGCCGGACGCCGGTCAGGACCATCGCAATGCCGCGCTCGTTCGCTGCAGCGATCACTTCATCATCGCGCACGCTGCCGCCCGGCTGAATCACGCAAGTGGCGCCCGCTTCGCACACCACATCCAACCCATCGCGGAACGGGAAGAAGGCATCGCTCGCCACCGCCGACCCCTTCAACGACAAGCCGGCATTCTCTGCCTTGATGCTCGCGATACGCGCCGAGTCGATGCGGCTCATCTGCCCCGCGCCGACGCCTAACGTCATTTCACCGCCACAGAAGACGATGGCGTTGCTCTTCACGTACTTCGCGACCTTCCACGCAAAAAGCATGTCGTTCATCTGCGCTTCGCTCGGCAGCAGCGTCGTCACGACCTTCAGTTCTCCCGCTTGCACTTCGCGGTTGTCGGCCGTCTGGATCAACAGGCCCGAACCCACGCGCTTCACGTCCTGCGCATTGCGGCCCTGGTCCCACGCCGTCGCGCCGCCCTTGGGCAAAGCGATCTGCAGCACGCGCGTGTTGGCCTTGGCGGCAAACACCAGCAAAGCTTCGGGCGTGAAGCTCGGGGCGATCAGCACTTCGACGAACTGCTTGGCAACAAGCTGCGCCGCAGTCGCGTCGAGTTCGCAGTTGAAGGCGATGATGCCGCCGAAGGCGGAGGTCGGGTCGGTCTTGAAGGCCTTGGCATAGGCCTCGGCCGGACCCGCGCCCATGGCCACGCCGCAGGGGTTGGCGTGCTTCACGATGACGCAGGCGGGCGTGTCGAAACTCTTTACGCATTCCCATGCGGCGTCGGCATCGGCAATGTTGTTGTACGAGAGTTCCTTGCCTTGCAATTGCTTGGCCGTGACCAGCGAGCCGGGAGCGGGATGCTGGTCGCGATAGAACGCTGCTGTCTGATGCGGGTTCTCGCCGTAGCGCAGGTCTTGCAGCTTGATGAAGCGGGCGTTGCTTTGCGCGGGGTATTCGCTACGCGTTCCGTCGACTTTCAGGGACGACAGATAGTCGCTGATCGCGCCGTCGTAATTGGAGATGCGATTGAAGGCCGCCACCGATAGCGCGAACTTGGTCGCCTGGGTCACGCTGCCCGACTCCTTCAGTTCCGCCAGCACCTGCGCGTACTGCGACGAGTCAGTGAGTACCGCCACGTCCTTCCAGTTCTTGGCGGCAGAGCGAACCATCGCTGGTCCGCCAATGTCGATGTTCTCAATTGCGTCTTCGAGCGTGCAGCCGGGCTTGGCCACGGTCGCTTCAAAGGGGTAGAGATTCACCACCAGCAAATCGATGGTGTCGATCCTGTGTTCCTTGATCGCCGCCATGTGCGCCGGCACGTCTCGGCGTGCGAGCAGGCCGCCATGGATCTTTGGATGCAAGGTCTTCACGCGCCCGTCGAGCATCTCCGGAAAGCCCGTGTGGTCGGCGACTTCGGTGACAGGCAGGCCCGCATCCGCCAGCAGCTTGGCGGTACCGCCGGTGGACAGGAGCTTTACGCCCAAGCCGTGCAGTTCACGTGCGAATTCGAGAACGCCGGCTTTATCGGAGACGGAGACAAGGGCGGTGAGTTGGGTCATTGGCGTCACGTGATCAATTTATGTTCGACGAGCTTGCGGCGAAGCGTGTTCCGGTTGATGCCGAGCCACTCCGCCGCACGGCTCTGGTTGCCTTCGGCATGTTTCATCACGACGTCGAGAAGCGGCTTCTCGACGACGTTGAAGATCATGTCGTACATCGCTGTCGGTTCTACACCGTGCAGGTCCTTGAAGTAGTTCTCCAGGCTGTCCCGGATGCACTCCTCGATGTGTTTCTTGCTCATGCTTGTTGTTTGATGACCGGTTCATTCGCTGCACCGGCAGAAGCGGGCAGCAGTAGATGCGTATCAGCGAGTTCGTCGAACCACTCAGTCACTGCGCGCACCTGGGCGTCGCACGATTCGAGCAGGTTCATCTCGGCGCAAAACGCTTCTCCTCCTGGCAAGGCGCGCACGGCCCACCCGATGTGCTTGCGTGCGGTGCGCACTCCGGCGTACTCCCCATAGAGGCCGTAGTGGTCCTCGAGGTGTTCGAGCAGCCAGCGCTTGGCTTGCACCACCTCGGGCGCGGCAAGGTGAACGCCCGTCGCGAGGAAGTGCGCGATCTCTCTGAATATCCACGGCCGGCCTTGCGCGGCACGGCCGATCATCACGGCGTCGGCACCAGTCAGGCGCAGCACCTCGCTTGCCTTTTCGGGCGAGTCGATATCGCCGTTGGCGACGACCGGGATGCGCAAGGCCGCCTTGACCGCTGCGATGGTGTCGTACTCGGCCATCCCCTTGTAGCCTTGTTCACGAGTGCGTCCATGCACGGTCACCATCGCAATGCCGGCACTCTCTGCCGCACGTGCGATGCGCACGGCGTTGCGCTGCGCATCGCACCAGCCTGTGCGCATCTTCAAGGTGACTGGCACGTTTCGGGGGGCGCATGCGGCCACCACCGCCTGGACGATTTCGACCGCCAGAGTCTCGTCCTGCATCAAGGCCGAGCCGGCCCACTTGTTGCAGACCTTCTTGGCCGGGCAGCCCATGTTGATGTCGATGATCTGCGCGCCGCGGTCGATGTTGTAGGCGGCGGCCTCGGCCATCATGGCGGCATCCGTACCGGCGATTTGCACGGAGATCGGTGCGACCTCGCCCTCATGGTTCGCGCGGCGGCTCGTCTTCAGGCTCGTCCACAAATCCTTGCGCGAGGTCACCATCTCGCTCACCGCATAGCCCGCTCCAAGGCGCTTGCACAACTGGCGAAAGGGCCGATCCGTCACCCCGGCCATCGGCGCGACAAAGAGGCTGTTCGCCAGCTCGATGTGGCCAATTTTCATAGGGAGTGGAAATGGAAGGGTGCTGAAAAAGGAGGCAGAAGTATAGCGGCTCGAATTTTGGTTTCCGGCGCCCATCACACCGTTCGCATAATGCATTTGATGGATGCATGGATTCAATCGCTGCTGGCTTTTCTCGCGTTGCCGAAATACGGACTCAGCACGATCTTCATCGTCGCCTTCATTTCGGCGACATTGCTGCCGCTCGGCTCCGAACCAGTGGTCTTCGGACTGATCCAATTGAACCCAAGCCTGTTCTGGCCGGCAATCCTGGTCGCTACGCTCGGCAACACGCTGGGCGGCGCCGTCACCTGGTGGATGGGCTTCGGCGCGGAACGGGCGTACGAGCGTGTCACGCACGATGTCAGCGCTGCCCATCCTCGCGCACTGCGATGGCTCGAGAGATTTGGCGCGAAGGCCTGCCTGCTCGCATGGCTTCCCATCGTCGGCGATCCGCTGTGCGCCGTCGCCGGCTGGCTGCGCCTGCCCTTTTGGCCCTGCGTGTTCTATATGTCCATTGGCAAGTTTGCTCGCTACGTCGTGATGACGGTCGGCTTGCTGGGCTTCTGGCAATGGTGGAACCTGTAACGTCAGGCTTCAGGACATTTCAGTAGCGCCTCAGGACTTGAGCCTCGCCAAAAGCGACAGTGGCATCACTGAATCAAGGAACGCCGGAGTCGCCAATGAACGCAGCCACCGCCATGCAGATGTCCAACTCTCCCGTGATGCGGAAGCGGCACCGCCCGATGTCGTTGCTGGTTGCGCTCCTCGCGCAAAACCTCAAGGAGGTATCGCGTCAAACCGACGTGATGGTGTGCCGCCAGCCCGCGTCCGACGTGCCCGTACCGGCATCGTGGCTCCCGTCCAGGCGCGAGTCGCGCGAGCCGTTGGATGCCCAGTGGGACGAGGACATGGTCGACTGGAAATCGGTCGGCACCAGCACCGACCAGCCTGAATACCTGGAGCACACCACCGAGCCACACCGCATCACTGTGACGCGCCTTGGAAGTACCCGCCCGCCCATGCTGCTGTTCGGCGGTGTAGCCACCATCTCCCTCATCGGGTGGATCACTCTCGGGTGGATGGCTCTCGTTTGAGGCGAGTCATGCCCTCGCTTGAACACGCCTGTTCGCCGGATACCCGGTGATCGCCGACAGTGCGGGAAAGCCGCTGATCGCGTGCGACGCAAGCCGCCCGCCCATCACCGCACCCTCAACGCTGCCCACGTTGAGCCCTGTGTAAATCCAGTCCCCCGCGATCACGAGGTTGTCGAAGCCCGTGCCCCAGGCCTTGAGTCGATACTTCGTGCTTCCCGGCGGCGACAGCACGTAGCGCTCGGTCGGGTCAATGTTGGCTCGCCAGAACTGCTGGTCGAAACGCTTTGAGCCAGCGCCGGCGTTGGCTTCGTCATAACCCTGCAGCAAGCTGAAGTCGAGCCCGATCGGGTCGCCCGGGGGATTGACCTTGTTGGTGGTGGCCAGCGGCAACAACGGGCCCATGCTGGCCTGCAGGTATTGAATGCACTGCGCCTTCACGCGCTCGTTCTGGCGACGAGGGTATTCGGTGTCGGTGAAGGGCGGCGGCTCGTCGTAGTCGGGCATGACGCCCGAGAAGTACCACAAGGCCTTGGGCGTGTTCGCCTTCGGCCATGACTCCCACCTCAGCAGGTGCGTGAAGTCGACCTGCCCGTCCAGCGGATTGATGTAGGTCGCGCCAATCACCGTGTCGTACTCGTTCTTGAACTCGAAGTCCCAGCCCATGTCCTTGGTCGAACGGTTGAACCAGAGCTGCATGGTCTGCGTCTGCGCGGTCTTGACCTTGTCGACCATGTCGCGCCAGTCCTGCCGCGCATCGAGCAGTTCCTTGCACAAATAGGGCACGGCGCCTATGGATATGGCGAACACAACGCGGTCGTAGTCACTGCCGGCGATCAGTCGCTTGTGCGCGACCGGCTGCCAGCGCGTCCAATACGACTCGAGGTCGATCTGCTCCGCCTTCAATGCGTCGCCTTCAGCCAATTGCGAGTAGTCCGGGTCCGCGGGCCACGAAGGCAACCCCTTCACGTCGATCAGCGGCTGGTATTCGACTGTTGGGTTCTTGAGCGTGGCCTGGATGCCGATGTTGACTGCCGCCACGGACTTTTTGTCGGCGCTCAATTCGAGCGACTCGACCTTGTGGAAGAACTCGAACTTCACACCGCGCTTCTTCAGCACCTCGTACATCGGTGCGATCACCGTCTCGCCGGTGCCGGCCTCGAACAACCAGGCGAAGGCGCCCATGTAGGCGAAGCTGCGCAGCGTCCAGTGCAGGTAGGCACCCGCGCCCATGGTCGCCGTGCGCGTGGTGTCGCCATTGGGATATTGGTAGGACAGGTTCGTGGTGTTCAGCGACATGGCCGACGACACCGTGAGCAGCGATGCGCCGTGTCGCTGCAGCCAGTCGGCGAAGTTCTCGTCGTCGATGGAGTCGAAGCCCTTGTTGGCAATGTCGTCCTTGATCGTGCCGCGCACGATCGCGAGCAGGAAGTTGCTCACGATGTAGATGCGTCGCAGGTCGTCATTGTCGGCAAAGCTGGTGCCGAGGTGCTTGGCGAGCCACTCCCAAGCTTTGTCGAGCAAGTCGATGATGTCTGCGCCGATTTCGAGCGCCACCTTGAGCGCTGCATCGAGCCCATGCATCAGCAGGCGCCCCACTTCGGCCTCGAAGGGATTGCCCTTGGTAATGTGGCTGAGGTTGTCTTCGAAGAGCTGCTTCACGAAGCGCACCAGCGCGCTGACCCAGTCGGTGACTTTCCCCAGCGACGAAGGATCCCCGGGTGACAAATCGTTGGTCGGCGCAGTGAAAGGCCAGCGCTTCCAGTTGTTGTCGATGAACTCCCACATCAGGACGAAGCTCTCGGGCTTGAAGGCTTCTTCGAACGTCGCGAGCGGCTGGCCGGGCTTGCGGCCGAGCGCTTCATAGCACTCGCGCATCATCGGCAGCGCGTTGTAGTAGCAGCCGAGAAAGCCGTGGATACCGTGTTCCTCGATGCGGTCGTTGGGCCCGCGGCCAGTGGCGCACTTGCCGCCCAATCGCCAGCCGAGCTGGTAAATGGTGACGTCGAACTTTTTTTGCCATTCGGGCTGGCTCGTGAGTTCGAATGCGGTGCTCAACGCAGCGATGCCGCCTCCAAGAATTGCAATCTTCTGAGGTGCAGTTGTCTCAGCCATTCTTCCTCCTTGATCGTTGTCGGTGCCCGATGCGCTCGGGCGGGCGCATATTTTTGTCAGCCTTCCCATCCCACAAGTCTGAGAGCCGCGACGAAGCGATCGAGCTGAGCCAGATCGGCAAACGGGTGCCCGACCTTGAGCGTCAGCATGTTGTAGACGGGCATCGATCGGCGCGCCTCGGCCATGGCTTCGTGAGCGCGGGGAAGGTCACCGGCTCCCGCATGACAGGCGGCGAGCAGGTAATAGTTGAAAAACCAGTCGGGGCGCTTGGACACCGCTTCGATCGCGTGCAGTACGGCCTCCTCCATGTGCCCCTCGATGAAGCACGCGATCGCCTTCGAGCGCAGCCATAAGCTCAGGTGTGGGTCGCTCGGGCTGCACTGCACGGCACGCCGCACCTGCTCCATCGCTTCGTCGAAGCGGCCTGAGAAAGCGAGCAGCCGGCCGAGTTCGCCTGCGGCGGCAGCGAAGTTCGGATAGAGGTCGAGCGCGCGCCGTTGCTCGGCCATCGCAGGTTCGAGCTTGTTGATGCACGACAGCGCGGTGCCGAGCGTGAAGTGCGCGTAACTGTCTTGGTCGTCGTTGCGTACGGCTTCCAGCGCGAGGCGATTGGCTTCGCGGATCAGCCGTACCGGATCGTCCGATTTGCCACGCCAGGCGTCGGACATGTAGGTGAATGACAGAAGCGCGAGGCTGGCCGAATCATTGGGCTTGACCTGCAGAGCCTGCTCGAGCAGGCGCCTCGCCTCGTTGTTGTTTTGCGGCGTGGAGCGCCAGAAATTCCAGCGCGCCCGCATGAGCAGGTCCCAATGCTGGATGTCGCGCGGCGCGTGGTGCACGGCCCGAGTTTCTTCGCGGCGGAGGAACACTGGTTCGATGGTGCCGGCGATGGTCGACGAAATTTCGTCCTGCACCGCGAAAAGATCGGTCAGTGAGCGATCGAAGCGGTCTGCCCATGCAGTCTCGCCGCGCGCGCCATCGACCAGTTCGGCAGACACGCGCAGCTTGTCGCCCGCCCTCCGCACGCTGCCCGCCACGAGGTAGCGCACACCCAATTCGCGGCAGATCGCACCGAACGAGAGCTTGCTCTGGCGGTAGGTAAATGAGGAGTTGCGTGCGATGACGAAGAGCCAACTCGATCGTGCCAGGCTCGCGATGATGTCTTCGGCGAGGCCGTCCGCGAAATATTCCTGCCCTTGCTCGCCGCTCAGGTTGGCAAAAGGCAGCACCGCGATCGACGGTCGCGTGCCGGTCGATTCGATCGCCTTCGGCACCTGCTCATCGATGCGCGCTGTGAAGCGGTAGCCTCGGCCGGGAATGGTGGCGATGACGTCCGGCCCCAGCAGCTTTCTCAGGGTGGAAATCTGCACCTGGAGGTTGTTTTCCTCGACAACGACATCGGGCCACACGATGTCCATGAGCTCGTTCTTGCCCATGAGTTCGCCGGCTCGCTTGGCCAAGGCCAGCAAAACGTCGAACGCACGTGCGCCAAGCACGGCGGGTTCGCCGTGAATCAACAAGCGCCGCTCGTGCGGCTGCAGCTCGCAGTGACCAAACCGAATCGAAGCGGACACGCCGTTTCCTATCACGCTCACATTGGGGGCAAATGTATCGCGTGATGCATCTTCCGGACCATCAACTGCAAAACAGGTGTCAACAATCCAATGGCGATTCACCGAGGTAGTGCATGCTCGAGGTCATTGAGGACGCCTTCCAGCCGTTGAAAGCCTGTGCACGGCGTGCCCGAAGTGTTTCCCGCAGATCGGTGACGCTGGGCGCCGAAGCACCCTTGTCCAATCGATGAATGACGCTCACACAGCGCGGCGGGCCGAAGCGCGCCTGGCGGCAGGCTTGGCGACGCTGTTGGCGTTCTTCGCAGCCGCCGGCTTCGCAGCCGCGCTCTTCGCAGCACGAACCGGAGCGGTCTTCGACAGCTTGGCGACTTGCGCACTCAGTTCGTCGATGCGGGCGATCAGGGCTTCCACGTCCTTCGAAGAAGGCACGCCAAGCTTGTTCAGTGCCTTGGAGGTCCGTTCCTCGAAAATCGATTCGAGCTTGTCCCATTGCTGGCCGGCCTTGGCCGTCACGTCGCCCGCCATATTGCTCATCTTGCTTGTCACGTCACCGATCTTTTCTTCCGCGGCGGCTTGCGTCTTGCGTTGCAGCGAGGTGCCTTCCTTCACGAGGGCCTCGAAGACCTTGCCACCTTCTTCCTGCGCCTTCGAGAAGGCGCCGAGGCCGGCCAACCAGATCTGCTGGGCCGATTCTTTGACGGTGCCGGCGAGAACGCTGTCGAAAATACCAGCAGTGGAAGCGGCCTTCTTGTCAGCCATTTTCTTGACTTTCTTGACCATGGTGTGTTTCCTCTGAGTGTGTCGCGGTGGTGGAGGCGCTGCGAGCGTCTCACCCGAGCAGCGGCATGGGGGAACTATAGGTCTCGCCATGGGCACAGGCTTCACATTCTCTAGTGAGCCGGCTCGATGGTGTGCAGCGGGTGCAGGGCTCGGCCTCTCACGCCGTGCTTTGCCCACTCTTCCACAAGTTGGAACCCGGACGGCCTTGCGCATGGGCGACAATTCACAAGATGTATGCATTGTTTGAAGACGGCGGGAAATTTCTGGCCGGGCGGGTGATGACCGAGGCGGACAGCTCGATGCAGATCGAGCTGGACTCAGGCAAGCGCGTCAAAGTCAAGGCGGCCAACGTGCTCCTCAAGTTCGAGAAGCCGTCGCCTGCCGAACTCATTTCTTCCGCGCAGTTAGTCGCGCGGGACATCGATCTCGATCTGGCCTGGGAGTTTGCGCCGGAGCAGGAATTTGGATTCGCGGATCTTGCTCGCGATTATTTCGATGCCAGCGCCGACATCACCAAGCAGGCAGCGGCGCTTTTCCGGCTGTTTGAGGCGCCTCATTATTTTCGACGGCTGGGCAAGGGCAACTTCAAGAAGGCGCCTGAAGAGATTGTCAAGGCGGCCCTTCTGGGCATCGAGCGAAAGAAGCAGATTGCGGCGCAGATCGATGCCTGGGCCACCGAGTTGGTGAACGGGCAGTGCCCGGCATCAGTTCGCGAACAGCTTTACAAGATTCTCTTCAAACCCGACAAGAACGCACCCGAATACAAGGCAGTGGTCGAGGCGTCCAAGCGGGCGCAAAAGGCGCCGCTCGATCTGCTGACAAACGCCGGCGCCATCGACTCGCCCTACCAGTTTCACTGGAAGCGCTTCTTGTTCGAGAACTTTCCGAAGGGCACGGGTTTTCCGTCTCTGTCGGCACCGCCGATCAAGGAAGCCTTGTCGCTGTCGGCGGCACAGGCATTTTCCATCGATGATTCAGCCACGACCGAGATCGACGATGCCTTGTCCGTGCAAGGTCTCGGCACGGGAACTGTCGTTTTCGGCATCCACATTGCCGCGCCCGGCTTGGCGATCACACCCGACGGCAATGTCGACAAGGTCGCACGCGATCGCTTGTCTACCGTGTACATGCCCGGCTACAAGCTGACCATGCTGCCCGATGACGTTGTTCAGGCCTACACCCTGACCGAAGGGCGCGACTGCCCTGCGGTGTCGCTGTACGTGACCTTCGATGAAGCCTCGTTTGAAGTCAAGGCCAGCGAGACGAAGCTCGAACGGGTGAGCATCGTCGCAAATCTTCGGCACGATCAGCTCGACAGCGTGATCACCGAAGCATCGCTCACGGGCGAAGCGGAGGCGACCTACCGCTTCGCGCCGGAACTCGCCTTCGCTTTCCGACTTGCCAACCATCTGAAAGCCTTGCGCGAAGTCGCACGCGGCAAGCCTGAAAACTTCAACCGGCCGGACTACAACTTTCGCCTCGAGGGCAACGACGGCCGCGAACCGCGCGGGGACGAGTCCGTGTCCATCGGGACGCGCCGTCGCGGTGCGCCGCTCGACCTCATCGTGGCCGAGGCCATGATTCTTGCCAACAGCACCTGGGGCGGATGGATCGCCGACTGCGGCGTGCCTGGCATTTATCGCAGCCAGGCCAGTCTCGCGCCGGGCGTGAAGGTGCGCATGGGCGTGAAGCCCGCGCCGCATGCGGGCATGGGCGTGGCGCAATACACGTGGGCCACCTCGCCGTTGCGGCGCTACGTGGACCTCGTGAACCAGTGGCAGATCATTGCCTGCGCACGCCACGGCCGCACCGCCGCGCTTGCAGCGCCTTTCAAGCCCAAGGACGCGGCGCTGTTCTCGGTCATCTCCGGCTTCGATGCGGCCTACACCGCTTACAACGGATTCCAGTCGGGCATCGAGCGCTACTGGACGCTGAAGTACCTCGAGCAGAACAAGATCACCGAACTCGACGCCGCCGTCATGAAAGATGGCCTCGTCCGCGCCGACGACTTGCCGCTTGTGTTCCGCGCGTTGGGCGCAGACAGCCTGCCGCGAGGCGCGCATGTGCGCGTACGCATCACGGGCACCGATCTGCTCACGCTCGACGTGCATGCCAATGTGATCTCGCGCATCGACGATGTGCAAGCGCAGACTGACACGGCTGTTGACGACGCGGATGCAGAAGAAGCTGCCGAGAGTGCCGGCCCGCTCACGCTCGCCATCGACATCAAGGACGGCGAAGACGAGACGGCCGCGGCCGCCACCGTGGCCTGACCAAGCGATGCTGCGCAAGCTTTCGACACTGCAGATCGCCTTGCTCGGGTCGCTGGGTTTTCACGCGGCCTTGCTCGGAATCCAGCGCTCGAATCCGCAGGCCTTCGACCGCATTTTTCAGGACACCCCGCTGGAGGTGATCCTCGTCAATGCACGCTCGAAGGAAGAGCCTGCCAAGGCGCAGGCGATCGCGCAGGCAACGCTTGCAGGTGGCGGCGAGCTCGAGAAGGGCCGTGCCACGTCACCGTTGCCGCCGTCGGCCACGGTCGAACTGGGCGAAAGCATCGAGTCGTCACGCAAGCAGATCGAGCAGTTGCAGGAACAACAGCGGCAGTTGCTCACCCGGCTTCGCCAGCAGATGGAAGCCCTGCCCGCACCCGACCCCCAACAGGAGGCGAAGACCCCCGACGGCAAGTCGGCCGCCGAGCAGCGCCGGCAACTGCTGCAGCTCACGGCGGAAATCGAAAAGCGCATCAACGAAGAGAATTCGCGTCCCAAGAAGCGCTACATCAGCCCGGCCACCAAGGAAGCCGCCTACGCGATGTACTACGACCGCTTGCGCCGCAAAATCGAAGAGCGCGGCACGCATAACTTTCCAGAAAACCGCGGGGCCAAGCTTTACGGCGAGCTGGTGGTGGTGTTAACCGTGGACGCACTTGGCCGAGTGGTCGATTCAGAGGTCGCAGTACCGTCGCAATCAACGCTGTTGGACAAGCGGGCGCTGGCCATCGTCAAGGCTGCCGCTCCCTTTGGGCCCTTTACCTCCACAATGCGGCGCGAAGCCGATCAACTCGAAATCACTTCGCGCTTCACCTTCGCAGGCGAAGGCGGACTCACTACCACGTTGATGGCCAACCCGGGACGTTAAGCATGACCCAAAGCAATTGGGGGCGCAGGGCAGGATGCGATGCAAGGCGCGTCGAGCGCCGTGTGGCGGGCCACGCAAGCGAGAAGCAACGCCGCAGCCCGCCTGCCCTGCGCCCCCAGAACGCGAAATTATTTCAGGCCACGTCCTGAGAGGCTGAGAGTATTTCGATCATGCCCGCTCATCACGCCAAAAGACCCCTGCTCGTCGTTGCAAATGCTCGCCATAGCCCGGGCTATGGTTGTGCTTTGCGCCTAGATCAGGTGTCTTTTGACGCGCTGCTCGGGCACGCTCGAAAAACTCTCAGCCTCTAAGCTCGCCCCAACAGATTGATGGATCGCTACGTCGTGGCCGGCAACCCGGTCGAACACAGCCAGTCCCCCTTCATTCACGCTCACTTCGCCGAGGCGACCCGCGAGTCGATGGAATACGGCCGGCTGCTCTGCCCGCTCGATGCGTTCGAGGCCGCCGTGCGCCGATTTGCCGACGAAGGCGGACGAGGCTGCAACATTACCGTGCCCTTCAAGTTCGATGCGTACAAGCTCGCGAAAAGGCGCAGCCAACGCGCCGAGCTGGCGCAGGCAGCTAACGTTCTGCGATTCGATGCAGATGGCTGGTTCGGCGACAACACCGACGGCGCGGGGCTGGTCGGCGACATTGAAGGCAATGCGGGCATGCGCCTCACAGGACTGCGCGTGCTGCTGATCGGCGCGGGCGGTGCGGCAGCCGGCGTGATGGGGCCGCTGATCGACGCAGGCGCGGCTCAGCTCGTGATAGCAAACCGCAGCGTGGACAAGGCGAAGGCGCTCGTCGAGCGGCATCGCGAGTTGGCGCGAGCCAAAAACACTGAGCTGCGTGCCGCCACATTGACGGATGCAGGCGATGCATTCGACGTTGTAGTCAACGCCACCGCCACGAGCCTGACCGGCGCAGCCATTCCTGTCGAAGCGCGTGTGTTGCGCCCTGGCACCTTGGCGCTGGACATGATGTATGGGCCGGCTGCGCAAGGCTTTCTCGATTGGGCCGCCGCGCATCGCGCCATCGGCCGGGACGGCTTGGGCATGCTCGTCGAGCAGGCGGCTGAAGCCTTCCTGGTGTGGCGCGGTTTGCGGCCGCCGACCGGCACCGTGCTTGCCGCGCTGCGCCAACAGCTTGCGGGCAAATGAAAGACGCCTGGGCGCGCACCCTTCGGCACTTGTGGCGCATCGTCGCGCTGGTGCTGTTGTCTTTTGTAGCCTTGCAGCTCTACTTCCTGATGCGTGTGGCGCTGATGACCGTGGTCGACCCGCAGTCCACCGCCTTTCAGCGCTCCGAGGCGTGGCGGCTGCTGAAGGAGACTCACCAGATCCGCTGGAGTCAGCAATGGGCCGACTATGGGCATATTGCGACGCCGCTTAAGCGTGCGGTGATAGCGTCTGAAGACGCCAACTTCTTCGACCACAGCGGCGTCGAATGGGATGCGCTGGAAAGAGCATGGGAGAAAAACCAGGCCGCCGAAGCCCGGGTCGCGAAGATCAATGCCGAACTCGAAAAGCGCGCAGCGCAACAGGCTGCACGAGAGACCGCGAGGGCCAGCAGGCGCAAGCCGGCATCTGCGACAGCGCCGCCGCCACCGCCCAAACCCGTTACACACGTGACGCCAAAGATCGTCGGCGGCTCAACCATCACGCAGCAGCTGGCGAAGAACCTCTTTCTCGGCAGCGAGCGCAACGTCGCACGCAAGGGGCAGGAGTTCCTCATCACGTTCATGCTGGAAAGCCTCCTGAGCAAGCAACGCATCCTCGAGATCTATCTGAACAGCGTCGAGTGGGGGGAAGGTGTCTTCGGTTCCGAGGCCGCGGCACGACATTACTTCCACACCAGCGCGGCAGCACTTGGGCCGTCGCAGGCGGCGCGACTGGCCGTGATGCTGCCCGCTCCCAAACGCTTCGAGAAGAAGCCCGATTCAGCCTACGTACTCGGCCGTGCCGGCACTGTCATGGCGCGCATGGGAGCCGTGGAACTGCCCTGATGCGGACCGCCGACAGACTATGAACGGGCAGGGAAGCAGCCTGCCATCGCCCCACCTAAAATCGAGCGCATGTCCTCCACATTCACGGCCGAGATCGCCGCCACCGCTGCCCGCCTCGTGGTCGAGGAGGGCATGGAGTACGGACCGGCAAAGCGCCGCGCGGCCAAGATCTTGGGCAAGCAAGGCACACGGGCGGCCGAGTTGCCGAGCAACGACGAAGTTGAGGACGAGGTGCGGGTCTACCTCGATCTCTTTTGCGCCGACACCCAACCTGCTGAACTCGCCGCCCTGCGAGAAGTGGCGGTCCGATGGATGGAGCGTCTTGCAGAATTTCGCCCTCACCTCACCGGCGCCGTCTGGCGCGGAACAGCCACCCGGCTGTCCAGCGTGCATCTGCAGCTCTACTGCGACGACTCGAAAGCAGCCGAACTGGCACTGATCGACAAGGGCGTCGACTATGACGTGGGGGGTCTCACCGGCCCGCGCGGCGAACCCGTCGACGTGCTGACCCTCGCATCCCGAAGCGACGCCTTGGGCGAATTGGTCACCGTTCACCTCACGGTGCTCGACCACGACGACTTGCGCGGCGCATTGAAACCGGATGTGCGCGGCCGAACCCAGCGGGGCGACTTGGCCGCCCTGCGCACTCTGATGAACCCATGAAACGACGAATACTCCTGGGTGCGGGCGTGGGCGCGGCGGCGCTGGCCGCGGGCGGGGGCTTCTCGCTGTACCGATCACGGGTATCCGGCTCGGAGATGGAGTCCGCGCTCTGGCAATTGAGCTTCGAGCAGGCAAGCGGCGGGACGCTGAGCATGGCCAGCTTGCGCGGCCGTCCGTTGCTACTTAATTTCTGGGCAACTTGGTGCGCACCCTGCATCAAAGAATTGCCCATGCTCGATCGGTTCCACCGTGAAAAGCAGCCGGCGGGCTGGCAAGTGGTGGGGATTGCAGTGGACGGACCGACCCCGGTACGCGAGTACCTCGGGCGACTTCCGATGAGCTTTCCCATCGGCTTGGGCGGGATGGAAGGTGCCGAACTGAGCCGGACACTGGGCAATGTGAGCGGATCGCTTCCCTTCACCGTGGTGTTCGCAGCGGACGGAAAAATCCTGGCACGAAAGCTAGGCGCCTTGGCGTCATCAGACCTGGATAACTGGGTCAAACGGGCAAATTCCTGACCCGGGAAGCAAAACGCCCTGTTTAAAGTTGTCAAGTCAATTAATTTCCTGCAAAGCACCGGTAACGTCCCCTAAAGCGCGTAAAGTTCGCCCGGTTTAACAATCTGCCGGGTCCTTTCCGACCCGGTATTTCAGCGCTCGATGCAAGTCCTCGTCCTTCACGGCCCGAACCTGAATCTGCTGGGCACCCGCGAGCCGGGCGTCTATGGCTCGACCACTTTGGATCAGATCGATACAGAACTGGGACACATTGCAGCCAAAGCCGGCGCGAAGCTTGTTTCCTTTCAAAGCAACCACGAAGGCGTCCTGATCGACCGCGTGCATGAGGCCCGCACCGATGGAACGCAGTTCATCATCATCAATCCGGCGGCTCTCACGCATACCAGCGTCGGACTGCGGGACGCCTTGGCCGGTGTCGCCCTTCCGTTCATCGAAGTGCATCTGTCTAACGTGCACAAACGCGAGCCCTTTCGTCATCACTCGTATTTCTCGGATCTCGCCGTCGGCGTGATTTGCGGACTGGGCGCCACCGGTTACAGGTTGGCGCTTGACTACGCTCTCGGCCAAACGAGCCCCTGAGAGGCTGAGAGTATTTCGACCATGCCCGCTCATCACGTCAAAAGACCCCTGCTCGTCGTTGCAAATGCTCGCCATAGCCCGGGCTATGGCTGCGCTTTGCGCCTAGATCAGGCGCCTTTTGACGTGCTGCTCGGGCACG
>JAJKJU010000349.1 GCA_021153565.1 Rhizobacter sp.
CGTCCGGCACTACACAAAAGTAGTGCCATACACGCCGCCATATCGTCCTAAGTCAATGATTTCATTGGGGGTCGTAGTGCCAAATGACAAACTTGGGCTAGGCGCAAAGCGCAGCCATAAGCTTGTGCTATGGGGTGCGATTCAAACTGATGTCAAGTCATCAACAACCGTTCGCCCGGCTGTCCGCCGAATGCCATGCGGTGCCGAGGTCGCTACAGAGAGTCACGCGAGGCAGGGTTTGACAGTGAATCGCTGCCCCACTTCGAGCATCATGGCCAGCGTTGCCAGCACGGCTCTCACATCGGCGCGGTTGCGGGCGTCCATGGCATGGATGGAAGGCGTGCAGACCATGCATCCGCAACGCGACTTCACCGGGCGAAGGTAGTCCTCGTAGATGTCCATCGACCGTAGCGGGGCCAGGTCGGTATGCGTGACGCCCACCGCAAGCGGACGGCGGCCATCGGTCGCACGCAGGAGCGGGGCATGGTAGCGATGAAAGTCGCGCACCGGATCGGCAGCGGAATGATTGAGGACCAGCAGGACCGCGTCTGCCTGCTCCAGCAGGTCGTCCCACATGAAATGAAAACGGTCCTGACCGGCGGCACTGTACAGAAGGAGGCGGTCATCCCCCTCGAGCCGCATGATTCCCCTGTCCATGGGCATCGTTGTCGTGGGATCGAGGTTGGCCACTTCATCCGAGGCGCGAACCTCCGGGTCGTGGATGTCGCTGACGGTGCGCAGGGCGGTCGTTTTGCCCGCGCCCATCGGGCCGAGCAATAGGATTCGGCTTTCCATGGTCAGTCAAGCGGGCGATTCAGGGCGGGGCCAAGGCAATGATGGATCATTTATGACGCCGTGAATGCACTTCTGATGTAAATGAATCATATCTGCCGAGGCTGGGGGTGTGTCCTCGTCTTCGGTGTTAATTCACGTCAAGCACAGGGGCAAGTCCCTGTAGACAGAGGCCCGTTTTCCGCCGGAGTGCAGGTCAATTGCTGACCCATATCAAACCGGCGAGGCAGGCAGAACCGACTTGAGCAGCACGAAGCTCGCGCTGCAATTGACCAGGGTCGAAGCCCCCGTGGGTGTCGATCACGCAATTGACGACGCGAAACTAACCGCGCCCGGATCGAATGTGAAGTGGGTGGCCGCTGGTATCGGGCTCGGGCCACCGTAGTGCCATGCAGGGAGACTAAACATTGCTCGGCCCTATCGACTTGACGACGCTATGGTCGACTTTGACCGAACGAAATGAGCTTTGAACCTCACCCCTTTCAAGGTCTTCGCGCCCTCTCCCTCTGGGAGAGGGCGGGGGTGAGGGCCGTGGGCGGTGAATAAAGCCATGGGTTGCCATTGCCGCAGCCCCTCACGCAACCTCTCCCCAGACGGGGAGAGGGGCCAATAAAAGACCTTGAAAGGGGTGGCTTTGAACCCGCAGTCCGCCACATCGAACTGCGAACCCGAGACATCGATCATGAATTGATCAACTCGAGCAATATGTTCTTTGTCCTTTTGCTTCCGGAGCCGAGGTATTCGATGAAGGCCTCCGTATGGTTCTCCATCAGCCACGTGAGGGTCTGGGCATCGCTATTCTCAGCGCGAGCAGCGATTTGAAGGTCTCGAAGTTTTTTCCAGCGGTCCTTCAGTTTGGCTCCAATATCGGATTTCCTGATCAAATCCTTGGTGGCGTCCGCATACTTCGTCCCGCGGGTCAATTTCACCATCATCACGAGGAACTCTTGCGGCGTGAACTTGTTGATGTGAGTCATGTCGTTGACGTACAGGAAATCCGACATGTTGTCTGTCATTGCCTTGGCAGGGGATGGCTTTGACAGCTGCCTGGTGAGCCCTTCAATGAAGAATTGGCCGGACATGGACTCATGGTCGACAACTTCGCTGATGTTGGGTTGCTCGCTGTAGTGGTCCGCGCGTGCCCGTTCGAGTTCTATCTCTGCAGCGCTCATCGAACGCCAAATCATTTTTTGCGGAGACGTGTCAAGGCCTTGTGGTGCCCTTATCCGAGATGCAGATCGCGTTCTTTCAAGCGCAGCCAGGTCAGGCTCTTGGACCATGTAGTCCGGCCGCTCATGGAAGTATTCCGCCCGTGCGTCTTCGTCCCGCCGTTCCTCCCAAGTCATTTCGCGAGCGACCGTGGGAACGTGTGAATGGCTGTTGGTCTTCACGAAGGATTGACGATACGGCGTCGTGCTGGCGGGCGTCTCTCGCGAGACCTCGTGGCCGTAGTACGCCGCCTCCTCCTGCCCTGCCTTGCTATAGGGGCTATAGATCGGCTCATGCTGTGGTTCATGGAGGATGTTGCCCAGGCCGGAGAATGCCTTTCCCGCCTTGTGAAGGCCTCTGTTCATGACCTTGCTCACGCCCTTGGTGGCCTTTGTCATCCATGAACTGCCGGATATGCCGGATGCCTTTTGCGGGGTTGAATGACAGTCTGACTTCGGCAAACTTGTTGCGCTTCTGGGGGCCATCGATTCAGGGCCCGGCCCTTTCTGGCGAGCGAGGAGGCCGCTCAGCTTGCCGGGCAGCAACTTCCTCGATCCGCCGCTGGTCGGGGCGGCTCGTTGGGAGTTGTTGGGCGTTTCAACTTGCGAGGGACATACCCGCTTGGTGCGTGAAATAAGCATCTCGGCGTTCCGGACTTGGTTGGCTGAACCGGCAAAGTCTTGCTGCGCGAAACCTTCGGTCTAGCCGATCTTTGCCGCGACCAAGTGAACGCTCGAACGCCAAACCGAACCCATGTCGCGGAACGCGAAATCGTGGCGCCAATTTGTGCAGGTTGTCACGAGACCCTGATCTCGTGACGAACCATCAATTGTTCGGAATGTTTTGGTCATGTTTGACCCGAAGGCAATCCTGATACTGAGTCTGTCAGCGTGGTGGGACTACTTACCGGTAGGCAGTTCTCGTCCGGAGTCGTCGAATGCTTGCCTGGATTCCGACGATGCGTCCAACCTTGGCCGGCTCGGCCGCAAGGCTGTCGGGATGGCGATAGCGGGGGCTGCCGATGCGCGCTCTCTTTGCCAAAAATCTCTTTCGAATTGATGAGCCTGCAAGTCGAGGCATTGATACCAACAGCGTCATGCGAATGTTTACTACATCGACCATACGGCCAAACAACTTGTCAAGCCTTCTGTGCACGACGCTCGTGATCGCCTTGGGCAGTTGCCCTGCCGTCGCGGCCGACGCACCACAACCCGACTGGTCGGCATTGCGAGTACAGGATGTGGTTCGCGCTGCACTTCATCAGGGGGCCTCGGCGCTCTCGCAAGGCATGGACCTTCGCGTTCAGGCGGCACAGGCGGCATTGGCCCGACGCGAATTTCTTCCGCAAGGCACAGTGACCGCGCAGGCCGAACGCAGTCGCAGCACGAGCAGTGGAGAGGCCGATAGCGGTTCGCGGACCGGCAGCATGGGGCTTGAGTCCACGCTCAAGTTGCGCACCGGCGCGTCGGTGTCGGCAAGCGTGGCGAGATCGTCGCTGCTGAAGTCGATCGATGGGTCTGGCATTGATTCCAGTGTCACATCTTCAGCGGGCGTCTCGGCCACGACCCTCCAGACGACTCGGTCGGTCACCTTCACCAAGCCTTTGTTCCGCGGCGCCGGCGTGGCCGTAGCCACCGCGAATGAACGGCTCGCCGAGATCGGCTTTTCGAGCACCCAGAAAAACTTCGTGCAGTCGATGAGCGCCATCGTGCTCGACTGCGTTACTGCGTACTTTGCGGTGGACCAGGCGCATCGAAGTGTGGAGCTCGCGCAGGCGTCGCTCGAGCGGGCCGCGCAGCTTCACGCGATCAACGAGTCGCTGTTTGCTGCGGGACATATTGCACGAACGGCTTTGCTTCAGAACGACGCCGACGACGCAGCCGCCGAACTTGCGTTGGCGCAGGCGCGGCACGCCGAGCAGGTTGCCAAGCGCCGTCTTGTCTCGCTGATGGGGATGCAAACGCCCGACCCGGACTCGGTGCCGGTGAATACGGCAGAATCCTTCACCTCCTATCTCAACCCGGTCATTCCTGACGAGCAGACAACAGTGCAAAGGGGCCTTGCTCAGCGTGCCGATGTTCGTATCGCGCAAGACAACGTTTCTTCGGCGCAGCTGTCGCGAATAAGCGCGCGCGACAACCTGCGCGACCAGCTCAACGTCTATGCACGAGTGGACAACCAGTCCGTGAAGACCCTGGAACGAAGCTCGGGCACGTCACAAGCGGTGGGTGTGACCTACGCGATCACGCTGGACAAATCGAGTGCCCGTGTCGCGGCCGACGCCGCCGGGGTCGCAGTCAGGAAGGCGGAGCTTGCGCTGGCGGAGGCGCAGCGCAACGCCAGCGCGGAGATTCGCGATGCGGTGCGTTCGCTTTCCTTCGCCATCGAGCAGCAGCGGCTTGCCCAACGCTCGGCTGAATTGACGGCGAAGCGGCTGGACAATGAAACCGAGAAGGCGCGCCTGGGCCGCAGCAGCGCGACAGATCTTTCCGTTGCACAGGACTCGCTGCGCCAAGCCAATGCGCAAGCCTTGCAAGCACAGTACGCGGTGCTGCAAGCGCAACTCGAAGTTCAGCGTGTGACGGGGACGGTGCTCGAAGCATGGCAGTCGGCCGGCCTCGTCGATGCGCTGCTTGCCTCGGCAGTGAAATGATGCGAGTTGAGCTGATGCGCAGGGCATTCAAGGCGATGAAGAAGCGATCCGTTCAAGTCGTCGTGGTGTCTGTGGCTGGAGTGGCTGGCCTTGCTGCTCTGGGCCTGGCGGCCACGTTCAGCCCGGCGGACGGAGCGGGTGCGGGTCACTGGCAAAAAGTCGAAAGCCGGGCCTCGTCAGAACCAGTGGTTCTGCGGGGCAACTTGCAGGCTGGGAGCCAGATCACTATCGCGGCGCCATTCGATGGTCGCATGGCTGATCGTTTCGTCGAATTGGGCGATGTGGTGATTCAGGGGCAACGCCTCGCGCGCATTGAAAGCACAGAACTGGAGCAGCAAGAACGTGAAGCCGAGATCGCGCTCATTCGCTCCGAACAGGAACTCGGCAATGCGATTCGCGTGGAGGAGACCCCGGAATACGCCATGGCAAGCCGCAGGTTTGTAGCTGCCCGGAACTCGGTGCAGATCGCGATGCGACGCGCCAAGGAAACGCAGGTGCTGTTCGAAAAAGGAATTGTCGCCCGCCAGGAAGTTGATGCGGCGAAGCAGGAATTCGACTCGGCGGGCGCCCAGGTGCTCGGAGCACAAGAGGAATTGATCCAGTTGCGCAACAAAAAGGGCGGTCAGGGGCTTCGCATGCTGGAACTCGAAACGAGCAACCGGCGTGCACACCTGGAAGAACTGCGTAAGAAGCGTAGCGCCGCCGTGGTCGTCTCTCCGATCGCGGGCGTGGTGGTGCCTGCACCGCAGGTCGACCCTTCGGATCAGGCGGCGGCTACGCCTGTGCGCGAGCCAAGGGCAGGAGCCTATGTGACCACCCGCGATGCGCTGTTCACAGTCGCCGACACGCAGACCTTGATGGTCAAGTCAGCGGTTGATGAATCCGATGTGTCTCGCATCGAGTCATGCCGCAAGGCCATGGTGAGTCTCAATTCCGATCCCGCGCATGTCATCGAAGGCACGGTCAAGCGTGTGGCCAGTCAACCGCGCGGCGCTGCCGGGATGCGATCGAACGGGTCCGAGACTCCGCAATTCGAGGTGGAGGTGCTCGTGCCGCGGCCATCCGACGGCGCAACCCGCTTCCGTCTGGGCGCGCCGACGACCGTGAAGATCGTGCCGTGCAAATCGTCGCCCGCAGTTCTCGTTCCTATTGCGGCCTTGCATTGGGATGAGGCTGGTGTGCCTTCCGTTCGAATCCGAAAGGCGGGATCCAGAACCGCGCAGTTGCAACCGGTGAGCCTGCAACGCACCGGAGTGATCGACGCAGAGGTGAGTTCCGGTGTCGATGCCGGCGACGAGGTGTGGGTCGCACAGGGTGCGGCGAATACGGGTCGCCCTGGTGGCCTGCTGCGCAGGCTCCTGAATTCAGGTGATGATGAGTGACGCTGTCGCATGCCCCATGCCGCTCGTTCGACTCGGTGATGTCTCTCGCATCTTCAAGGTCGGTAAGCAGCGCGTGAACGCTCTTGACCATGTGAGCCTCAGCCTGCACGCGGGTGAAAGGGTCGCTGTCGTCGGAGCCTCGGGCTCGGGCAAGACGACGCTGATGAACCTCGTGGGTTTGCTCGACACGCCAAGCAAAGGTGACGTCGTTCTCGATGGAATCAGCACGCGGGAACTCGGACCCACGCAACGCGCCCGCCTGCGCAACATGTCCATCGGACTCGTCTTTCAACAGTATCACCTGCTGCCACAGCTCACGGCAGTGCAGAACGTCGAGCTCACCATGCTCTACCGCGGAGCCACCGCGAGCGACGCAAGAGAGCGTGCCCTCGAGGCCTTGGCCAGCGTCAGTCTCGACACGCGGGCAGAACATCTTCCAGCGCAACTCTCCGGTGGCCAAAGGCAACGCGTGGCGATCGCACGCGCACTCGTCGGAAAGCCGCGGATTCTTCTCGCCGACGAACCTACCGGCGCGCTCGACACCGCGACCAGCGCGGCGGTGCTCAACCTGCTCATTCGAAGCACTGGGACCAACGGCTGTGCGTTGGTCGTCGTGACGCACGACCTGGAGGTCGCGGCCCGCCTGCCGCGGCGCATCGTGATGCGGGATGGCCGTGTCACGTCGGACAACGGCACCCATGGTTGAAGCTGCTCACATCCGTACGCGAGTCGTTCTGGCGATTCGCTTCGCCCGACAAAGCATGACGTCGAACTGGCGGCGGATCGCGCTGGCGGTCATTGGGATCGCGATCGGTATCGGCGCCATCACATCGATGCTCGTCATCGGTTACAGCGCTACCGCCCAGGCGACGCGCATGCTCGATCGGCTCGGCGGCGACGTGGTGACGCTCACGGCCTTGAGCCAGGCCCCGCAAGGTCCGGACACGAGTGGCGGCATGGCGGCGCGATTCGGCAGTGGATTGCCCGATGCACTGACGGGGGCGCAGCCGGCTCGCCTGACCGACGGGGGCGCGGCCGTGCTGGCTCTGTTGCGCAGCATGCCGGACGTGAAAGCCGTGGCACGTGTGTGGCCGTTGATGCCATGCCGCACCAGCAACACGGGTCTCGGTGATACGCAAGTATTCGCAGCGGATGCGGGGCTGCCGCAGGTCATTTCGACAGGTATGTCGGATGGCCGATTTTTTCTGCCAGGCTCGGAGGATCGCCCCTGGGTCGTTGCAGGAGCCTCGGCCTACGAGGAACTGCGGCGCAAGAGGCCGGGCCTGCGGCCCGGTTCTTCCATGGAACTGTGCGGGCGCCTCGTGTACCTGCTCGGCGTGCTCACGCCCTATCCGGGAGACGAGGTACTCACGACCTTGAAGGTCAATCGCTCGATCTTCGTCAGTGAGTCGAGCGTGGCGGCGTTGGGCGGTTCGCTCGAGCAGCCGCAAATCCTCGCCCGCGTGCCCTTGGATGGGGTCAACATGCCCCAGTCGTTGGCGCGGCGGCTCGATGCGGCGCTCGGTGCAAACAGCGGCCTCAGTTTTCAAGCTGTAGGTGCGGTTCAAATCAACGACATGCGCCAGCAGCAGGTCTCGCTGTACCTCAATTTCCTCACGGCACTGGGCGTTGTGGCACTGGCCGTCGGATCGCTCGGCATCACCAACGTGATGTTGGTGTCGGTATCGGAGCGCCGCTCGGAGATCGGCCTTCGCATGGCCCTGGGTGCCGCGCCAGCAGACATCGCTCTGCAGTTCATCGCCGAGAGCGTTTTCGTGTGTTTGTGCGGCGCACTGCTTGGCGTGGTCCTCGGCATGCTTGGCGCCATTGCTGCACTGCTGCTCGCCGGCATCGAATTCGCATTGAGCCCATCGATGCCACTCGCATGCGGGGCGCTCGCCGTGGTCAGCGGCGTGCTCGCAGGAGCTCACCCTGCGATGCGCGCCGCCCGCATGAACCCGGTCGCAACTCTGCAGGCGTGATGAATGGGTCGGGAGCAGCAATTGAAGTGGGCGATCGAGCGGCGATCCCGCTTGAGTCGACTTCGCATGTGTAGCCACGGCTGCGTTTTTCTGCACCCTGAATGGCGCGCTGGGTATCTAT
This sequence comes from Rhizobacter sp., assembly GCA_021153565.1. Classification (GTDB taxonomy): domain Bacteria; phylum Pseudomonadota; class Gammaproteobacteria; order Burkholderiales; family Burkholderiaceae_C; genus Albitalea. Next base: position 8,140 of record JAJKJU010000349.1, read on the forward strand.
TCACCCAGTACGCAGTGAACTGCAACGCAAGGTGTCGCATCGAGCCGACGAGGCATGAGATATCGGTGGCGTAAACGCAGGCATGGCGGAGATACTGCGCGGCGATGAATGGAATCCCCATGCCTGAAGCGGAACAAGCGCCGCGCGATGCGGCGGACTTGCCGCAAACGCTGAGCGAATGCCATGAGGTCATCACACAGCAGGCTGTGCAACTGAGCCA
>JAJKJU010000350.1 GCA_021153565.1 Rhizobacter sp.
CGCAGGGCGGGATGCGATGCAAGGCGCTCCGAGCGCCGTGTGGCGAGCCACACAAGCGAGGAGCAACGCCGCAGCGCGCCCGCCCTGCGCCCCCAAAACGGAAAATTGTTTAGGGCCAAATCCTAAACACCACTTGGCCGACATATTCCGCGAAGCGCCGCCCTTCGAACCGCCCACTTGATTCGGCTAATAACCACACGATTAACCGCTCTGCTTACAATGCTGTAGCTGCAACTCCCGTAGGCGCGCACCATGGCCCACATTACCGCTAACGACCTCAAAACCCGCGGAATCGCCGCCATTGAAGCTTCACTTGCCGGCGGTCGCACCGAGGCAGTGGTGTCAGTGCGCGGCACGGAACGTTACGTCGTCATGGAACTGGCGCACTACCAACACTTGCGCGAGTGCGAACTGGAGGCTGCGCTGGCCGAGAGCCGGGCTGACATTGCCGCAGGACGGTTCGTGACCGAGTCGCCAGCTGAACATGTGGCTCGGGCCCAAGCAATGATCACCGCAGGGGCCATGACAAAGCCCGCACCGGAAACAAAAACAAGGTCTCGCCGTCCGTCGGTCAGTGCACCGCGCAAGACGGCCAAGCGCCAGCCTCGTTGAATTTGACCGGTCGACCAGCGATCACATGCTCCCGGCAATGCCCTACACGATCATCTTCACCGAGCGCTATACCCGCATCGCCTCGCGCTTCCTGAAACGCCACCCGGACATGGCACGCGCCTACGAGAAGACGCTAGCACTACTGCAAGTCAACCCGCACCACCCGTCGCTGCGGCTGCATGAGCTGGGTGGGCGGCTGCAGGGTGTGCAATCGGTGTCGATCAACCTGTCGTACCGGATCACGCTGCATTTGCTCGTGACCGAGCGCGAGATCGTTCCGCTCAACGTGGGCGATCATGATGCGGTGTATTGACCTCGAAGCGGCCAACCCTCTTTGACCTCCACATGTGTGTCTGCACCGATGGGCGATTTAATGCGGATCGCATCAGCAGCCTGGGACTTTCTCATCGGGGTGCAAGACTTCACTCGACAGGGTGGCCTCGTCCCCGAGAGAGAGATCTGGGTCGAGTGCGAAAGCAAAGGATTGCTTCAGCCATTCTTGGTCGTAGTGGAAGCGAACCTGACCCCTGTCGTGCGCCAGCGTCCCAACGCGGCGCTCGGAGGTGAAGTCACAGTCGAGCCAAACCTCGAGGACGGCGCTCATTTCTTGCCTCGCGGGCCGAGGTCGAGGTCTTGCAGCTTGCGCCCGACCTTGTCGTCGGCAGCCAAATGGTTGAGGTCGGTTTCAATTCCGAGGGTAGCGAGGATACGAAGGTAGGTGCCCATGGTGACCGAAGCGTCGCCGGACTCCGCGTTGTACAGGGTCGTCCGCGAAATTCCGGCCCGCTGCGCCACCGCAGTGGTCGTGAGTTTGCGGCGCAAGCGCGCGAGGCGAAGTCGCTCACCGAAATCGGCAAGGAGACGTTGCTCCGATGGGAAAATAACTGGAGACTTACTTGGCATGCTTACCATTATGGTCAAAAACAACACATTTTGCCAATAATGGTGAACAATACAGCATGGAGGGGTGCACGCGTTGGGATAGGAACGTCTGACCGCCGCACTACGGACATTCGTCGTGCGTTTTGACGGACGTTCGTTCGCTGTGATCGCTCGTCAGCGCCCATGGGCCATGCCCCCCGATCGATCAGCGCACAGTCAGCCTTGCCTCAAGGCGACCAGTTTGCTATCTTGGTAGGAATATGTCCCACCACCTGGAACGTCCAATGGCCACCGCCGAGAAAATCAGCATTGCCCTGCCGCCAGAAATGGTCGCCATCGTCCATGGCGCTGTTGCCACTGGCGAGTACGCCTCCAGCAGTGAAGTGGTCCGTGACGCTCTGCGCGACTGGACGCACAAGCGCAGCCTGCGTCAGCAGGGCGTCGCCGAGTTGCGCCAGGTCTGGCGCGAGGCGAGACAGGACAAGAGGCCTGGCGTGTCCACTGACGATGTTCTCGATCGGCTTGAGCGGAAATACCAGGCCATGGTCGACGCCGCCGGCTCGGCGACGTGATGCCGTTGGAGTTGTCGGCCTTCATTGAGGCCGATCTCGACGCCATCGCCGCCTTCATCGCCGAGGACAACCCCAGACGGGCCGTCACGTTCATTCGCGACATTCGCACCAAATTCCGCGCGATCCAACAGGGTCCGTTGATCTATCAACTGCGGACAGACATCGGCGAGGACGCCCGCATGGCCACCGTGGGCAACTACGCGATCCTGTTCCACATCGCCGGGAGTGCCGTGCGCATTGAGCGCGTCGTCTACGCCGGACGCGATCTTCCTGGTGTGTTCGACGTGTCGTCGGAACCTTGAATATCGGGTTCCCTCCAGGATTGGTCCGCGTCCGTTGGGCAGACTGTCCTCCTCAATCGTCAAGATCATCGTTCGGATCGCGCAGCGCGCGCAACTCGCCGCGCGTCACCGCCTCAGGCACTGCCTCAGGCACGCTGAACGAGTACCAGCCGCTTCCGCCCACACACCATGAAGACAATCGGTTCCGGTGACGCCATAGTGCTCAGCGTCAGCGATCGATGGAACGGACGGCGAACACAGCACTGGTCGATCGAAAACGGCTGCCACTGGGTGCTCGACGTGACCTTCCGCGAAGACCTCAGAGGCTGAGAGTTTTTCGAGCGTGTCCGAGCAGCACGTCAAAAGACCCCTGATTTAGGCGCAAAGCGCTTGGCTATGGCGAGCATTTGCAACGACGAGCAGGGGTCTTTTGGCGCGATGAGCGGGCATGATCGAAATACTCTCAGCCTCTCAGCCTCTCAGTCGCGTCCGCGTCGGCCACGGCGCCGAGAACGTCGCCATCCTCAGGCGCATGACGCTGAAACTGATCAATCAGAACACGACCATCAAGTCCAGCAAGAAGTCCAAGAGAAAACTGGCGGCCTGAAGCACCACCCGTCTGTAGGAACTCCTGGGGCTGCAGGAACTGCCGGCGCAAGCGGCAACAGCGGTCGCGACATAGCAGAAAACGAGGGCTGGCGCTCATGCAATCGCCCTGGTGCACGCGTTAACTCGGCCGGTACTCCGGCACATATTGACGCAGCCACCGCTTGACTGCCTCGTCGGGCACCGAGACATTCAAGCCCGAGTCCAGATCGGCGGCCAAGCGGTGTGTCTCCGTCATTTGCAGCAGAGCAATCCGCAGCCGTGGGTGCTTCGACGGCAGCGTGTGATCCGCATCCGCCAGCAGCTCCTCATACAGCTTCTCCCCCGGCCGCAGCCCGCTGAACACGATGCCAATCTCGTCTTCTCGGTGCCCGGCCAAATGAATCATCGTGCGCGCCAGCTCGATGATCTTCACAGGCTCCCCCATGTCCATCACGTAAACCTGCCCGCTCTCAGCCAGCGCCGCCGCCTGCAACACCAGGCGGGCCGCCTCGGGAATGGTCATGAAGTAGCGCGTGATCTCCGGGTGCGTCACCGTCACCGGGCCGCCCTTGGCAATCTGTTCCTTGAACTTGGGAATCACGCTGCCGCTGGACCCGAGCACGTTGCCGAAGCGCACCGCCGCGAAGCGCGTCGCATGGCCTTGCGTCGCCATGTATGACAGCACCATCTCCGCCGCACGCTTGGTGGCCCCCATCACGTTGGTCGGGTTCACCGCCTTGTCGGTGGAAATCAGCACAAAGCGCTCAGCCCCGGCCTGCGCGGCTGCTTTTGCGGCGTTCCAGGTTCCAAGCGTGTTGTTCTGCAATGCTGCCCAAGCGTTGTCTTCTTCCATCAACGGCACATGCTTGAATGCAGCCGCATGGAAAACGATGTGCGGGCGCTGCGCTTTGAATGTCGAATGCAGATGATCGATGTTCTTCACGTCGCCCATCAGTCGCACCAGCGGCAGGTGAGGATGCAGCTCAGACAGCTTCTGTTCAATCTGATACAGCGCGAATTCGCTCAGCTCATAAAGCACCAGCTTCGCCGGACCATAGAGCGCGACCTGGTGGCACAGCTCCGATCCAATCGAGCCGCCCGCCCCTGTCACCAGCACCGTCTTGCCGGTGATCAACTCGGCGATCCCCGCCTCGTCAAGCTTCACCGGATCACGGCCGAGCAAGTCTTCGGGCTCGATGTCGCGCACCCGTTCAATGCGGGCCGTGCCTTCGCGCAGCTCGCTGAACGACGGCACGGTCAGCACAGGAAGTCCGGTTTCTGACGCCAGCTCGATCGCGCGGCGCCGCTGCGCCGCCGTGGCACCGGGCATGGCAGTGATGATGTGCGTGGCGCCGGCCCTCACCTCCTCGCGCGCCACGTCGTCGAGCCTGCCAAGCACAGGTGCGCCGAGAATTCGCGCCCCGCGCTTTGTCGGGTCATCGTCGAGCAGCCCGAGCACGATCCAGCCTTCTTGATGCAGGCCAGCAAGCAGCATCCGCGCCGCTTCGCCTGCGCCAAGGACGATCGCACGCCGCACCTCGGCGTCGCTGCCGGTGATGCGCGAGCGGGCATGCTCGTAAAGCATGCGGTACATGATGCGCACCATGCACAAGCCCATCAGCGAAACGATGGGGTGTAGTGCAAGAACGGCGCGCGGCACTTCTTTGAGCTGCAGCATCAGCACGAGCACCGCACTTGTCAGGCCCGCGACGGCGCACGCCAGGGTCAAGCGCTTCACCTCACCGAAACCCGAAAAGCGCCACATGCCGCGCGGAATGCCGGCAACGAAGAAGGTCAGGAGGTACACCGTCGCCACCGCAAGCATGACCCACACGTCGTAGTGGGGCCTTGCAGTCAACCAGCGTTCGAAACCCAGGCGGAACAAGTAGGTGAAGTTCCAGCACAGGCAAATGACCGTGCCGTCGATGAGCATCGACAAGGGTTGTCGATGCGGGCGAATACGTGCAAGAACGCGGTCCAGTCGGTGCCAGAAACTCGGGGATGTCATGGGTATGCGGGGCAGCGAAGCCATCTCAGCGCGAACCGAGCAGGGTCTTCAGAGTGAGTGCAATAAGCCGCAGGTCGGTGGCAAGACTCGCGTTATCGACGTACTGCGCCGCGAGCTTGAGCTTGGCAGGCAAGACCACTTCCTTGTATTCGCGCTCCGGGTCGCTGGCCCGTGCCAGCAGTTCGCTCTCGTTGCGAAACTCCAGCGAGGCAATGTCGGTGATGCCAGGACGCACGCTCAGCACTTTGTCGCGCAGCAGCGGCGGATAGATCGCCACATAGCGAGGCACCTCGGGTCTCGGGCCGACAAAGCTCATGCGCCCAAACAGCACGTCGAACAATTGCGGCAACTCGTCGAGCTTGCTGCGCCTGAGAAACTGCCCTGCCTGCGTGATGCGTGCGTCAGCACCGACGGTAATCAAGGGACCGCTCGGCGATGCTGAATGCGTCATCGTCCTGAACTTGTGGATCCGAAACGGGACGCCATAACGCCCCACGCGTTCTTGCCGAAAGAACACCGGGCCCGGCGAATCGAGCTTCACCCACGCGCCGATTATCAGGAGCAACGGGGCGAGCAACACGAGTGCAAGGACCGAGAGCACGATGTCGAACAAGCGCTTTGCCATGTGCCCTTCAGCTTTGCTCGTTCATACGAGCGCGGAGCGAACTGCGTCGACGACACGCCGCACATCACTGTCTGTCATGCGCGTGTACAGCGGCAGGCTCAACATGTTCTCGAACGCTCGCTGCGAATGCGGGAAAGACTCCGCCTTCAAGTGGTATCGGTCGCGCCAATAGGGCTGAAGATGCAGAGGGATGTAGTGCACGCTGCACCCGATGCCGGCGGCGAACAGACGCTCGATCAGCGCATCGCGGTGGATGCCGGCCCCGTCGGCCAGCCGCAACACGTAGAGATGCCACGCGTGCAGATCGCCAGCCTTTGCCAATGGTGGTGTCATCACGGGCAAGCCCGCCAACCCCTCATTGAACATCGTCGCGATCTGCTCGCGTCGTTTCTGGAACGTATCGGCTCGCCTGAGCTGATGCAATCCCAATGCCGCCGCAATGTCCGTCAAGTTGTACTTGAACCCAGGTGCCACGATCTCGTAGTACCAGCTCGGCACCTTCGCCGTGAAGCGATCGAAGGCATCGCGGTTCATGCCGTGAAGTCGCATCACCTTCATGCGCTTGGCAAGCTCCGCATTGCGCGTGACAACCATGCCGCCCTCACCTGTCGTGATGGTCTTGTTGGCGTAAAAGCTGAAGACGGTCACGTCGGAATCGAGCGTGCCGATGAGCTTGCCGCCGCACGTGGTGGGCAGTGCATGGGCCGCATCCTCGACGACCTTGAGGCCGTGCTTCTTCGCCAAGGCCAGCAGTGCGGGCATGTCAGCCGACAGGCCGGCATAGTGAACGGGCATCACGGCCTTGGTGCGTGGGGTGATGGCGGCTTCAACCGCATTCACGTCGATACACATCGTGGCCGGATCGATGTCGACAAGCTTCACGTCCGCACCGAGATACCGCACGACCTCGGCTGTTGCCGTGAAGGTATGAGTGGTCGTGATGACTTCGTCGCCCGGCCCGATGCCAAGCGCTTCGAGTGCGAGGTGCAGGCCGGCCGTCGCGGAATTCACGGCCAACGATTGCAGGCTGGCGTCGCCGAGGTAGGTGGTGAAGTCTTCTTCAAAACGCTTCGCCTTGGGCCCGGTCGTGATCCAACCCGAACGCAAGGTATCGACGACTTCAGCAATCTCTTCTTCCCCGATGTCGGGCAGCGCGAATGGGAGGAACGGGAGTGAATCTGACATGGTTTAAATCTTTGGCAATCCAGCACTGCGCGTGGGTTGAACAGAGTGTAGATGTCAAGTCCCGTGTGTTCATAGACCTTTTTGACGAACAACTCGGGCTTTTTTTCACGCCAAGCCTTGAGCGCCTGAATGGGTGTTTGATGCTTCA
>JAJKJU010000351.1 GCA_021153565.1 Rhizobacter sp.
AATGCTCGCCATAGCCAAGCTATGGCTGCGCTTTGCGCCTAGATCAGGCGCCTTTTGACGTGCTGCTCGGACACGTTCGAAATACTCTCAGCCTCTCAGCCCGCTTTGCGCACCTTGGCAATCAGGTAGTCGGCGATTGCGAGTGCAGTTTCGCTCGATCCGGCGAGCGCGCCGGACGTGAAGTACCGGCCCTGCACGCCAATCGCCGGTACGCCATCGATCTTGTAGTCGGCCGCGAGCTTGACCGCCTGCTGCGCCTTGCTCTGCACGCTGAACGAGTTGAAGTGTTCGGTGAACTTCGCGGAGTCGACTCCGTTCTGCTGTATGAACGCGGCAATTGTGTCGAGCTTGTCGAGCCGCTGGCGCTGACTGTGAATCGCGTAGAACACCTTGCGATGCATCGTGGGGATCAGGCCCATCGCGTCGAGTGAATAAAAAATCTTCTGATGCGTCACGAAGGGATCGGCGCGGAAGGCGACCGGCACGCGTCGAAATGCGATGTCGGTGGGGAGCCGCTTGGACCAGGCGTCGAGCGAGGGCTCGAAATCGTTGCAGTGCGGGCAGCCATACCAGAAGAACTCGATCACCTCGATCTTGCCCGGCGGAACCGCAAGCGGCTGAGTGAGCCTGACGTAATGCGTGCCTTCGACGGGCGTTGTGCCCTGGGCACGCGCGAAACTGCCCAAAGTGGCGGTAGCGGCAAAGACGCCGGTGGCGATTGCCTGGGTGGAAAACTCTCGACGATTCATTCTTGTTCCTTGAAAAGATGGGACGCCATCAGCAGAGTCTTTCGGACTGTCTTGGTTCAACCGCCTGGACTGGTTTCGGGCCAAATCCTTAGCGCTGCACGCGCACCAGCGAAGATTCCATGCCGGCGGAATCGAGTTTCTCCTTTGTCGAATCTGCTTCGTCCTTGCTGTCGAAGGGGCCGACTCGCACCCGGTATACCGTTCGGCCGGCCTGCTCACGCTCCGTTACCTTGGCGCCCAGACCCATCATTGCGAGCTTGGCGCGCTGGGCATCCGCATCTTCGAGACGGGCATAGGCTCCGACTTGCACGAAGAAGCTGAACGGTTCCGTGCCGCCTTTGATGGACGCGGTCTGCGGTGCGGTGTTCGCCACAGCCGGACGATCCGCCAGGATGTCGGCCGGGTCGCGCTTGGCTGTGGCGGGCTTGGGCGGGACGGTGGTGACCGGAGCCGGCGCGACAGCGACGGGTGCGGGCGCCACGGGCGGGTTGGTCGACGGCGGCGTTGTCGCCGGCATTGGCGCCGTGGCGGTCGACTGCGTTGGAGCCGACGCGTTCATGTTGGGCCGTGCTGGATTCTTGCCGTGCAGCGGCGCGTTCGGGTCCCAGTTCTTGTTCTTCTCGGCCTCGATCGCGTCCTGCTCGGCCGTGCGCTGAGGAACCTTGTTAACGAAAGGCACCGGCACCTTGGTGACGTACAGCGCGACGCCCAGCGCCACCGCCAAGCCGACCATCAGGCCGACGATCAGGCCCATCACGAAGCCACCGCGTTGAAATTTCATGGCGTTTGTTCCCGACATCACATCTTTTCCGGGGCACTCACGCCGAGCATGGCGAGTGCGTTCTTGATGACCTGGCTGGTCGCGCTCAGAAGAGCCATGCGGGAACGGGTGAGCTCTGCATCATCGACCAGGAAGCGCACCTGGTCGTAATACGAGTGATAGTCGCTCGCGAGCTTGCGGACGTAGAACGCGACATCGTGAGGGGCCAGACCGTTCGTGGCTTGGGCCAGCACGTCCGGGAATTCGGCGAGATCCATCATCAAGGCCAACTCGGCCGGTTCGGTCAGCAGTGCGAGCTGCGCTTGCGGCAAGGCTGTCGAGTCACCCCCCTTTTCGTCCATCCACGTCCGCAGCACGGAGCAGATCCGGGCGTGCGCATACTGAACGTAGAAGACCGGGTTCGAATTGGCCTGTTCGAGCGCGAGGTCGATGTCGAAGACGAACTCGGTGTCGGCCTTGCGGCTGATCAGGAAGAACCGCACTGCGTCCTTGCTCGTCCAGTCGATCAGGTCGCGCAGCGTGACGTAGCTGCCGGCCCGCTTGGAGAGCTTGACCTCCTGGCCGCCCCTCATCACGGTGACCATCTTGTGCAGCAGGTAGTCGGGGTAGCCTGCAGGTACACCCATGCCCACGGCTTGCAGCCCGGCGCGAACGCGGGCAATGGTTCCGTGGTGGTCCGTGCCCTGGATGTTGATGGCCTTCACGAAGCCCCGTTCGAACTTGTTCACGTGGTACGCGACGTCGGGCACGAAGTAGGTGTACGTTCCGTCGGACTTGCGCATCACGCGGTCCTTGTCGTCGCCGTACTCGGTGGTGCGCAGCCACAACGCGCCGTCTTCCTCGAAGGTCTTGCCAGAAGCAACGAGGCGGCTCACTGTTTCGTCGACGCGCTTGTCGGTGTAAAGGCTTGATTCGAGAAAGTAGTGGTCGAAGCGCAGGCTGAAAGCCTGCAGGTCCAGGTCTTGCTCATGGCGCAGGTAGGCCACGGCGAACTGGCGGATGCTGTCGATGTCTTGCGGGTCGCCAGACGCCGTGAACTCACGGTCGTCGGCCTTCACGGTCTTTCTGGCCAGAAAGTCGTCGGCGATGTCCGCGATGTAATCGCCAGCGTAAGAGGCGTCCGGCCAGTTTTCGTCGCCTGGCTTGAGGCCGCGCAGGCGCGCCTGGACCGACACCGCGAGCGTGGCGATCTGCACGCCAGCGTCGTTGTAGTAGAACTCTCTCGTCACGTCGAAGCCCTGGGATTCGAACAGGTGGCACAAAGAGTCGCCCAGCGCGGCCTGCCGCGCGTGGCCCAGGTGCAAGGGGCCGGTCGGGTTGGCCGACACGAATTCGACGAGCACCCGCTTGCCATTGGCAGGCTGGTTGCCGAATTGGTCGCCCGCCTTCAGAACCTCGGTCACGACCGCCTGCTTGGCGGCGGGAGACAGTCTCAGGTTGATGAATCCCGGACCGGCGATGTCCATGCCAGCGACATACCGCTGTGCCGCATCTCTTCGCCCGAATGCGTCGATCAGAGCCTGCGCCACCTCGCGAGGATTTTTCTTCAATGGCTTGGCGAGTTGCATCGCCGCTGTCACGGCCAAGTCGCCGTGTGCAGCCTGCTTTGGGGATTCGAGTGCGGCGGGAACCGTCGCGCCGGGGCTGACTTCCTGGATGGCTTCGTTGAGCGCACCCAAGAGTGCCTGTTTCGCTTCAATCATGCTCGAATTCTACGGTTGACCCTGGTGGCGACCCGACAGATACAAAGACGCTTTCGACAAACGCGCCCAACAAGGGCAGGATTGGTGTGTCTTTGTGGCCTTCTTTTCGGCCCGCGCAAAGATACCGGCGAGGCAAAGTCGGCAAGCCGGTACATTGCCGGCAGAAGCTTCCGTGCAAAACGAACCCTGTCCCGCCGATCTGGCTTTGGAGATTCGGAACTGCCTGTGCAAATCGGAAAGTACCGCGTGCTGCGCAAGCTGGGGGAGGGAGCCACCAGCGAAGTGTTTCTTTGCCACGACGATTTCAACGATCGCGACGTGGCGATCAAGCGTGTGCGGGTGACCGCCGACGATCCCTCCAACGGCCGCTATTCAGAACGCTTCTTCAATGCCGAAGCCGCGCTCGTCGGCCGCCTGCAGCATCCGAACGTGGTGAAGATCTTCGACGCGGTGGTCGAACCTGAGGCGACATACCTCGTCATGGAATACGTGCCGGGCAACACCTTGAGGCCATTCTGCCGCGCCGACCAGTTGCTGTCGCTGGAGCTCATCGTCGAAATCGGCTTCAAATGCGCGATGGCGCTGGGCTACGTGTACCGTCAGGGGTTGATTCATCGCGATGTGAAGCCTGCCAACCTGCTGGTGGTGCTGAACAACGGCGCCATCACCGACGTGAAGATCACCGACTTCGGCAGCGTTTTGAATCTCTCCTCCGACGTGACGCAGGTCTATCGTGTCGGTTCGCTCGCATACATGTCGCCCGAGCAGCTCGACGGCGGCTCGCTCGATTGCCGCGCCGACATGTATTCGCTGGGCGCCGTGCTCTATCACCTCATCGCGGGCCGCCCGCCCTTCGACGCACAACTGCAGTCGGCGATGATGAACCAGATCTACAACCAGCAGCCGGCCTCGCTCACCGGGCTGCGCTCTGGCTTGGCGGATGCCGTCGATCAGGTCATCCAGCGCGCGCTGGCCAAGAACCCGACGATGCGCTATGAGAACTGGGAGGAATTCGCCAAGGCCTTGTCCTCGCTCATCGTCAACCAGGAAGTGCCGCGCGGACAACTGCAGGGCGTGCTCGACTCGGAACGCTTCAACCTGTTGCGCAGCCTGGATTTCTTCACAAGCTTCGGCGACGTCGAGTTGTGGGAGGTCGTGCATCGCGCCAAGTGGCAGCGTTTCAACTTCGGCCACGCGCTGTACCGCAAGGGCGAAGAAGGCCGCACGTTCCACATCATTGCCCAAGGCGAAGTCGAGGTCTTTCGCGACGGGCTCAAGGTGGCGCAACTGGGTTCGGGCACCTCGGTGGGAGAGATGTCGTACCTTGCGCCCAGCCCCGAACTTCGCCGGCACAGCACCGACGTGATCGTGACCCAGGCGACCACCACCATTTCGTTCACGCCCGACACGCTGGCGCAGGTGAGCCCGACCTGCAGGCACTACTTCGACGAAGCCTTCATCCGGGTGCTGGTGCGGCGGCTGCATGCAGCGCACGAAGCGCTCGCGCATCCGCGTCGAATTCTCTGAAGGCCGACGCGCTCGATCACGTCGATCCGTCGAGCGGATTTTCTCAGCCTCTCAGTTCGCCGCGACACATGCGCTTGCGTTGTCATGCTTGCCGGCTGCGCACGGCGGTGATTCAATGCGCCCGGTCTATCCTGCCACGCAAATTCGAGGAGATCCCCATGAAGAAGATGTTGTCCGTGCTGGTCCTGGCCTGTGGTTTCCTGTCTCTTGCGGCCCATGCCGCCGACGCAGGTTGCGAAGCGAAGGCTGCCGAAAAGAACCTGGTGGGCGCCGCCAAGGCCAGCTTCATGAAAAAGTGCGAAGCCGATGCCGGCGCCGGCGCCGGCGCCGGCAGTGCGAAGGCAGCCTGTGAAGCTCAGGCTGGTGAAAAGAAGCTCGCCGGTGCGGCGAAGAGCAGTTTCGTCAAGAAGTGTGCTGCCGATGACAAGGCCGGCGCCAAGTCTGATGCCGCCAAGACCGCGTCTGCTGGGTGTGAGACGCAGGCTGGCGAGAAGAAGCTGGTTGGCGCAGCCAAGAACAGCTTTGTCAAGAAGTGCACCGCTGAAGCGACGAAGTAGGGTGTCTTCGTAGTCCGCCGGGTCAAGTCCGGGAATGGCCCTTTGCGTGGTCCGACCCAGAGTTTCGCGGGGGTTGCGAAGTCCTCCCTCTCCCTCCGGGTGGGGGTGAGGGCTGCGTTGATATCCAATGCCTTGCTTTCTCGACCGCCGTTGCCCTCATCCCCACCCTCCCAGAGGGAGCCCCTGCGAGGGAGAGGGTTGGGGTGAAGGTAAGGTGGGGGGCAACGATTTCACTTTTCTGACCACCCCTCACCCCTGCCCTCTCCCCCGAGGGGGAGAGGGAGTAATTCTCAGCGCTTATGTGGGGCAGCTTTGCCGAATCAGCTCGGGTTCGTCGCCCTCCAATACGCCGGATCTCCATAGCACTGCTTTAGAAAATCAATCCACACCCGCACCCGCAGCGGCATGTGCTTGGCGTGCGCGAACACGGCGTAGATGCCGTTCGGCGGTGCCGAGAACTCGTCGAGCAAACTCACCAGCGTTCCTGCGAGCACATCTTCCTCGACCTCCCAGGTCGAACGCCACGCAATGCCCATTCCCGCGACGCACCAGTCGTGCAGCACTTGGCCATCGCTGCAGTCGAGCCGGCTGCTCGGTCGCAGGTGTGTCACCGTCCCGTCGATGCTGAACGCCCATCCGCGCGTCTGGCTTGCGTCGCTGCTCAGCGTCAGGCATTCGTGGCGGTTCAGTTCGCTCGGATGCCTGGGCGTGCCGACGCGCTTGAGGTAGGCCGGCGACGCGACGCATCGCCTGCGGTTCTCAGCCAGGCGCACACTCACGAGCGATGAATCCGGCAGATCACCGACGCGCACTGCGCAGTCCACGCCTTCGTTCACGATGTCGACGATGCGGTCGCTGAGGTTGAGCGAAAAGGAAACGTCCGGATGCCGTGACAGGAATCCGGGCACCAGAGGCGCGACGTGTCGCCGGCCGAAACCCGCAGGCGCGGTGATGCGCAGGTGCCCACTCGCCTTCACGCCGCCCGCGCTCACGCTGGCTTCGGCGTTGGCAAGTTCGGCGAGCAGCCGTTGGCAGTCTTCGTGAAACGCGCTGCCCTCGTTTGTGAGCGAGATTCGGCGGGTGGTGCGCAGGAGCAACTTCACCCCCAGGCGCTCTTCCAGGGCGTCGATGCGCCGGCCAATGACCGCCGGTGCCACGCCCTCCGCGGTGGCTGCGGCGGTGAGGCTCCCTTTGGCGACCACCGCCACGAACGATTCGATCTGTTTTAGCCGGGCCATGGGCGCAGATTACCCGTGCTAAAGATTTGGCCCGAAACAATCGAGACACGCCTCACGTCTCATCTTTCACCGCTGCCTTCCTTGGCACGCGTTGTCGGAGTCCACGCCGAACGGGCCGCCCGCGTTCGACGCCGCGGCGATCACGCCGCCGGCATGCAGCGCAGCGATCTCTGTCGTCGAGTAGCCCAGCTCGGCAAGCAGGCCATCGGTGTGCTCGCCGATCGTCGGCGCGGCGCTGCGCACTGGCAACCGCTGGCCGGCCAGCGTCAACGGCAAGAGTGGTGCCCGTGTGTCGATGTCGTGATCGGCGCCGCAGCTTCCGGCGGCTATGCGCATCGGCGCGAGCCCGCCGGTGGCGTTGAGATGCGGATCGTCAAACAGGTCTTGCGGTCGCGTGATGGGTGCATGAGGCAGGCCTTGTGCTTCGAAGGTCTGCGCGATGTCGCGTGCGCTTCGGTCGGCGAGTCGCGCACGCAGCAAGGGCATCAGCCACTCGCGGGATTGCACACGCTGATTGTTCGTCGCGAGCCGCGCATCGGCTTTGAGTTCGTCCAGCGCGAAAGCCTCGCAAAAGAGCGCCCACTGGGTGTCGGACACCACGGCCAGGAAGATCTGCTCGCCGTCCTTCACCGTGAACACGTCGTAGATGCCCCAGGCGGAGATACGACTGGGCATGGGCGCAGCGGCCTGGCCGGTGACAGCGAACTGCATCATGTGCTGCGCGACGAGCAGCACGTTGTTCTCGAAGAGCGCGCTCTGCACTTCCTGTCCGCGGCCGGTGCGGTGGCGCTGTTGAAGGGCAGCCAGCGCGCCGATGGCTCCGAACATGCCGCCCATGATGTCGTTGACGCTGGAGCCGGCGCGCAAGGGTTGGCCTTCGGGGCCGGTCATGTAGGCAAGTCCGCCCATCATCTGCACGACCTCGTCGAGGGCGGTGCGGTGCTCGTAGGGCCCGGGCAGGAAGCCCTTGTGCGACACGTAGATGAGCCCGAGGTTCAGCGCAGACAGGGAAACGTGATCCAGCCCCAGCTTGCCCATCGAGCCTGACTTGAAGTTCTCGCTGAACACATCGGCGGTGGCGACGAGCTTGAGCACGAGCTCGATGCCGCGCGGGTCCTTGGTGTTGATTGCCATGCTCTTTTTGTTGCGGTTGAACATGGGGAAGAATCCCGCGCCGGCGCCGAGCAGCCTGCGCGTGTTGTCGCCGGTGAGCGGCTCGACCTTGATGACTTCCGCGCCGAGGTCGCCGAGGATGAGGCCGCAGCTCGGGCCCATCACCATGTGGGTGAACTCGACGACGCGGATGCCGGCCAGCGGCAGGGCTTGTTCTTCTATCGCCTCAGACACGAGCCGTCCCTTTCACGAAGCCTTTCGGCACACCAGCGTTGGTTGTCATGCCGTAGATGGGTTCGAAGGGCTGGCAAGCCTTGTCGGCAGTGGGCACGGGGCGCAATGCGCTTTGCAAACCGTCGCGCGGACCGGCCTTGCTGATGAGGACTGAAAGTGAAGGGGGCACGGGCATGCAGGCTTTCCAGTTTTCTTGACGGTATTCAATCGAACTATATTGCGGCACCTCCGCAGCACAAGCTTGCGGCGGCTGCCTCGTTGCAGCAGATCGGCCTCATCCAACGCACGACGGCGTGGCGCCTTGGGACCGAGGCGAATGAGGGCCCCATTCCAGGCCGAAAAGTCATTGATCAAGCGCACTTTGTGTAGGGAATAGCCGCCCGGGTAGGGAATACAGTCGCAACCAAGGCGCGGTTCGCCCAGGGGGCCGCGCCATCCTTTTTTACTTTTCATGGGCTGCACGAAATGACCGCACGAACCAACGTCCACCGTCTCCAAGTCGCTTGCGAATTGCACCGCTTCATCGAAGACAAGGTACTGCCCGCTACCGGCGTCGACAGCGCGTCCTTCTGGAGGGGCTTCGACGCGATCGTCCATGAGCTTGCGCCCAAGAACGTCGCGCTGCTCGCCGAGCGTGAGCGGCTGCAGGCCGAGATTGATCAGTGGCACAAGTCGCATCCCGGCCCGATCGCTGACATGCCGGCCTACCGCGGCTTCCTGGAAAAGATTGGCTACCTCGTGCCGCAGCCCACGACGGTGACTGCGACGACGTCGAATGTCGATTCGGAACTCGCGTTGCAGGCCGGCCCGCAATTGGTGGTCCCTATCCTCAATGCACGCTATGCGCTGAATGCTGCGAACGCGCGCTGGGGTTCGCTCTATGACGCGCTCTATGGAACGGACGCCATTCCCGAATCGGGCGGTGCCGAAAAGGGCAAGGGCTACAACCCAGTGCGCGGCGCAAAGGTGATCGAGTTCGCACGCGAGGTATTGGACCAGGCGGCACCACTCGGCAGCGGCTCCCACAAGGACGCGATCGCCTACCGCGTCGAAGGCGGAAAGCTGGTCGTCGGCACTCGCGACGGCAGCACGGCATTGGTCGATGGGTCTCAGTTCGTGGGCTACCAAGGCGATGCATCCGCACCATCTTCCGTGCTGCTCAGGCACAACGGCCTGCACCTCGACATCCAGATCGACCGCAGCACCGTGATCGGCAAGACCGACCCGGCCGGCATCAGCGACGTGGTGCTCGAAGCAGCGCTTTCGACCATCCTCGACCTCGAAGACTCAGTTGCAGTGGTGGATGCGCAAGACAAGGTGCTCGGCTATGGCAACTGGCTGGGCATCCTGCAGGGAACGCTCACTGAAGAAGTGAGCAAGGGTGGCAAGACTTTTGTGCGCGGCCTCAATCCAGATCGCCAATACACCGGCGCCGACGGCAAGCCCGTCACACTGCACGGTCGCTCATTGATGTTCGTGCGCAATGTCGGTCACCTGATGACCAACCCCGCCATCCTCTATTCGGGCAGCAAGGAAATTCCTGAAGGCATCCTCGACGCGGTCATCACCGTGACCATCGCCATGGTCGACCTCAGGCGCCGCGGTAATTCGCGCACGGGCTCGATCTACATCGTGAAGCCCAAGATGCACGGCCCGAAGGAAGTGGCCTTCGCCAGCGAACTCTTCGGCCGTGTCGAGACGCTGCTGGGCCTGCCCGAGAACACCGTCAAGCTGGGCATCATGGACGAAGAGCGCCGCACCAGCGTGAACCTCAAGGCCTGCATTGCCGAAGCGAGCGCGCGTGTCGCTTTCATCAATACCGGCTTCCTCGACCGCACCGGCGACGAGATGCACACGGCGATGCATGCGGGTCCGATGTTCCGCAAGGGCGACATGAAGACGAGCGCGTGGATCCAGGCCTACGAGCGCAGCAACGTGCTGGTCGGATTGAGCTGCGGCCTGCGCGGGCGCGCGCAGATCGGCAAGGGCATGTGGCCAATGCCGGACCTGATGGCCGCCATGCTGGAACAGAAGATCGCGCACCCCAAGGCTGGTGCCAACACCGCTTGGGTGCCGTCGCCCACGGCGGCGACCTTGCACGCGCTGCACTACCACCGCGTCAATGTGTGGGACGTGCAGAAGGATCTTGAGAAGATCGACGCCAACGCCGAACGGGATGCCATTCTTGCGAATCTGCTGCAGATTCCGGTGGTGGCGCAAGCCAAGTGGTCGGCGGTCGAGGTTCAGCAAGAACTCGACAACAACACGCAAGGCATCCTCGGTTATGTCGTGCGCTGGGTCGATCAAGGCGTGGGCTGCTCCAAGGTTCCCGACATTCACAACGTCGGCCTGATGGAAGACCGCGCGACCTTGCGCATCAGCAGCCAGCACATTGCGAACTGGCTTTTGCATGGCGTCGTCAGTGCCACTCAGGTGGAACAGACGCTGCAACGCATGGCTGCAATCGTGGACGGTCAGAACGCGGGCGATCCGCTCTACAAGCCGATGGCTGCGAACTTCGAGTCGTCCGACGCGTACCGGGCGGCGCGCGACCTGATCTTCAAGGGTGTGGAGCAGCCGAGCGGATATACCGAGCCGCTGCTGCATGCGTGGCGGCTGAAGGTGAAGGCGAAGGGTTGATCGATCAGCCCACGCACAAACCAAAGGCGCGAGATGCTGAAGGTATCTTCGCATCTCGCGCCATGACTGAGAGGCTGAAACGCACCTTCAAGGTCTTGTATTGGCTCCTCTCCCCTCTGGGGCGCCGGGGAAGAGGGAGCCGAGATGCGTTACTTCGAAGCGGGCCACAGCGAGCTGGCCTGTATTGCTCCCTCGCCCCTTCGGGGAGAGGGCTGGGGTGAGGGGCCTGGGCCTCCGAGCAACATGAACTTGTCATGCGTCAACCCCGCCTCTTCATCGCCAAAGGGGGGGGCGCGGAGGGATCGAGCAGGTGCGGGCGATGGGGAGGCCGTGGGGCTGGCTTGACGGAAATCCGGGGTGTGATTTGGAAGACCCCTCACTGTGGTCAGCGCTGAGTTGATCCGTTGATCGATCCGCCGACGCTTGTCGCATGGCCGTCGGTGGATGCATTGCCGTCGGCCGATCCGAAGGCGTTGGTCTTGCGGGTCGCGGCGTCAGCCTTGCCCGATGTGCCGAAACCAGCGCCCGATTTGCTGGCGGCCGTGGCGGCGTCACTGGCCGACGATGCATTCGTGTTTGTGCCCGCGCTGCCGGCCAAGGCGCCCGCTGCTGAGCCGTCGAAAGAGCCGCTCGGCTTGGTCGTCGACGCATTTTTTTCCGCTTGTGCCGCGCCCATGCCTGCAGCGCTGCCAGTGGCTTGTGCCGATTTGCGTGTGTCTTGCACGGCACCCTGGGTTTGGCCGGCCTTGGACTGCGCTGTGCCGCGTGCCTGTACGGACGCTGACGCAGCTTGGTCCCTCGCTGAAGCGGCCTTCTCGGCAGTGGTGTCCTTGACCGCACCAGCCTTGACCGTCGCCTGGTCCTTCACGTTGGTGGTGGTGTCTCGTGCCTTGTCGATGGCCAAGCGCGCCGATGGGGTGCTAAGCGAGCCCTGTCCGTTGAATGTGCCGTTGAAAGATCCGCCCATGGGGCCGATGCCGCCAGTGAGCCCGCCGCCGACGCCGCCGACGCCGCCGATGAGGCCGGCCTGCGCCGGAAAAGCCGAGGCGATGAGTGCAGCCAGGAGGGTGGCGCTGGCGAGGATGTGGCGATGCTTGATCATGGTGTGACTCCAACTTTTGCTGTTTCTAACGCCGCGGCCCATCCGCGGTGCTTGAGAGGTACAACGAGGGCGGAAGCTGAGTTCTTCCGTCGAGTCACATCTTTTTTTTGATTTGCACTGGCGGACCGAAGTCAGTGCGCCATCACAAATGCGGGTTCAGTACGCAATTCGCGCGCGACGATGCCGTAGCCATAGACCGCATCGCGGCCCGGAGCGCCGGCATCGGCGGCGCGGCGGGCGAGTGCCACCACGGCAAGCTGAGCGGCTGACGAGTCGGGCATATGCACCGATGCCGCAAGAATTCCGGCCACCAGCGGCGAAGCGAACGAGGTCCCGCGCGCGATGGTGAATCCATTGGAAGCGGCATGTGCCACTGCCATGTCCGAGCCCGGAGCGGCAAACGCCACGTGCGGTCCCCGGCAGGCCTCGGGAATGACCAGGCCGCGCGCATCGATGGCCGTCACGGCCACCACATCCGCATAGGCCGCGGGATAAAGCGGTGGCGAAGCCGGCCCGTCATTGCCTACCGCGGCGACAATCAGCATTCCCTTGGCCGTCGCCCTCTTCACCACCTGTTCCAAAGTCCGGTTCGCGGGGCCGACGAGGCTGATGTTAACGACCGGCACTTCTTCGCTCAAAAGCCACGCGAGCGCTGCTGCAACGGCTTCGATCGAACCCCCGATCGGGTCATTGCAATACACGTCTGCAGCGTAGAGCGTGGCCTGTGGCGCAGCACTTCGAAATCGATCCGCGTGCCCAACGAGTAGTGACGCTACTGCCGTGCCGTGGGCGCTCGCGATCTTGGTACCGCCACAGCCCCAGGCGTGGATGCTGGCTTCGCGCAGTGCCGCGTGCTGGGTTTCCACGCCGCCGTCGATGAGGCCGACCTTGAATTTCGGTCCCGGCAAAGCGGGCAAGGGCGCACTCGCGGAAGCAGGGCGCGCCGCGGCCCTCGGCCCAAGCTCCCCACTTTCAAGGTAAAGGTGATTGAAATCCACGGTGGCCTTGGGGTCGAGTTCCTGCAGGCGGCGCAATGCGCGGGGCGTGTCCCACCCCGTCGGGGCGCGCACGGTCACGAACTGAAGATCGAGGCTGTCCAGCGTCCGCTCACGTGAGACGGTGAACCCTTCGCCGCGGGCAGCTGTCATCAAGGATTCAGATGGCGAACTCAGTACCAGCTCGCTGCGCACCATCGGCTCACCGGCAGGATCGGCCTCGATCAATTCGCTGCGCTGCCGCAGCATCTCGCCGATGCGCTGCTGGCGAAGCCGTGTCAGATCGACCGCCGGCGCAACATCTCGACGTGCCTGTTGCGTCAATTGACCAGGATTGGGCAGGCTCAGAGTGGAAAGATTCGGCAAGTTTGAGAGTGAAGGCAGGCGCAACTGCGCCTGTGCGAGCAGCGGCGCGGTCGAGACGATCGCGCTTGCGATGAACGACAAAATCCTGTCCATTGGAAGCATCTTAGTTAATAGCCCAGGTGTTTTGTCCGGGACGGGGGCGCCGACATCGGCAAACCCGGCCCGGGTATTTCCAATAACGTTTCAGGGATGGAAGAAAATCCGCCCTCCCGTCGTTCAACCCCACAAGGCATGAATGATTCCCATGACGAGCTTCGCAAGGAAGTGGTGGCCCTGCTGCCGCGACTGCGCCGTTTCGCCAGGACGATCACCCGTCACCGCGAGGATGCCGATGACTTGGTGCAACTGTCCATCGAGCGCGCGCTGTTTCGGCTCGACCAGTGGCAGCCGGGAACGCGACTGGACAGCTGGATGTTCATGATCATGAAGAACGCCTGGATCGACGAAGTACGCTCGCGCGTGCGACGCGATGCCCTCTTTCTGCCCGAAGAGGCCGGCGAAAACGTCGGCCAGTCCGCGGGCGAGTGGCCGGCCGACCGGCAAAACGTACGCATGGACGTGGCGCGCGCCATGGAGCAGTTGAGCGAGGACCAGCGCATGGCGGTGGGCCTCGTGTTGATCGAGGGGCTGCCCTACAAGGAAGCCTCGGAAGTTCTGGGAATTCCCATCGGTACGCTCACAAGCCGCCTGGCCCGAGCGCGAGAGAGTCTGCAGGCGATTCTCGCCGGACCAAAGGGGGCAACCGCATGAGCAAGCATCACATCCCGCCAGAGACCCTCTACGCCTACGTCGACAACGAGCTCGACCCGGCGGGCTCGGCCCAGATCGAGGCCGCGATGGCTGCCGATCCGGAGCTGGCGAAACTCATTGAAGAGCAGCGTGCCTTGCGGGCGCTGCTCGGAACCGCCTATGCCCCCTTGCTCGACGAACCGGTTCCATCGCGCCTCGTGGCTGCGACGCAGGCCCCGATGCCGCTGCCCAAGGCCAAGGTGCTCAAGCTCGCGTCGGTACGGGCCAGGCGAAGGGCGGCCGAGGCGGAAAAGCTCCCCGCTGGCGCGGCCAACGACTGGTCATGGAAACACTGGGGCGGCATGGCTGCGTGTCTGGCGGTGGGTATCTTCGCGGGCCACAGCGCGTGGCTGTCGACCGCCGGTGATGACATTGCCAGCCAGGACGGCCACCTGGTCGCTCACGGCCAACTCGCCCAGGCGCTTTCGACGCAGCTCGCCAGTGCCCAAACGTCTGATGCGCCGGTGAAGATTGGCCTGAGCTACGTCTCCAAGGCCGATGAGTACTGCCGCAGCTTCACTGTCAAGTCAGCAGGCACCGATGGCCTCGCCTGCAGGACCGGCAACGATTGGGTGCTGCGCGTCGTCGAGCAGAACAAGCCGAAACCGTCGAGCGATGCCAACCTGCGCATGGCCGCCTCGCCGGTACCTGCGGCGGTGATGAAGGTGATGGACGAGCAGATCCAGGGAAGTCCGCTGGATGGACAGGCGGAACGTGCCGCGATGAACAAGGGTTGGCGGGCGAGGTAAGGCGAGAGACAGTCGCCGTTCATTCGGCGGTCCGGGTATCGCGATGCGGCTGAAGAATCGTCAACCCCGAGGTGAATCCAACACTGCGCCCTCTCAGGAAATAGAAGCGGCCAGTCCGCCTATCGCCCGGGCTTTGGCGTGGTCATCGTCCAAGCTGATTGCGGCGGTGACGAGGCGCTCGCGCTGGTCCACGTTCAGATGCGCCACTCCCGCGCCCAGTCCGGCTATCGCTTGAGCTTTGCAGCGGTCAACGCTAAGGCCGATGGCGGAAAGGACGAGTTTCTCGAGCTGGTCTACGTTCAGATGCGCCGCTCCCGCACCCAGTCCGGCTATCGCATGAGCCTGGGAGACGCCATCGCCGAGGCCGATGGCGGCGACGACGAGCTTCTCGCGCAGGGAATAGTCGCTCAGATGCGCCGCTCGCGCGCCCAGTCCGGCTATTGCAATAGCCTTGAAGGCGTCATGGCCGAGGCCGATGGCGGCGACGACGAGCTTCTCGAGCAGGGAACCGCTCAGATGCGCCGCTCCCGCGCCCAATCCGGCTATCGCAATAGCCTTGAAGCAGTCATTGCCGATGCCGATGGCGGCGACGACGAGCTTCCCGTGCAAGGGGCCGCTCAGATGCACCGCTCCCGCGCCCAGTCCGGCTATCGCATTAGCCTTGACGCCGTCATTGGCGAGGCCGATGGCAGCGACGACGAGTCTCTCGCGCTGGGAATCGCTCAAATGTGCGATTCCTGCGATCAGTCCGGCCATCGCATGAGTTTGTTCGTCGCCCGAGGTGAGGTCGAAGGCAGCGGTGACGAGGCGCTTGCGCAGGTCCACGCTCAAATGTGCCATTCCTGCGCACAGTCCGGACATCGCAACAGCCTGGCAGTATCTCGAGGTGAGGCCGAGGGCGACGGTGACGAGTCTCTCACGCAGGCCCACGCTCAAATGTGCCATTCCTGCGCCCAGTCCGGCCATCGCAACAGCCTTCTCGCGGTCATCGCCGAGGCCGAGGGCAGCGGCGACGAGCTCCTCGCGCAGGTCCACGCTCAAATGCGCTATTTCTGCGCCCAGTCTGGATATCGCACGAGCCTTGTCGCCGTCATTGGCGAGGCCGAGGGCGGCGCCGACGAGTGTCTCGCGCAGGCCCTTGCTCAGATGCGCCACGTTCGCGCTCAGCGCGGCTATCGCAGCGGCCTTGTCGTGGCGATTGGCGAAGCCGGTCGTGGCGGACACAAGGCGTCCTTGCTGCTCCGGCCGCAAGAGTTTGAGCATGGATGCAAACGATTCAACAAGATTGGGGGTGAGCAGGGGGGTGAGCCGCCTGCAGTTGCTGACATGACGTTCAGCGGCTTGCATCAGGCGACCAAGCAGTCGGTATTTGGGGAAGTAGTCGACTCCCTGCACCAACTCCCGTAGAGCGCGAGACGTCCCCGACAGGGCGATCAGACTTCGGGCCTTCGAAGGTGCGTCGCTCGGCAAGTGGCCCAGGATCTTCAGCTGAAGGTCCGGTATTAGCTGTTCGAAAGTTGTTGCTCTTGGCTGATTGGTGGACGGCGATTCAGCGCCGATCTCGCCCAAGGTATCGGCCCCAGGCCGCAGCAAGTGCGCATCTGAGGTCGCTTCGTGCACCGAGTGCAGCCTTGCTGCAGGCAGCGGGCTGGACGGGCCGACGTGCGGCGCGACAGGGTTGGCGTCGGACAACGGGACGTCGGCGCCACTCGGTGGCAGCCAGCCGGCTTGGCGTGGCGCGACATCAGCACGATCCTGCCCAGCCAAGGATGCTGAGTCCGTACGCCGGCGGAGCGCCTCGGGTGCGGCGAATTGAGTCGATGAGGGCCGCGAGACTGATGAGCCTTCGCTCGTGGGCGAAGCCGCGTCTGCCGTTTGTTTGTCGGCCCTGTCAATTCGTGTCATGTGCCTGTCCTCGGTGAAGAAGCAACAATCGTATGGTGCGGATGCACTGGGTGTATGGCACGCCGCGAAGTGCTCTATGAATACACGAAGCGCCTTGGCCGACTCGGCGAAGACGTTGTCGAGCACGGATGGCATGACCCGCATGCCGGCATTCACGAAACCGGCGTTCCTGCCGCAGGCGCCGAATCCGATGTCGAACGCATTCAGCATCGCGGCGCTGCACCGGCTTCGCGAGATGAAGCGCCCTCAAAGGCGCACTTGCTGCGGCCAGGGGCCGATACCTTGGGCAACATCGGCGCTGGCATTGGCGTTCACCTATGAGCCAGGAGCAGCACCTTTCGAACAGCTCCTACCGGACCGTGCACCGAGTGCAGCCAGCGGGCTGGACGGGCCGACCTGCGGCGCTACTGGGTTGGCGTCGGACAACGGGACGTCGGCGGCACCCGGTGGCGGCAAGCCGGCTTGGCGTGGTGCGACATCAGCACGATCGTGCCCAGGCACGTATCCGGAGTCCGTACGCCGACGAAGCGCCTCGGGTGCGGCGAATTGAGTCGACGACGGCCGCGAGACTGATGAGCCTTCGCTCGTAGGCGAAGCCGCGTCTGCCGGTCGTTTGCCGGCCCCGTCAATTCGTGTCATGTGCCTGTCCTCGGCGAAGAAGCAACCATCGTATGGTGCGGATGCACCGCGTGTACGGCATGCCGCGAAGCGCTCTATGAAAAGACGAAGCGCCTTGGCCGGCTCGACGAAGACCTTGTCGCACCAGCTTCCTCGCCCGTCGAGCGAGAGACAGTCGCCGTTCATTCGGCGGTCCGGGTATCGCGATGCGGCTGAAGAATCGTCAACCCCGATGTGGATCCAACACTGCGCCCTCTCAGGAAATAGAAGCGGCCAGTCCGGCTATCGCCCGGGCTTTGGCGTGGTCATCGTCCAAGCTGATCGCGGCGGCGACGAGGCGCTCGTGCTGGTCCACGCTCAGATGCGCCACTCCCGCGCCCATTCCGGCTATCGCATCAGCTTTGTGATCGTCATCGCTAAGGCCGATTGCGGCGACGACGAGTCCCTCGCGCAGGGGATCGCTCAGATGCGCCGCTCCCGCGCTCAGCCCATTTATCGCCTTAGACTTTTGGAAACCCCAGCGGAGGCCGATGGCAGCGGCGACGAGTCTCTTGTGCTGGGAATCGTTCAGATGCGCTGCTCCCGCGCCCAGTCCGGCTATGGCAGTAGCCTTGTCGCCGTCATTGGCGAGGCCGATGGCAGCGGCGACGATCCTCTCGCGCTGGGAATCGTTCAAATGTGCCATTCCTGCGCTCATTCTGGCTATCGCATCAGCCTGGTAGCGGCCCAAGGCGACGCCGGTGGCAACGGTGACGAGGCGCTCGCGCTGGTCCACGCTCAGATGCGCCATTCCTGAGAGCAGTCCGGTTATCGCACAAGCCTTTTCGCCGTCATCGGCGAAGCCGATGGCTGCTGCGACGAGTCTCTCGCGCTGGGAATCGTTCAGATGCGCCGCTCCCGCGCCCAGTCCGGCTATCGCAGGAGCCTTGTTGACGTCATCGGCGAGGCCGATGGCAGCGGCGACGAGTCTCTCGCGCTGGGAATCGCTCAAATGTGCCATTCCCGCGCCCAGTCCGGCTATCACATCAGCCTTGTCGACGTCATCGGCGTCGCCCATGGCTGCTGCGACAAGTCTCTCGCGCTGGGAATCGCTCAAATGTGCCATTCCCGCGCCCAGTCCGGCGATAGCATCAGCCAGGTAGTAGTCCAAGGCGACGCCGAGGGCAGCGGTGACGAGGGACTCGCGCAGGTCCACGCTCAGATGTGCCATTCCTGAGCACAGTCCGGCCATCGCATAAGCCTTGTCGAAGGGGTCACCGAGGCGTATGGCAGCGGCGACGAGTCTCTCGCGCTGGGAATCGTTCAGATGCGCCGCTTTCGCGCCGAGCTCCTTTATCGCAGGAGCTTTGAGATTGTCCTCATCGAGGCCGATGGTGGCGACGACGAGTCTCTCGCGCTGGTCCTCGCTCAGATGTGCCACTTTCGGGCCCAGCGCGGCTATCGCAGCGGACTTTTCTTGGCTATTGGCGAAGCTGATCGTGGCGGACACAAGGTCTTGCTGCTGCTGCGGGCTCAAGAGTCCGAGCAGGGATGCAAACGTCTTAACACGGTCTGGGGTGAGCTGGCTGCAGTTGCTGACATGACGTTCAGCGGCTTGCATCAGGCGGCCAAGCTGTTGGTATTCGGGGAAGGCGTCGACTCCTCGCACCAAGTTCCGTAGAGCGCTAGACGTCTCCGACAGGGCGATCAGACTTCGGGCCCTCGAAGGTGCGTCGCTCGGCAAGCGGCCCAGGATCTCCCGCTGACACTCCGGTGGGAGCTGTTCGAAAGGTGCTGCTCCTGGCTCATAGGTGAACGGCAATGCAGCGCCAACGTTGCCCAAGGTATCGGCCCCTGGCCGCAGCAAGTGCGCCTCTGAGGTTGCTTCGTCCACCGAGTGCAGCCTTGCTGCGGGCAGCGGACTGGACGGGCCGACGTGCGGCGCGACAGGGTTGGCGCCGGACAACGGGACGTCAGGGCCACTCGGTGGCAGCAAGCCGGCTTGGCGTGGCGCGACATCAGCACGATCGTGCCCAGCCACGTATCCCGAGTCCGTACGCCGGCGAAGCGCCGCGGGTGCGTCGAATTGAGTCGACGAGGGCCCCGAGACTGATGAGCCTTCGCTCGGGGGCGAAGCCGCGTCTGCCGTTTGATTGTCGGCCCTGTCAATTCGTCTCATGTGCCCGTCCTCGGTGAAGGGACAACAATCGTATGGTGCGGATGCACGGGGTGTACGGCACGCCACGAAGTGCTCTATGAAAAGACGAAGCGAGTGAAGTCCCGGCCTTCGGTATCCTTGTCGGGTCTTCCTCCAATATCCCGCCATGAGCCTCGATTCCATCGTCACCCGCCACACAGACCGTCTGAACGCCACGCACGACGCGCTCCCCGCGACATGCGACGTCCTCGTGATTGGTGCGGGCCCGGCAGGCAGCGCAGCGGCGGCCACACTGGCCGGTGCCGGCCTCGACGTGGTGCTGATCGATCAGCACACCTTCCCGCGGGACAAGGTCTGCGGGGATGGGCTCATTCCCGATGCGCATAACGCCTTGCGCAAGCTGGGCGTGCTCGATGAAGTGATAACGCTCGCGCAGCCTGCAGGCCACATCGGCTGCATCGGCCCGCGTGGCGGGCGCGTCGACGTGCCGGGAACGCTTGCGGTGCTGCCGCGCAAGGAACTCGATTTCATCCTCGTGCGGGCGGCAGCGAAAGCCGGTGCCCGCATGTTCGCCCCCGTGCGATTCGCCGCGCCGATCGAAGAAGGCGGACGCGTCGTCGGCGCGCAATTGAAAGCGGGCGACGCCACCCACGAGATCCGTGCCAAGTGGACCCTGCTCGCCACCGGCGCCGTGCCGCAGGCGCTGATCGCCGCGGGCATGTCCAGCCGCCACACGCCCAGCGGCGTGGCTCTTCGCGGCTATGTGAAGAACGACAAGATGGTCGGCCGCATCGACAAGCTCGAGATCGTCTGGCACCGCGCCGTGAGCCCGGGTTACGGCTGGATCTTTCCGTGCCGCGACGGCGTCTTCAACATCGGCGTGGGCATTGCGGACAGCCACGACGAGCACAAGGACGGCAAGCTCACGAAGAAGGAAGGCAACTTGCGCGAGATCTTCGACGACTTCACGCGCGTGTATGCCCCGGCGCGCGATCTGCTCAAAGGCGGTGAGTGGGTCAGCCACCTGAAGGGCGCGCCGTTGCGCTGCACGCTCGACGGCGCGAAGTACTCGCGGCCCGGCCTCATCGTTACCGGTGAAGCGGCCGGCAGCACGTATTCGTTCAGCGGAGAGGGCATCGGCAAGGCGCTCGAAACCGGCATCCTCGCGGCAGACGCCATCCTGGAAGGCAAGTCGCAAGGGCTTGACGACGCCAAGGTCAGGGCCCACTACGAAGCCGGACTCACCGCACTCAAGCCGCGCTTCGATCTCTATGCCAAGGCCAACTTCGTCAACCGCCATCCCTGGCTGGCCGATCTGCTGATCTGGCGTGCGAAGAAAAGCGATCGTCTGCTGCGTCGCATGAGCGGCGTGCTCAATGAGACAAGCAACCCTGGGAACCTGATGTCGTTCAATGGGATGTTGCGTCTGTTCACCGAATAGGCCTTGCTTTGTGAGCCTTGCTTTGTGAAACATGAGATGTGAGGGTGAAAGGTGCCATCCTGCGACGACCTCCACGTCGCCAATCCCGCATTTCAAAATTCACGTTTCACTTCAACCCCATGTGCCAACTCCTCGGAATGAACGGCAACACGCCGACCGACATCGTGTTCAGCTTCACCGGCTTTTGCACGCGGGCCGAGGAGCACAAGGACGGGTTCGGCATCGCCTTCTTCGAGGGCTCGGGTGTTCGGCTCTTTGTCGATGCGCAAAGCGCGCGCACCTCGCCAGTGGCAGACATGGTGCGCCGCTACCCGATCCGCAGCGACAACATCATTGCGCACATCCGCAAGGCGACGCAGGGCCGCGTGGCGCTTGAGAACACGCACCCGTTCCAGCGCGAGCTGTGGGGGCGCTACTGGGTCTTTGCGCACAACGGCGACCTCAAGCATTTT
The DNA here is from genome assembly GCA_021153565.1 of Rhizobacter sp. Taxonomy (GTDB): domain Bacteria; phylum Pseudomonadota; class Gammaproteobacteria; order Burkholderiales; family Burkholderiaceae_C; genus Albitalea. The sequence goes on from JAJKJU010000351.1 coordinate 21,097, forward strand.
TCACCGCGCCTGCATTCCTCATTCAAGCCCGTGGGCAATACCGACAGCGAGCTGGCCTTCTGCTGGCTGATGCAGGAGCTGTCCAAGGCTCATGCGAGCGTGCCGTCGATTCCCGAACTCACCTCCACGCTGCGCGAACTCGTGCCGCAGATCGCCTCGCATGGCACCTTCAACTTCATGCTGAGCAACGGCGAAGCGCTGTGGGCGCACTGCTCGACAAAGCTTTGCTATCTCGTTCGTCAGCATCCGTTTCGTGAAGCAAAGCTGCAAGACGACGACATCAGCGTCGACTTCGCCAAACTCACGACGGCATCGGACCGCGTGGCCGTGGTGGTGACGGAGCCACTCACGCGCAACGAGGAGTGGACTTATTTCAACCCTGGCGAGTTGAAGGTGTTCGCGGCCGGAGCGCCGGTGGCTTGCTGAGAGGTTGAGAGTATTTCGAGCGTGTCCGAGTAGCACGTCAAAAGGCGCCTGATCTAGGCGCAAAGCGCAGCCATAGCTCGTGCATGGCGAACATTTGCAACGACGAGCAAGGGGCTTTTGGCGTGATGATCTCAGCCTCTCAATCCGCGCCTCTCATGCCATTCGGCGAGTGACATGTCAGGGTACCCGTCGAATTTTGCGTCGCCGCGCTTTCCTTCCGGTTCACACCACGGCGCTCGCGACCCCAACATGATGTGCACGTGCTCCGGCGGCTTCGGCAATGGCGTGTCTATGGCGCTCGCATGCGGATGCACGAGATCAGGCCAGTTCGGATCCCACAACCACAGTGCGCTCCCGCATTTGCCGCAAAAGTGCCGTCGTCCGGTGCTGGCATGCGTCGTCCCGTCGCCCTGGTCCATCTGCGCCTGGTACACGCGCAAGCAACGCTTGCCCTTCACCTTCAGCGTCTTGAAGTTGGCGCCGAGATTGATGGCATACCCGCCCCCACCCGCCGTCTTGCGGCAGATCGAGCAGTAGCAGCGCATGAACGGATAAGGCTGAGCCGATTCGACGGAGAACCTCACGCTGCCGCAGTGGCATGAACCTTCGAGTTGCATCGCGTCTCCTGCAGTGGTTTTCGTAGGGTGGGCAAAGCGTAGCGTGCCCACGGGGCGGACCATCGAACTGATTTGAGTCACCACCGCGTGGGCACGCTTCGCTTTGCCCACCCTACTGGATTGCCCGTCGATAGATCAGCAATCGGCCCTTGTAAGCAGCGGCGTCCTCGGTCGCCGCCATGTCGAGCCGCTCCTCGCGCAGCACGAAACCCAATGCTGCCATCTGCCGGTTGAACGCCGCGCGATTTCCCCGGTCGGGGTCGACGATCCACACCTCGGCCTCGGGGCCTGCATGGCGATCGATGAACGCAGGGAGCGCCCCGCGGTCGTCGCGTTCGTAAAGCAGGTCGCTGCCGATGATCAGCTCGTACTTCCCGGCGACGACACACACGGCCGACGCCTCGCCTTGCGTGGGCGGTGTGTCGTCGGATGACCAATGACCGTGCCGATACTCGAGCGGCGACAAATCGTTCAGCCGCACGTTCTCGAGCAGGAACTTCGCCGCTTGCGGGTGGCAGTCGCTCGCCGTGATGTCCGCGCCTCGTCGATGGCCGACGAGGCTTGCGAGTGCGAGGCCGCAGCCGATTTCCAGGATCCGTTCGCTGGTGACCGGCCGCAATGCCATGCGAGCAGCCAGGCGCAGGCCCGACGGCCACACCAGGCCGAAGATCGGCCAAGCGGCGGACGAGATGCCCACGCGAAGCGCATCTCCGAGCGGATCGGAGAACTGTTGGCGGTCGAACAGCGACCGGATGAGGAGGTCATCGGCGCCTGCGATCGCGATGCGCTCGTGCTTGACTTCGTAGCCGGGCATCGTCGGGTGCCAGTCCTGCCGGAGGCAGACCGTGCGTGGAGTGGAATGCCCGAGTATGCGCGACACTTGCAATTCCATGCGAATCCAACAAGTCCGCCAGCGCCTTCGCGAACTCGGCGCCAAGCCCATCCATGAGCAGCGCGTGCTGCGGCTGTGGGCGCAAGCCCTGCCGCAAGACAGCGGGCGCCGCCGGCCGGCGGATTTCTTGCCGCTGGAGTTGCGCAAGGCCTTGCCGGCCCTGGTTGATGAACTGCAAGGGCTCGCCCGCCTGCGCTCCGAGCATCCGGGTGAGGACGGTTCATCGCGGCTTCTCGTCGAGCTGGCCGACGGCCAGACAGTAGAGAGCGTCCTGTTGCCTCGCGACGGGCTGTGCGTGTCGACGCAGGTCGGTTGCGCTGTGGGCTGCGTGTTCTGCATGACAGGCCGCGACGGCCTGTTGCGTCAGGTGGGCAGCGCCGAGATCGTGGCGCAAGTGGCATTGGCGCGGACGAAGCGTGTGGTGAAGAAGGTCGTGTTCATGGGCATGGGCGAGCCCGCGCACAACCTCGACAACGTGCTTGAAGCGATCGAGCTTCTCGGCACGGCTGGCGCCATCGGGCACAAGAACATCGTGTTCTCGACCGTCGGCGACGAACGCGTCTTCGAGCGCTTGCCGCAAGGCCCGGTGAAGCCGGCGCTTGCGCTTTCGCTGCACACCACCCGCGCGGCTCTGCGTGCCAAGCTGCTGCCGCGCGCACCGCGCATTTCGCCGGATGATCTGGTCGAGCTTGGCGAACGCTACGCCCGTGCGACGGGCTATCCGATCCAGTACCAATGGACGCTTCTTGACGGCATCAACGACAGCGACGAGGAACTCGATGGCATCGTCCGACTGCTCAAGGGCAAGTACGCCATCATGAACATGATTCCGTACAACACGGTGGCCGATCTCGACTTCAAGCGTCCGTCGTGGGAACGCGCGGCAGAGATCGCGCGTTCGCTGCATCGGCGCGGCATCCTGACCAAGCTGCGTCAATCGGCGGGACAGGACGTGGACGCCGGCTGCGGGCAATTGCGGGCGAGGGAGGCTGGCGCGCCCTTGCGTCGCATCGACGTGCATCCTGTCTCGGTAGTTCGATGACGGAACGCTGGAGCACGAAGAAACCCGGTGGCGGCGTGGCCGAGCTGCGCGTCCCGCCCGACGCGGGCCGTGTCCGCCGGTTAGAGGTCTACTGCCGCATCGTCGTCGCGCTCAAGGGCGACACACCCGCCACCCACGGCATGAGCGTGTTTGCCAACGGCGCGCTGCAGTGGACGCGTCGCATCAAAACCAACAACCCGGGCGCCACCGACACACTGGACCATCGCTTCTCTCGCGAACTCTCGGTGGGTGAACCCCTGCGGCTGACGGTGACGGCAGAAGCTGTCGGATGCGTGCCGGTGCAAATCGAGATCGAGGCCGAAGAGGAGTAGCCCCGTAGCCATGAAAAACGGCCCCGTGGAGGCGCCGTTAGTTGGTGCGAGCCTGAGGACACGCTCGAGATACTCTCAGCCTCTGAG
>JAJKJU010000352.1 GCA_021153565.1 Rhizobacter sp.
CAAAGCGCAGCCATAGCTTGGCTATGGCGAGCATTTGCAACGACGAGCAGGGGGCTTTTGGCGTGATGAGCGGGCATGATCGAAATACTCTCAGCCTCTGATACCGCTACGAGGCCCGCTTCAGCCTCTGCGAGGTCTCTTCTTCCTTGATGGCGGTGCAATCGTCTTGCCGCTCCAAAAATCGATGACCTGCTTGGCCGCGTCGGCCTGAAACGACGCCACTTGACGCTTCGCTGCAGCCGTCGCCTGGCCTCGTGCCGATCCCATCACCTTGTTGGCTGAACTGAGCCAGATACTCATGAACGGATTCTTCGTTGTCCAAGGGTTGCGCATGTCATCCTCAACTCCGACCACCATGGTCGTTGCGCCAAAGCATGAGCGTAGACGTGGATGCCGTCACCGTATCGCGAGCGCGATCTCGCGTCGTCCGTGTCCTACGCGGCAAACCACATTCGTCAAGCAAGTGCTATTTGAACCCCGAACGGAGAAAGCCTCTCAGGCCCTCGCCGCATCGTTTAAAACAGAGGGTAGTCAAACACGGCGTCGCTCAGCAATTGCCGCTGCCGTTTGAGCCAGCGCTTGGTTGCCGCCACGTCCGCCAGCATGCTTATGTCGCGCTGCAGCTGGCTCAGTTCGGCACGCAACTCACGGCTGCTCTGCTCGAGTAACTGGCCCAGTTTGCGTGGGTTCGTTCCCCACCCGGGCTCCAGACCGACGTCGATCCGGAACCTCATCTCGACGCGGTCGACTTCCACTTTCAGTTCCGCCAACTGCTCGCTCAGCACCTTGTTGTAGTGCTTCAGCCGCTCGACGCTGGCGCTTGCGATGTGGTTTGAATCGATCTGCTCTATCTGCAGTTGCAGCGTCAGCAATGTGAGGAGGTCGTTGGCCGCATAGGCCTGGTTCACCTTTTGCATCAGCGCGGTCTTGACCTCGCGTTGCTGCGCATCCGTCTCGCGGTCCGGGTGCAAGGCGCTCGCTAGCTTGCGGAAGATTTCGCGCACGGACTGCGTGGCCTGCTGCGCCTCGGCTTCGCGTCGCTGCTGTGCGGCACTCTTGCGACTGCGCGCGGCCTTGGCGTCACGTTCGGCCTCTTCTGTCGCCACTCGCTCCTGCATTCCTCGCTGCATGCGTTCGAACAGGTCCGCATCGGTTCGGATCCCTTCGTCGTCGCCCAGGTCCAGGCCGGTCATGGCTTCCGCCATGTCCTTCAGGGTCCGCACCATCTCCTGCCGTTCGGTGTCGAAGTCGACCTCGGCATGCTTGGCGAACAGCGCTTCCAGCGCCTCGTCGCCGTCACACGAATGCAGCAGCTCGCCAGCCGTGTCGCACACCAGCTCGCCCAGCGTGGCGCGCTCTGCCTTGGTCCAACCTGTCCGCGCGAGCAGAGCGTCCAGCGCAAACACCCAATCCCTGCGTGCAGCTCGCAGCGCTGTCTGCTGCGGCACCAGCACTTCGATATGGGCCTGCCGATACGCGATGCTGTTGTCATGCCACGCCGCCAGCGTTTGTCGTACCTGCTCAATCTGCCGCACAAGGGTGTTGAACCGCTTCTGCTGTGGGGTCAATACGGGGCCGGCCTCGCCGAGCACGATTTGGAGGGCGTCGTTATGAGTGGTCATGGGACAGATCCAGATGCGAAGTCGCGATTGTCTATGATCGTTTGGGCATCAACGGTCCCTACGCCGATTCACAAGAGCCGCGTCCTCGCCTCCGAACAAAAGCGGATCTAGACCGCTGGCAATACCTGTTCCATGCTGCCTTTCTTGCCGGGGCCTGCTAGTGCGGAGGACAAGTTCATGTTTGCTCAGAGGCCCAAGCCCCTCACCCCAGCCCTCTCCCCGAAGGGGCGAGGGAGCAATACAGGCCAGCTCGCTGTGGGCCGCTTCGAAGTAACGCATTTCGGCTCCCTCTCCCCCGGCGGGGGGAGAGGGTTGGGGTGAGGGGTCTCGCAAAAGTCGAACCCATCTCCTCCGAACGCCGCCTTCTTCTGTCTTTGGTAAATGAATGGCTCATGAACCGATTCATCGTCGGTCCACGGATTGCGCATCTCGTCTTTGTCAGCCGTCAATGTTCCTCGTTGGGGATCACGGCAGGAAGCGCGTATTCGCGCCCAATGACGGTTCGTGCGTACAAGTAGTTCTCGCGAGCCGCATCACTCAATGCATCCAAGTCCACATGGCCGCCAGCGTCGCACGGGAATGCATAAGAATGTCCCGCGCTGAAAAGTGACTTGAAACGCAACTCGTATTGCGGTGGCTCAGAAGCCCCCCGGACCACTTCTGGTTTACCCTTCATGACCTTCCCCCGCTTATTCCACTATCAGCGAGTGGCGATAGAACCCAAGCTTTCGAGACTCGGCGTTGTCACCAAGTTCCGCGCATCGCAGTTCACATCGACATGCACTCCTAGATTGCACCTAAAACATCCTTGAGGACACCCCCTAGTACTGGGGATGAGCAGGCCTTTTGATGACCAAATGCTCGCAGCAAGTGCGCCTCGAGCTGTTCCGCGTTGAGTGAGCACTTCCCTATCCCGGGGATCGTTTGAAATTACGAAGTCACCTTGCAAGGCTTCGACTAGGGGGACAAAGATCTGCACGCGCTGCGACGCTACTATCAATTGCAGCATTTGCAATACGTGAGGGTCTGCAGCAGCGGGCTCAAAGGCATCGGAAGGTTTCTGAAAATGCCCATCGCCGACAGTGTGATGTCTCGGAGAGAACGTCAAGGTCTTCCACCCATCACTGGTGAACCTTTACGGTTGCACGGTGGGCGATTACACAAAGATCGGGACCTTTGTCGAGATCCAGAAAGACGTGATGATCGGCGCGCGATGCAAGATCTCGTCGCACACCTTTATCTGTGAAGGCGTCCGTATCGAAGACGACGTTTTTATCGGTCACGGCGTCATGTTCATCAACGACCGTTACCCACGCGCCACGAATGCCGATGGCAGCTTGCAGACCGAAGCAGACTGGAAAGTCGAAACAACCCGCGTGAAGCGCGCCGCGTCCATCGGGACGAGCGCAACCATCATGTCTGGAATCACGATTGGCGAAGGAGCGCTTATCGGCGCAGGCGCCGTCGTCACTGAAAGCGTTGCCGATTACGCAGTCGTGGCAGGAGTGCCCGCCCGCGTGATCGACGACACCAGAGCGCGCCGTTTGCGTTTGGAGGCGCTGATGCGCCGCGTCGAGCCGTGCCATGTTTGGATGTCTTGACCTCGTGCGGGCAATGATCACATTGCAATTGCCTGCGCGAAGGTCTGACACGCGTCCCGAACACGGCAGTCTATGTCCACAGCTCGAAGGGAATAACGCAGTGATCAATATTGGCATCGTCGGGTATGGGTATTGGGGGCCCAACCTCGTTCGCAACTTTGCAGAGACCCCGGAAGCCAATGTCGCTGCCGTGTCCGATGTAGACACGGCCAAGCTCGCCGTGGTGCAAAAACGATTCCCGGCAGTCAAGACCACGACTGATTTCCGCGAGCTTCTCAACGATCCGTCCATCGACGCCATCGCCATCGCGACCCCCGTCAACACGCACTTCGAACTGGCCTGGCCGCGCTTCGCGCCGGCAAGCACGTGTGGCTCGAAAAGCCGATGACGTAGACCTCGAAGCAGGCTCGACAGCTCGTCGACGAAGCGCAGCAACGCAACCGGGTCCTGCTCATCGACCACACCTTCATCTACACCGGCGCGGTGGAGAGGATGGGCGAGCTCATCAGGAACGGCGATCTTGGCCGCATCTACTACTACGACTCGATCCGCGTGACCCTCGGCTTGTTTCAGCGCGGCGTGAGCGTGATCTCGGACCTCGCGGTCCATGACTTCTCGATCCTCGACTATTTGCTGGGCGAGCACCCGGCGGCAGTGTCGGCGAGCGGCACCAACCATTTCCCCGGAACCCCGGAGAATCTCGCTTACGTGACGCTCTTCTACGAGTCGGGAACGATTGCGCACGCCAATGTCAGTTGGCTCGCACCGGTGAAGGTCCGGCAAATGCTGGTCGGCGGCAGCAAGAAGATGATCACCTACGACGGCCTCGAGCCCAGCGAGTTAATAAAGGTTTACGACAAAGGGGTGAGCTTCACCGACGATCCTGAAACGATTCAGGAAATGCGTGTGGGCTATCGCACCGGCGGCATGTGGGCGCCCAAGCTGGCGGTGACCGAGGCGCTGCGTGTCGAAGGAGAGCACTTCATCGATTGCATCGTGAACATCCCAAGACGGACGGGCAATTGGGCCTGCGGGTCGTCGAACTCATAGAGGCCGCCAGCAAGTCGATGCGCGGCAGAGGCGAAACAGTCAACATCATCCGAGAGGCAAGGCCATGATTCCATTTGCATCCGACGGCCCGCATTTCACCCCTTGCGTCGATCGGCCATAACGTTCTCATCATGGCGGGCGTCGTGATCACGAGCAACGCAGTGATTGGCAACCACGTCTGCGTGCTGCCGAACACGGTGATCCACCACGACGCCCTCATCGGCGACTGGAGTCTCGTCGGATCCAACGTCACCGTCGCGGGCAACACCGTGATCGGCGAGAACTGCTACATCGGCAGCGGGTCGAGCCTGAAGAATGGCATCACGATTGGGAACGGCGCGCTGGTCGGACTCGGCAGCAACGTCGTGCGCAGCGTGGAGTCCGGCCGGCCAGTGGCAGGCAACCCGGCTCGATCGATGGACTGAAGAGGCTGAGAGTATTTCGAACCGGCGGAGAGGAATTCCGACTTTTGCGTGTTTTAAATGCGGGAAAGTTAGATTTTTGTTGTTTCTCGTCTTCTAGAGTGCTAACTTTCTCGTATCTGAAGTACATGAAAGTTAGGCGCCATGCCCCTCCACCTCGTCGGCGAGAGCATTGACAAGACCCGCAGCCACTACCTAGCTGAGACGGGCAAGCTCGTCCAGCTGATGCGGGGCATCTACGTCGATGCCGGCGATGACATCGACCGGGTCGTGCTCGGCCATGCCGTGCGCATCGCGCGGTATCTCTATCCCAGAGCGTACCTGTCCGCCGCCAGTGCGGTGCTGCTCGGGCCGACGCCTGACGGGCGGCTCTACCTGACCGGACTACGCGTCCAGCGCACACGCATTCGGAGCCTGGAAATCGTCCAGAACAAGGCCCCCGCGCATCCCGGCGTCGCTTCCGCCGTCGTCGCCGACAGCCAGGGCGAATTCCCGGTCACGGTCTCGGCGTGGCGGCAGCGCCTCCTGGAGGCGTTTCGCCTGCGCAGCGAACACGCGGCGTCGATCGACGCGACGATGCGCGAGGCCATCGCCACACGCCTGATCCAGGAGTACGGCGATCCCAAAAGGGCTGCCGACGCAGTTTGGGCGCTGGCCCGCGAGAACGACTGGTATCGCGAAGGAGAGGGCGCAGAAAAGTACATGCTCCAACGATCGTCCTTGATCGCAACCCGCAACGAGGCGGCTTTTGTTTTGACGATCGCTTGGCATGGCGTTCCGCTTGGTGAGTTATCCCACGACGGTTTCGAATGGCGCTGGTCCCAGACCAAGGACCGCCCCGATCTCCCTCCGCTCATCCGGCAGACCACGCCGGGCCGCTTGCCACCCTTCATTGTCTCGCTGCTGCCCGAAGGCTGGCTCGAATCCGTCTTCAAGAACCCCGACGAACGCGTGCTGCTGCGCGAGGGCAAGCGGTACATGTCCAACATCACAATCGCAGAGCGGAGCGCGGAGATCGCCACCTTGCCGCCAGACATCCTCTCGACGCGGCTTTCCACCTTCATGTCCGGAGGCGTGTTCACAGGAACCTACGCAGGTCCGGGGCGCAGCGCCATCGATCATGACTTCGAACACAGACTCGCCAAACTTTTCGAGAATGCAGAAACGCCACGGCTTTCGGGCGTCCAGATCAAGGCGCCAATGTTTCTGGGCGAAGACGGTGTCCTCAAGCCTGCCACTGGATTGCCCTTCACTCACATCCTCAAGCCCGCAGGAGCGAGCGGATTCGAATCCCTGCCACTTGTCGAGTGGGTCGGTCTCGCGCTTGCACGCGGCGCCGGGCTCGATGTGCCGGACAATGCTCTTGTCACCATGCCCGATGGTCTGCTGCCAGCGTTGATTGTCGAGCGCTTCGATATCCGAACCAGTCCCCAGGACACGCTCATGCTGGCGATGGAAGACATGTGTTCGGTCCTTGGCCTCGAACCGAAGGACAAGTACGCCGGCACGATTGAACGAGTGGCACGTGCGATCCGCCCGCTATCGACCGCTCCCGAGGAGGACATGCGCCTGCTGCTGCAGCGCGCACTCTTTGCCTGGCTGATCGCGGACGGGGACATGCACCTCAAGAACCTGGCGATCCTCAAGATCGCTTATCCAGGTGAGCAGGCATTCCACTCGGTTCGTATCGCCCCCGTCTACGACACACTGGCGACCCGCGTGTTTCCTCGCCTTGCGCATGACCGTATGGCCCTTAAGCTGAACGGCAAGGACGAGAGGCTGCGCCGATCGGACTTTGTCGCCGTCGCAGTCCTTGCAGGCTTGCGCGCAGGCGACGCGAATACAGCAATCGATCAGCTTCTGCAGGCACTCAAAGTCGCAATCGACAGTCTCGTCTTTCCTTCGCAGTGTCTCTACGGCCCGAATGCTGAAGCGGTCGTGGCGAAAGTCTTCGAGCTATGCCGGGGTCGCGTGGAGTCCTTCGACTGATTGACGACGCTTGCACCTAAAACATCCTTGAGGACACCCCCTAGTATTGGGGATGCGCAGGCCTTTTATGACCAAATGCGCGCGGCAAGTGCGCCTCGAGCTGTTCCGCGTTGAGTGAGCACTCCCCTATCCCGGGGATCGTTTGAAATTCAAAATGCTCGCAAACTGCTTCCGCACACCCGAGGAGAAACCTTCATGGTGACTGTCGCAGTAGTTGGATTGGGCTATGTTGGCCTGCCGTTGGTGGTCGAGTTTGGCAAGACGACCCGCACCATCGGCTTCGATATCGTCCACGAGAAAGTGGCCAAGTGCCGCGCGGGTTCGGACCCTTCCCGCGAGATTCCGAATTCTGAGATGCGCCTCGCGGTGCATGCGGAGTACACAAGCAACCCGGAGATTCTGCGTGAGGCCGACTTCATCCTCGTGGCGGTTCCCACCCCCGTGGATAGTGCACACATTCCTGACTTCGGCCCCTTGGTCGGAGCAAGCAAGACCGTAGGACCATACCTCAAGCCTGGCGCGACCGTGGTCTACGAATCGACCGTCTACCCCGGTGCGACGGAAGAGGTCTGCATCCCCGTTCTCGAACAAACTTCGGGGCGGCAATGGAAGCGCGACTTCTTCGTCGGCTATAGCCCCGAGCGCATCAACCCAGGAGACCGGGAACACATGCTGACGAATGTGCTGAAGGTCGTGGCGGGCGATACGCCGCAGACGCTCGAAAAGGTGGCCAGCCTGTATGAAATGGTCGTCAAGCCCGGCGTTCACCGCTGCAGCAGCATCAAGGCGGCCGAGGCTTGCAAGGTCATTGAGAACACGCAGCGCGATCTCAATATTGCGCTGATGAACGAGCTGGCCATCATCTTCGAGAAGATGAACATCGACACGACGGAAGTGCTCGAAGCTGCCGGCACCAAATGGAACTTTCTGAGGTTCAAACCCGGCCTCGTCGGCGGGCATTGCATCGGAGTCGATCCGTACTACCTCACGCACAAGGCAGAAATGCTGGGCTATCACCCGCAGGTCATCACGGCGGGTCGTCGCATCAATGACGGCATGGGCAAATACATCGCCGAGCAGACCATCAAGCAGATGATCGCCAACGGCAGCTATATCAAAGGAGCCCGCGTGAACGTGCTCGGCCTCACGTTCAAGGAGAACTGTGCGGACTTGCGCAATAGCAAAGTCGTGGATGTCATCAATGAGCTGCGCAGTTTCGGCGCCGAGGTCTTCGTCCACGATCCCACCGCGGATCCTGAAGAGGCAATGCATGAGTTTGGCTTGCGTCTTCTGCCATGGGATGAACTCCCGCGCGCCGATGCAATCGTCGCCGCAGTCGGGCACAGGGAATATGACGAGTTGACCGCTGAAGACCTATGTCGCAAGGTCATCAGAGGCGGTTGTTTCATCGACGTGAAGTCTCGCTACGAGCAGGCTGCCCTGGAGCAGTGTGGCTTGCATGTCTGGCGTCTTTGATGTGGCAGATCCGGCCGCCAATACTCTTATCGAAGTCACCTTGCAAGGCTTCGACTAGGGGGACAAAGATCTGCACGCGTACGCGCTGCCACGCTACTATCAATCGCAGCATTTGCAATACCTGAGGGTCTGTAGCAACAGGCTCAAAGGCATCGGAAGGTTTCGAAAATGCCCATCGCCGACAGCGTAAAGCTCGGAGAGAACGTCAAGGTATTTCATCCATCACTGGTGAACCTTTATGGTTGCACGGTGGGCGATGACACAAAGATCGGCACCTTTGTCGAGATCCAGAAAGACGTCATGATCGGCGCGCGATGCAAGATCTCGTCGCACAGCTTCATCTGTGCGGGCGTTCATATCGAAGACGAAGTCTTCATTGGTCACGGCGTCATGTTCATCAATGACCGTTACCCACGCGCTACGAATGCCGATGGCAGCTTGCAGACCGAAGCAGACTGGAAAGTCGAAACAACCCGAGTGAAGCGCGCAGCGTCCATCGGGACGAGCGCAACCATCATGTCTGGAATCACGATTGGCGAAGGAGCGCTTATCGGCGCGGGCGCCGTCGTCACTGAAAGCGTTGCTGATTACGCAGTCGTGGCAGGAGTGCCCGCCCGCGTGATCGGCGACACCAGAGCGCGCCGCTGAGCGCGCCGTTTGCGTTGGGCGGCGCTGATGCGCCGCGTCGAGTCGTGCCATGTTTGGGTGTCTTGACCTCGTGCGGGCAATGATGACATTGCTATTGACTGTGCGAAGGGTCTGAAGAGCATTCCAAAGATGGCGGTCTTTGTCCCGCAAATCAAGGGGTACGTAAGTGATCAACATTGGCATCGTCGGGTATGGGTATTGGGGACCCAACCTGGTTCGTAATTTCGCCGAGACGCCGGGTGTCAAGGTCGCTGCCGTATCCGATCTGGACACGGACAAGCTTGCCGTGGTGCAGAGGCGATTTCCGGCAGTCAAGACCACCACTGATTTCCGCGATCTTCTCAACGATCCGTCCATAGACGCCATCGCCATTGCGACGCCTGTCGACACGCACTTCGAGCTGGCCCTGTCCGCACTTCGTGCGGGCAAGCACGTGTGGCTTGAAAAGCCCATGACGGAGACTTCAAAACAGGCACGGCAGCTTGTCGATGAAGCGCAACAACGCAATCTCGTTCTGCTGATCGACCACACCTTCATCTACACCGGCGCGGTGATAAAGATGGGCGAGCTCATCAAGAATGGCGAACTAGGGAAGATCTATTACTACGACTCGATCCGCGTGAACCTCGGCTTGTTTCAGCGCGACGTGAGCGTGATCTCGGATCTCGCAGTCCATGACTTCTCGATCCTCGACTTCCTGCTGGGTGAGCACCCAGTGGCCGTGTCCGCCGGTGGCACGAATCACTTTCCGGGAACGCCGGAGAACCTTGCCTACGTCACGCTCTACTACGAGTCGGGAACGATTGCGCACACCAATGTCAGTTGGCTCGCCCCGGTCAAGGTGCGTCAGATCCTGGTAGGCGGTAGCAAAAAGATGATCACCTACGACGACCTCGAGCCCAGCGAAAAGATCAAGGTCTACGACAAGGGGGTGAGCTTCACCGACGATCCGCAGAAGATCCAGGAGATGCGTGTCGGCTACCGAACAGGAGACATGTGGGCGCCCAAGCTGGCGCTGACCGAAGCGCTCAGCGTCGAAGGAGCGCACTTCGTCGATTGCATCACCAACGGCAAGACGCCGCAGACCGACGGACATCTCGGGCTGCGGGTCGTTGAACTGATCGAGGCCGCCAACCAGTCGATGCGGCGCAGAGGCGAAACCGTGAACATCATCCAGCGCAGGGGGCAAACATCGTGATTCCATTCATCGATCTCAAAGCGCAGTATCGAGAAGTCAAGGAAGAAGTGAACGCCGCGATACAAGGCGTCCTGGACACGTGCCAGTTCACCCTTGGCAGCGAAGTTCTAGCCTTCGAGCAGGAGTTCGCCGACTATTGCAGTGCGAAGCATGGCGTCGGCGTGAATACGGGCACAAGTGCACTGCACCTTGCGCTTCTCGCCGCTGGCGTCGGACCGGGTGACGAAGTGATCACCGTGCCCTTCACTTTCGTGGCGACGATCTCGGCAATCGATTACACGGGCGCTACGCCGGTATTGATCGACATCGACCCGGTTACCTTCACGATGGACGCGAAGGCGCTGGAGGCAGCCATCACCGAGAGAACCAAGGCAATCATTCCAGTGCACCTATACGGCCAGTCGGCTGACATGGACCCGATTCTGGAGATAGCCAAGCGATATGGCCTGACCGTCATCGAGGATGCCTGCCAAGCGCACGGCGCCGAGTACAAGGGGCGCCGCGCGGGAAGCATGGGCCACATGGCATGCTTTAGCTTCTACCCTGGAAAAAACCTGGGCGCCTACGGTGAAGGCGGCATGGTCGTCACCGACGACCCAGAATTCGCACGGACCATCCGCATGCTGCGTGATTGGGGTGCCGAGAAAAAGTACCACCACGTTCTCAAAGGCTACAACTTCCGCATGGAAGGAATACAAGGCGCCGTGCTGAGGGTGAAGCTCCGTCGGCTGGAGGCTTGGACCGAAGCACGCCGAACAGCAGCAGCGCATTACGACCGGCTCTTCGCGGGCAGCGGCGTGATGACGCCAAAGGCAATGTCATATGCACGCCACGTCTATCACATCTATGCGATTCGCACCGATCACCGGCAGGCGTGGCAAGAAGCACTGCTCGCCCAGGGGATCCAGACAGGCATCCACTATCCGACTCCGGTTCATCTTCTGCCGGCCTTTGCCGAACTTGGCTATCGTGCCGGTCAGTTCCCGCATTCGGAACAGGCAGCCCGCCAAGTCCTCTCGCTGCCGATGTTCCCGGAACTGACGCAAGGGCAGTGTGAAGAGGTCGTCTCGGCCATCAAGAATCTTGCGGAGGGGTCCGCCGAAATAGGGGAACGCATTGCGGCGCAGTCGGGCCATGCAACTCAACCCCAAGCACAGGAAGTGAAATGAAAATCCTCATCACAGGGAACATGGGCTATGTGGGCCCGAGTGTTGTCAAGCAACTGCGCAAGTCTTATCCCAATGCCACGCTGATCGGCGCGGACATAGGTTACTTCGCCCATTGCCTCACTGGTGCACGGACGCTGCCCGAAACACAGCTTGATGTGCAGCATTTCAAGGACGTGCGCAGCCTCCCGGATGAACTCGTGCGCGGGGTTGATGCCATCGTGCACCTCGCGGCGATTTCGAATGACCCCATGGGCAAGACATTTGAGGAAGTGACATTTGATGTGAACCATCGCGCCAGCGTGAACCTGGCAAAGCAGGCCAAAAGGCTAGGCGTCCAGACATTCATCTTCGCGTCGAGTTGCAGCATGTATGGCCTTGCCGACGATGCCGCGAGGACCGAAACATCGCCACTGAATCCTTTGACGGCCTATGCGAAATCGAAAGTAAGGACCGAAGAGGGACTGAAAGGTCTCGCGGACGATACCTTCAAAGTGAGCTGTCTTCGATTCGCTACCGCTTGCGGCATGAGCGATCGACTGAGGCTCGACTTGGTGGTCAATGACTTCGTCGCATGTGCGGTGTCATCGGGAAACATCACGATCTTGAGCGATGGAACGCCTTGGCGTCCGCTGATTCATGTGAAGGACATGGCTCGCGCGATCGACTGGGCGATTCAACGCGAGCGGCATCTTGGCGGGGATTTCCTCGCGGTCAATGTCGGAAGCAATGTGTGGAACTATCAAGTCAAGGATCTCGCCGCTGCCGTCGCTGCGGTAATCCCCGGAGTAGAAATATCGATCAATCAGAACGCGCCCCCCGACAGTCGTTCATACCGCGTTGACTTCTCCCTGTTCGAGTCCATGGCGCCAAAGCATCAACCGCAAGTCGATCTGATGTCCGCGATCACCGAGCTTCGCGATGGGCTTGCCACGATGGGATTCAAGGACGCCGGCTTTCGCAGCTCGAAGTACATGCGACTGGAAATCCTTCGCCAGCTCACGTCGGACGGATTGCTTGGTCCCGATCTCGAATGGACGATACGAGGTAAAGGCTAAGTCCGTTCGGGGCGCATGTACTGCCTGAATTGAACTGAGCTTTCGACTGGAGATGATTTATGAAAGTCGTGCTTTTTTGTGGTGGATTGGGAACCCGACTCGGGGAACTCACAGAGGACGTTCCAAAGCCGCTGGTGAAGATCGGATACAGACCGATCCTCTGGCACTTGATGAAGTACTACGCCAGCTATGGCCACAAAGATTTCATACTTTGTCTTGGCTACAAGGCGGACAAGATTAAGGACTACTTCCTCAATTACAACGAGTTCACCTCGAATGACTTCACCATGCTAAATGGCGGGAGAGATATTGCAGTCGGAAGATCGGATATATCAGACTGGAATATCACGTTTGTCGACACGGGCCTTCGGGCAAACATAGGGCAGCGCCTGAAAGCAGTCAAGAAGTACCTTGAGGGCGAGGACGTCTTCTTGGCAAACTATTCAGATGGCTTGACCGATCTTCATCTTCCTGATCTGATCAACTTCTTTAACAGAAGTGGCAAGGTCGCATCGTTCCTGTGTGTAAAGCCGCCGCATAGCTTTCATGTGGTGGCACTGAAAAAAGACAACCTGATCGACAGCATCGAGTACGTAAGAGATACCAACACGCTGATCAATGGTGGCTTCTTTGTGTTCAAGAAGGAGATATTCGAGTACATGAGGCCAGGTGAAGAGTTGGTGGTCGAGCCGTTTCAACGCTTGATCCACGAAGAACAGCTGATCGGTTATCCATACCCCAACTGGTGGTGCATGGATACATTCAAGGAGCATCAGGTGCTGACAGACATCTACAACGAAGGAAACGCACCCTGGGAAGTCTGGAAGACCAAAACTCTGGAGTCAGCGTAGGGGAGCAGGCGCCATGTTCGGGATTAATTTCGCACCGCTTGATGGTGCCCTGCGCATTCTGTGCCTGGGCGCGCACAGCGATGACATTGAAATAGGATGCGGGGGAACAGTGTTGAGGCTCCTTGCAGAGCACCCTCGCGCAGAAGTGCGCTGGGTCGTGTTCTCGTCCCTTGGCGAACGCGCCGATGAGGCGCGCAACAGCGCCAAGCGTTTCTTGAGAAATGCCGGAAAGAGCCAGATTGATCTCAAGGATTTTCGGGATGGCTTCATGCCGTATTCCGGAATTGAATTGAAACAATCTTTCGAGTCACTGAAGCGCGAATTCATCCCCGACTTGATTTTTACACATTACGGGCGTGATCTGCATCAGGACCACCGAATGGTTTCTGAGTTGACATGGAATACCTTCAGAAATCATATGATTCTGGAGTATGAGATCGTCAAATATGATGGAGACATCGGAAATCCGAACTTCTTCGTTCAATTGTAGAAGGCGATTTGCAGTGAGAAAGTTGGTAATCTAGTTGAGTACTTCCCATCGCAGCGAAGCAAGAGCTGGTTCTCCGAAGACACCTTTCTTGCGATGCTCCGCATCCGCGGACTGGAATGCAATGCGACCGAACGGTATGCAGAAGCATTTCATTGCCGAAAATCACGCTACTGACTCTTTCGAAGCACCCCTTGCGCAACGACAACCCTTGGAGCGGACTTGAACTATGATTTTCAAAGAAACAAAACTACGCGGCGCGTTCATCATCGATATTGATCCCCGCAAGGACGACCGCGGATTCTTCGCTCGCGCCTTTTGTCAAAACGAGTTGGTGGCTCACGGATTGAAGCCAATAATCGCGCAAGCGAACATTGCTTTCAACAAGAGCAAAGGCACGCTTCGGGGGATGCACTTTCAATATCCGCCCTTTGCCGAAACAAAAATTGTGCGATGCACCCGCGGCGCCATCCTGGACATCATTGTGGATCTTCGTCCGGAAAGCGATACCTATCTCGATCACGTCGCCGTGGAGCTTACAGCCGATAACTATCGAGCTCTTTATGTGCCCGAGCGTTTCGCGCATGGGTATCAAGCATTGGCAGATTCCACAGAGACAAGCTATCAGGTGGGCGAGTTCTATGCACCCGACTCTGAAGGCGGCCTGCACTGTCTTGATCCACGGCTTGGACTGAGGTGGCCGCTGCCGGCTGGCAACACCTCCCCGAAGGACGCGGTCTGGCCATTTCTGGACATCGCCGAGTCGGACATTCGGCGCAGGATGACTCTGTAACCATCAACGGCCGGAGTTTGTCCCACATCCACATCGCGGCCGTCGCCAGCCGCACCGGAGCACATCATGATCATCGTCGACAACGCATTGAAGACCCGCGAGCAAGCTGGTAACCCCATCCGGGTCGGCATGGTCGGCGCAGGATTCATGGGCCAGGGACTGACGAACCAGATCACGTCGAGCGTCCCCGGCATGCGAATGTCGGGGATCTATAACCGTCGACCCGAACGAGCCCGGCATGTTTATCAATACGCGGGCCGCGACGACGCGATCATGGCGAGCAGCCAAGGCATGTTCGATGACGCAGTCCGGCGTGGTCTGCCTGTGGTCGCCGAGGATCCTTACTTCATCTGCAGGTCGAGCGAAATCGACGTGGTGGTCGATGTGACCGGTTCCGTGGAGTTCGGCGCCAATGTGTTGCTCGAAGCGTTTCGACACGGAAAGCCGGCCGTCTTGATGAACGCCGAAGTCGACGCCACGATCGGCCCGATTCTTCAGGTCTACGCGCGCAAGCACGGGGTGATCCTGTCAGCCTGCGATGGCGACGAGCCCGGTGTTCAAATGAACTTGGTGCGTTGGGTGAAGGGAATGGGCTTGATTCCACGCGTCATCGGAAACGTGAAGGGTCTGCAGGACCCCTACCGCAATCCGACCACCCAGCAAGGCTGGGCGGAACGCTGGGGCCAGAATGCCGCCATGGTCACCTCGTTCGCCGATGGGTCCAAGATCAGCTTCGAGCAGTCCATCGTTGCGAACGCGACAGGCTTCAAGGTCCTGTCGCGCGGCATGTCGCGCGGCCGGAAGTACGACGGCTCGATCATGGACATTCAAAGCCTCTACAACCTTGACGAGCTACGTTCCGTCGGAGGCATCATCGACTACACGGTTGGGCCGTCAGGTGTGAAGGTTTTTTGCTTGGCAGAGCACACCGACCCCAAGCAAAGGCACTATCTCAATTTATACAAGATGGGTGAGGGGCCGCTATACCCATTCTGGATTCCGTATCACTTGGTTCACTTCGAAGCTCCGTTTGCAATCGCACGGGTTGTGCTGTTCGGAGACGGATTGGCCCCGCCCTTGGCCGGTCCGGTAGTGGAGGTTTGCGCCGTGGCCAAGCGAGATATCGCAGCGGGCGAAGTGCTGGATGAATACGGGATGTACATGACTTATGGGGAAGCGGTCAATGCTGAGGAGATGAGCAAGAACCGCTATCTCCCCGAAGGCTTGGTCGAGGGATGTCGGGTCAAGCATGCTATTGCGCAAGATTCCGTGCTGACCTATGACGACGTTGTGCTTCCGCCTGGGCGAATTGCCGACAAGCTGCGGGCCGAACAGTATCTTCACTTCCATGGAGAGCGGTGGTTGCACGAACATCTGCATATGGAAAGCGAATCGAATTCACGCGTTGTGGCTAACGCGGCGGCATAGAGTCCTTTCGGCCGGAGCGTCGTCGACCTACCAGCCTTCCTCTTTCAAGGGGCTTGCGATGTATTGCTCCCTCTCGCTCCGGGAGCTGACCTTTACGTACGCTGGACACACGGAAGGGCCGTTGGAGCAAATTTTTCCCCTACGAGGTTTGAAGAAGGCGGGGTTGACGCATGACAAGTTCATGTTTGCTCAGAGGCCCAGGCCCCTCACCCCAGCC
>JAJKJU010000353.1 GCA_021153565.1 Rhizobacter sp.
AATGCTCGCCATAGCACGAGCTATGGCTGCGCTTTGCGCCTAGATCCGGCGCCTTTTGACGTGCTGCTCGGACACGCTCGAAATACTCTCAGCCTCTGAGCAAGCGCGAGGTTCATGTATCGGTCGCGCAAGATGATGTCCCAGTTGTGATCCGCAAGTCGGCACTGCGGTCGCCTGCCCGGCATCCACTGCCTGATCGCGAAGCAGCGCGAACTGATCGAGGCTGCTGCCAAGGCCGGGGAGCTGGACGCCGCCGCCGCGGCTTCAGCGAGCGCCGCTGCCGCCCCGCCCTCAAATCAGCCCCAAGCTCCGACTCAACGAGCCCAAGGCGGTATCGCGTCCATCGTCAAGCCGTAACGCTGCATCGCCTCGCCCAGCAAGTGCCGTCCGCCTGCCTTCGCGCACCAGCGCCTGCAGCGAAGCCAGCACGATGTGGTAACGGTCCACTTCAAAGAAGCTGCGCAACGCCGTGCGCGTGTCGCTGCGGCCGAAGCCATCGGTGCCCAATGTCACGTAGCGTGCATCGACGTATTCTGTAATCAGCTGCGGCCATGCGCGGACGTAGTCGGTGGCGGCCACCACAGGCGCACTGCCGGCTAGCATTCGCTGTACGTGGCTCACCCGATCGATCGTACCCGGCTGAAATCGATTGCTTCGTTCCACCTCGCGTGCATCACGCGCCAGTTCGCTGAAACTTGTGACGCTGAAGACTTCGCTTGACACGCCCCAATCCGCCGCCAGCAATTCTGCTGCCGCCATCACTTCGCGCAAGATTGTTCCGCTGCCCAGCAGTCGCACGAGTCCGCCCGAACGCTCTGGGGTGTGCGTCGCGATGCGGTACATGCCGCGCAACAAATCGCCATGCGACTCGGCCGGGAGCGAAGGATGCTCGTAGTTCTCGTTCATTAGCGTGAGATAGTGGAACTCGTCGCGCTGATCTTCGAGCATGCGCCGCATCGCATGGTCCATGATCACTGCCACTTCGCTTGCGAAGCACGGGTCCCACGCGCAGCAGTTGGGCACGGTTGCGGCTATCACGAGGCTGTGCCCGTCCTGGTGCTGCAGGCCTTCGCCGCCGAGGGTTGTGCGACCGGCCGTCGCGCCGAACAGGAAGCCACGTGCGCGCTGATCGGCTGCGGCCCAGATAAGATCGGCCACGCGCTGGAAGCCGAACATCGAGTAGTAGATGTAGATCGGCAGCATCGGCAGCCCATGCACGCTGTACGACGTTCCCGCCGAGATCCATGATGACGTCGCGCCCGCTTCGGTAATGCCCTCTTCCAGCAGTTGTCCGTCGCGCGCTTCGCGATAGGACAACATCGAGCCCGCGTCCTCTGGTTCGTAGAGCTGCCCGTGCGGCGAGTAGATGCCGATCTGGCGGAATAGACTCGCCATACCGAAGGTGCGCGCTTCGTCGGCAACAATGGGCACGACTCGCGGGCCCATTGCCTCGTCCTTGAGCAAGCCGCTCAGCATGCGAACCGCGGCCATGGTGGTGGACATCTCCTTGCCTTGGGCTTGCAGCGCAAAGCCACCCCACTTCTGCAGCGGCGGCACCCGAAGCACCGGCGCATCGCTCTTGCGTGCCGGCAGCGCGCCGCCCAGGGCCGCGCGGCGCTCCAGCAAGTAGCGCATCTCCGGGCTGTCGGGCTCGGGCTTGTAGAACCGAAGCTGAGCGACGTCCTCATCCGACAGCGGCAGCGCAAAATGGTCGCGATAGGCCTTTACCGCATCGATATCGAGCTTCTTCGCTTGGTGGGACGTCATGCGCGACTCCCCCGCACCCCCCATTCCATATCCCTTCTTGGTCTTGGCGAGGACGACCGTCGGTCGCCCCTGGTGTGCGCGCGCCGCCGAAAACGCCGCATGCAGTTTGCGGAAATCATGCCCGCCGCGCTTGAGCGCATTGACCTCGCTCTCGCTCATGTGCGCAACGAGCTTCTGCACTTGCGGGTCCTGACGGAAGAAGTGCTCGATGTTGTAGGCGCCGTCCTTGGCGCCGAGGGTCTGGTACTGCCCGTCGACGGTGGACGCGAGTCGCTGCAGCAGCACGTGATTCGTGTCGCGGGCGAACAGAGCGTCCCAGTCCGAACCCCACAACACCTTGATCACGTTCCACCCCGCGCCGGTGAAGAGCGATTCAAGTTCCTGCACGATCTGCCCGTTGCCGCGCACGGGCCCGTCGAGCCGCTGCAGATTGCAGTTGATGATGAAGGTGAGATTGTCGAGGCGTTCGCGCGCCGCCAGTGTGAGTCCGGCGATCGACTCGGGCTCGTCCATCTCGCCGTCGCCGAACACGCCCCACACATGCCGGTGCGATGTCTTCTGCAATCCGCGGTGCTCGATGTAGCGCAGGAAGCGCGCCTGGTAGACCGCGCTCAATGGACCCAGGCCCATGGAGCCTGTCGGGAACTGCCAAAAGTCGGGCATGAGCCACGGGTGGGGGTAGGAACTCAATCCCGGACCGCTCAATTCCTGCCGGTAGAGGGCCAAGCGTTCCTCACTCAGGCGCCCTTCCAAAAAAGCCCGCGCATAGACGCCGGGCGCAGAGTGGGGCTGGAAGTACACGAGGTCCGCATTCCGCGGTGCTTCAGTTGAGGAGTCGTCGCCGCGAAAGAAGTGGTTGAAGCCGACCTCGAAAATCTCCGCCGCCGAGGCATAGCTCGCGATGTGACCGCCCAGCTCGCCATACGCTTGATTGGCACGCACGACCATCGCAAGCGCATTCCACCGCATGATTGCCGTCAGGCGCTCTTCGATGGCCAGATCTCCCGGGTAGCGCCCCTGCTGCTCCACCGGTATTGTGTTTCGATAAGCCGAATACGGCTGTACGTGGGGAACGATGCCCAGTTGCTGCGCCTGTTCTTCCAGTCGCTCGAGCAGAAACAGTCCCCGTTCTGCACCCCCCTCGCGTACCGCAGCCTGAAGCGCATCGATCCACTCCTGTGTTTCTCCGGGATCGGTGTCCCGCGCTGCGGCAATGAGCTGGTCTAGCAATGTTGTGGATTCGCGTCCGGCCATTTCGGCTCTCCTGTTTGGGAATGTAAGTCACGACTGTAGACCTGCCCCAAACCCTGAGCCGTACAATCCCAAAGTTTTGCCGGGACTCCATCGCCCGGTCTCGTAGAAGTTCTACAGACGACGTATTAAGGACCGTTCAAGTGTTCATTTCTGAAGCTTTTGCCCAGGCCGCGCCGGCCGCCGCCGATTCCCCATTCGGCAGCATGGGCGGGATGATTTTTCCGTTGTTGATGGTCGTCGCTCTTTACTTTGTCGTACTGCGGCCGCAGATGAAGCGCCAGAAGGAGCACAAGACGATGATCGAGGCCCTGGCCAAGGGAGACGAGGTAGTGATCGCTGGCGGAGTTCTCGGCAAGGTGTCCAAGATGGGCGACACCTATCTCAACGTCGAGATCGCCAATGGTGTCGAAATCCAGGTGCAGCGCTCGTCCGTCATCCAGGTGCTTCCCAAGGGCACGATCAAGTAAGGCGGCAATGGAAGGGAAGCCGGCTTCAGCTCTGAAGGTGAGCCGGCGCGATCCGTCTGAGGAAAGGTGTCATGAACCGCTATCCCCTTTGGAAATACGCGATGCTTGTCATCGCATTGCTGGTCGGGCTGATCTACACGCTGCCCAACTTCTTCGGCGAATCGCCGGCCGTGCAGGTGAGCAGCAGCAAAGCCACGGTGCGGATCACGCGAGACACCGCGACGCGCGTCGAGCAGGCGCTGGCGGAGGCCAAGCTGAAGCCCGACTTCGTCCAGTACGAAGGCAATTCAGTCAAGGCGCGCTTCCAGGACCTGGACACCCAATCTCGCGCCAAGGACGTGGTCAGCAAGGCGCTCAATCCTGATCCGGCCGATCCGACCTATGTGGTTGCCCTGAACCTCGTGTCGCGGTCTCCACGCTGGCTTACGGCCTTGCATGCGCTTCCGATGTACCTCGGCCTGGACTTGCGCGGCGGCGTGCACTTCCTGATGCAGGTGGACATGAAGGCCGCAGTGAACAAGCGCACCGACGCGCTGGTGGGTGACATCCGCACGGCATTGCGTGAGAAGACCATTCGCGGAAGCACATCGCGGGACGGCAACAACATCGTCGTGACATTGCGCGACAAGGAAGGGCTGACGGCCGCGCAAAACCTCTTCGCCGATCAGTTCACCGACCTCGAATGGGCGCCCATCACGGACCCCAACGACTTCAAGCTGATCGGCACGCTCAAGCTGACAGCGGCACGCGCCACGCAGGAAGCTGCGATCAAGCAGAACATGACGACGCTGCACAACCGCGTCAATGAACTGGCGGTGGCGGAACCGGTGATCCAGCAGCAGGGCGCCGACCGCATCGTGGTCGAATTGCCGGGCATCCAGGATACGGCCAAGGCCAAGGACATCATCGGCCGCACGGCCAACCTCGAATTCCGTTTGGCTGACATGTCGACCGAGGCGCGCGCGGCGCTCGACGGCTCGGGCCCGGTGCCCTTCGGGCGCGAGAAATACACCATCGGCCGGGGCGCTCCGGTCATCGTCTACAAGGAAGCGATTGCCACAGGCGAGATGCTGACCAACGCGCAACCGCGTCCGGACGAGAACCAGCAGCCGGCTGTGTCGGTCAGCTTGGATGCCAAGGGGGGGCGGCAGATGCGCGATGCGACGCGCAACAACGTCGGCAACTTCATGGCAGCCATCCTGTTCGAAAAGGGCAAGGGCGAAGTGCTGACGGTCGCGCGAATTCAGAGCGAACTTGGTAGCGAGTTCCGCATCACCGGCATGGTGACTACCGACGCTGCCAACGAGTTGAGCCTGCTGCTTCGCGCAGGTGCTCTTGCGGCACCGATGGAATTCATCGAAGAAAGCACCATCGGCCCGAGCCTCGGCGCTGACAACATCGCCAAGGGTTTCAACAGCCTCGTGTATGGCTTCACGGCCATTGCAATCTTCATGTGCTTGTATTACCGGCTGTTCGGCGTCTTCTCTACTTTGGCGCTGATGCTCAACCTGCTCTTGCTCGTGGCGGTGTTGTCGATGCTGCAGGCGACATTGACCTTGCCGGGCATTGCGGCGATCGCACTCACGCTCGGTATGGCCATCGACTCAAACGTGCTGATCAACGAACGCGTGCGAGAGGAATTGCGGGGTGGCGCCTCTCCACAAGCGGCGATCAATGCAGGGTACGAACGAGCCTTTGCGACCATTCTCGACTCCAACGTCACGACGCTCATTGCTGGTCTTGCGCTGCTGGCGTTCGGCTCCGGCCCGGTGAAGGGCTTCGCTGTCGTTCACTGCCTGGGCATCATCACGTCGATGTTCTCCGCGGTGGTGTTCTCTCGTGGACTCGTGAATCTCTGGTACGGCCGTCAGAAGAAGTTGAAGGGCGTATCGATTGGGCAGGTGTGGAGGCCCTCTGTCGACGATCCGGCCACGGCCGCCAAGACTTGACCCCCCAGGAACTCGAGCAAGGAATTTACATGGAGTTCTTCCGTATCAAGCGCGACATCCCGTTCATGCGGCACGCGCTGGTGTTCAACATCATTTCTCTCGTCACCTTTCTCGCGGCGGTGTTCTTCCTGTTCACGCGCGGCCTGCATCTGTCGATCGAGTTCACTGGCGGCACGCTGATCGAGGTCGCCTATTTGCAAGCCGCCGACGTGGCCAAGGTACGCGCGAAGGTCGAAGGCCTGAAGCTCGGCGACGTGCAAGTGCAGAACTTCGGCAGCGCGAGCAATGTGCTCATCCGCCTCCCGGTGCGGGGCGACATGAAGCAGGATATCGTCGTCGCCAAGGTATTCGGCGAACTGTGCCGCGTCGAAAACGGTACCGTGTCGATCAAGGAAACTCGAACCGACAAGGGCGAGACCGTGAGCGGCCCGGTGTGCGACGCGAACGGCACGCATCCGGTGGTGCTCAAGCGCAACGATTTTGTCGGCCCGCAGGTTGGCAAGGAACTCGCGCAAGACGGCGCGAAGGCGTTGGCCTTTGTAGTCGCCGGCATCATGCTGTACCTCGCCTTCCGCTTCGAATGGAAGTTCTCGGTGGCGGCCATCGTCGCGAACTTGCACGACGTGATCATCATCCTCGGCTTCTTCGCGTTCTTCCAATGGGAGTTCTCGCTGTCCGTGCTGGCGGCGGTGCTGGCGGTGCTCGGCTACTCGGTAAACGAATCGGTTGTGATCTTCGACCGGATCCGCGAGGCCTTCAGGCGCTATCGCAAGATGGCGACACACGAAGTCATCGACCACGCGATCACGAGCACCATGAGCCGCACGGTCATCACCCACGGCTGCACGCAGATGATGGTGCTGTCCATGCTGCTCTTCGGAGGCCCGACGCTCCACTATTTTGCAGTCGCGCTGACCATCGGCATCCTGTTCGGCATCTACTCCTCAGTCTTCGTTGCCGCGGCAATCGCGATGTGGTTGGGGGTCAAGCGTGAAGACCTCATGAAGTCTTCGGCCAAGGAAATCGATCCGGACGATCCGAACGCCGGGGCGGTGGTGTAGAGTTCAAGGTCCTCTCTTACCCCGCGAGCAGCTACTCCAAACACATGGCGACCGCCGCCAACTCGATGGCACTGGCCGCACAGGCACGGCGTTCCTACGTCGAGAGTTTGCTCAATGGGCTTCCGAACGTCGTCCAGGCTGTCGACAGTGGTGCGCGAATCCTGCTGAGTCAGGTGGCCGATCCAGCCACGATGATGCGCCGGCGTGACGTCGTGGAAGACCTCGCCAAGCTGCACGGTATCTGGCTTCAGGGCTCGGTATCGGCACTTCGCGCCGCGTTCCAAGGCGGCGGACTGTCAGTGGCTCGCCCTCCCGATCTTTCGGCCATGGGCCAACGTGGCGGAGGTTTTACAGCCGGCGCGGGCCTGAGCCTCGTCGACAACGACACCATCGAAAGCGAAATCCTGAGCTCGCGTCTGGCGCTGGCGATGATGGATCGCGCGTCCTGGGAGTTCACCGACATGTGTTCTCGCATGAACAGCCTCGAAGGGCGCGAGGAACTTGACCCAAACGATGTTCTTCGTCCGCATGTACTGAGCCGCATCGTGACCAATGCATGGCGCACGGCGGGACTCAGCCACGAGGCATGGCGCACGTTGCAGACAGTACTGCACGACGAATTCGCGCATTTTGCCGAAGAGGCCTATCACGAGACAAACCGCTGGCTGATCCAGAAGCGTGTGCTGCCGGAGATCGACCTGCGCCCTTTCATTCGCCGCACGCGCAGCTCCTCGTGGTCGTCAAGTGGAGTAACCACCGGAACTGGCACGGGCTTTTCGCATTCTGGCGGCCCACCAGTCTCGCCCGATCATCCGCGCGCCGAGGTTCATGATGAAACGCGATTGATGACTCGGGCTGGCGGCATAGTGCGTGGCGCAGACCATGCTGAGGCGGTGCTGGGCCGATTGAATCGCCTGATTGGGCGACAGCTTCCCGAATTCGCCAACACGCAGCAGGCGCGGCCAGCATCTCAGGCCTTGCGTGCTGCCATCAGCGATGCGCAACAAGGGATCGCCAAACGGCTGCAATCGGCAACGGACGATCAGCCGGGAATGGTCGGTCAGCAAGTCAGCACGCCAATGCTGCTTGAGGAACTGCAACAGCGCAAACAGCAGTTGAAGCAGGCGGCGAGCACGCCGGTCGAGCGTGCGACGATCGAGATAGTCGCCTTGCTGTTCCAGAGCCTCCTGACGGAAGAACGCATCCCGGCGACGGTGCGCGTCTGGTTCGCGCGGTTGCAGATGCCGGTGCTGCGCGTCGCGGTGAGCGAGCCCGATTTCTTCGCCACCACCGATCACCCCGCGCGGCGCCTCATTGACCGCATGGGCGCCTGCGTGATGGGGTTCGACGCCACGATGCGTGCGGCCGGAGATCTGGTCGAAAAAGAAATCAAGCGAGTGGTGCAGGTGGTCGAGGCTTACCCCGACACTGGCCGGCGAGTCTTCCAGACTGTCCTCACCGAGTTCGAGAAGTTTCTCGAGCACTATTTCAAAAACGAGAACGAGGCCTCGCGCAAGGGCGTGTCGCTTGCACAGCAAGTGGAGCAGCGCGAAACGCTCGCCATTCAGTACACCATCGAGTTGCGCAAGATGCTCAACGAGGTAC
Source organism: Rhizobacter sp. (assembly GCA_021153565.1). Lineage (GTDB taxonomy): Bacteria > Pseudomonadota > Gammaproteobacteria > Burkholderiales > Burkholderiaceae_C > Albitalea. Next base: position 8,104 of record JAJKJU010000353.1, read on the forward strand.
CAGTGCAGGAGGGGGTGCGAGAGTTTCTCTTCCATGTCTGGGCTGACGTGCTTGCCACGACGGCCGTTAAGTTCGATTTGCAAAGCGAAGAAACCAAGGCGATGAAGCGTGTTGCGGCCGACCTCATCTGGTCGGCCAGTGCAAAGGTCTCGCGCGAAGAACGTGCCGAAGTCATCCGCCGGCTGCCACCGCTTTTGAAGACGCTGCGCGAGGGCATGCAGAACGCGGGCGTGCCGACGGTCAAGCAGGATGAGCACATCCAGAAGCTCAACAATTCGTTGGCCGCGGCCTTCACCGCAAAGGCGGCCGCCATTCCGCACGATCGGCTCGAAGAACTCATGGCCCGGCTTGAAACGCTCGAAGAGCTTCTGCCCGATGCCGAAGATGTCGAGATCGATGAATTGCTGGTGCTCGATCTCTCGGGGCATGAGAGTTCCGAGCTCGAGGTGGTGGGCGAGGGTGGCTCGATGCCGACCCCGGCCATGCTGTCCTGGGCGCGAGAGCTTCAGGTCGGAAGCTGGTTCATGCTCGATTACCGCAACCGCAACGAGCAGGTGCAATTGGCTTGGCAGGGGTTGCGCAAGCAATTGACGCTCTTCGTGTCGCCGCAGGGGCGGGGCATTCTGTTCCAGCAGCAGCGGCTGGCGGCTTTCCTGCAGGCGGGGCTGCTGGTGCCGGCACAGGACGAATCGCTGACGACGCGCGCGACGCGGAGCGCGTTGGCAAAGCTGGATGTTGACCCGGGGCGGCTCTTAAGTTGACTCCGTCTCCAATCCCCATCCGCCAATAGATATGGCCGCTGTAGAGCGGCCATTTTTGTTGGGGTGGCTGTTCAGGATTTGGCCCGAAACAATTTCCCGTTTTGGGGGCGCAGGGCGGGCGCGCTGCGGCGTTGCTCCTCACTTGTGTGGTTCGCCACACGGCGCTCGGAGCGCCTTGCATCGCATCCCGCCCAGCGCC
>JAJKJU010000354.1 GCA_021153565.1 Rhizobacter sp.
GAGAGGCTGAGAGTATTTCGATCATGCCCGCTCATCACGCCAAAAGACCCCTGCTCGTCGTTGCAAATGCTCGCCATAGCCCGGGCTATGGCTGTGCTTTGAGCCTGGATCAGGCGCCTTTTGACGTGCTGCTCGGGCACGCTCGAAAAGCTCTCAGCCTCTGATGCCTGCGCAAGAGGCATCCACGAGCGCAACTGCTGCTCGACGTTCGCCATCGAGCGTACTGGCAACTTCGTGCCGACCGAAACCCGCAACGAGTTGACTCACAACCCGCAACCAGGTGATAGACAAGCGCCCAGTCCGGCTATCGCTAGGGCCTTGTCGCGCTCATTGACGAGGCCGATGGCAGCGGCGACGAGGCTCTCGCGCTGAGCCTCGCTCAGGTGCGCCATTCCAGCGCCCAGTCCGGCTATCGCTAGGGCCTTGTGGTTCTCATCGACGAGGCCGAGGGCAGCGGTGACGAGGCTCTCGCGCTGGGCCTCGCTCAAGTGCGCCGCTGCCGCTCCCAGCCCGGCTATCGCACGGGCCTGGCTGTAGCTATCGCCTAGGTCGATCGTGGCGGCAACGAGGCTCTCGTGCTGGGCCTTGCTCAAGTGTGCCGCAGCCGCTCCCAGTCCGGCTATCGCAAGGGCCTGGTGGTAGCTATCGCCTAGGTCGATCGTGGCGTCAACGAGGCTCTTGCGCTGGGCCTTGCTCAAGTGTGCCGCTGCCGCTCCCAGTCCGGCTATCGCATCACCCTTGTGGGCGTCGTTGACGAGACCGAGGGCAGCGTTGACGACGCTCTCGCGCTGAGAGTTATTCAGGTGCGCCATTCCAGCGCCCAGTCCGGCTATCGCTCCGGCCTTGCCGCGCTCATCGACGAGACCGAGGGCAGCGGTGACGAGGCTCTCGCGCTGAGCCTCGCTCAGGTGCGCCATTCCAGCGCCCAGTCCGGCTATCGCTCGGGCCTTGTCGGCCTCATTGACGAGACCGAGGGCAGCGGTGACGAGACTCTCGCGCTGAGCCTCGCTCAGATGCGCCATTCCAGCGCCAAGAGCCGCGATCGCTGTCGCCTTGTTGTGCCCATCGGGGAGGCCGATGGCGGCGACGACGAGGCCATGGCGCTGGGCCTCGCTCAGATGTGCCAAACCCGCGCTCAGCTTGGCTATCGCAGTGGCCACGAAGCGTGGGTGCATGCCGATAGCGGCGACGACGAGTTTGTCGCGCTGGGCAGTGCTCAAATGCGCCGCTCCCGCGCCCAGCACGCCGATCAATCTGGCTTGACTTTCGGGGTTGAAATTGAAGGCAATGGCGGCGTCGATAAGGCGCTCGCGCTGGCCCTCGTTCAGATGGGCCACTTCCGCGCACAGCGCGGCTAGCGGGCCGGCTTTGTTCAAGCTGATGGCAGTGGACAAAAGGCGTTCTTGCTGCTGCGGACTCAAGAGTCCGAGCATGGGTGCATACGCCACAACACGCTCTGCGGTGAGCTGGCTTCTGCTGGCCAAGGCCCGTGAGCCTGCGAAGGTGAACGTGTCACGAAGCCGGCCTCGCCAGCTACGTCCGCTGCCGCGGACTTGACGTTCAGCGGCTTGCACCAGGGGACCCAGCAGTCGGTATTTGGGGAAGGAGTCGACTCCATGCACTAAATCCCGTACAGCGCGAGACGTCCCCGACAGGGCGCTCAGATATCGGGCCTTCGAAGGTGCGTCGCTCGGCAAGTGCCCCAGGATCGTCTTGTGCAAGATATCCGGTGGGAGCAGATCGAAAAGTGATCCTTCTCGTGGCGCGATGCTGCCCGAAGACGATGTCCTCGCTATCAATGCGGGCGGCCCGGAAAGGCGGCTCTCTCGGGCCGGTCGTGATTCCGGTGCGGGATCGCCTTGCTCTCCAGCCGCTCCGGTTGGTGAGTGCCGCGTACCCGTGAGTGGCCGAAAAAAGAAGCAACCCATGATGACTTCCGCTTGAACTTGATGTGAATGAAATGACCGTCCAAAGTAGACCATTCCCCCCCCTCAAACCATGGCGTTCAACCGGAAGTGCTGTTCGAATAAACGAAGAACAGACCCGCAACTCGTTGCGGGTTTCGGTCGGCACGAAGTCGCCAGTACGCTGACGTTCGCCATCGAGCGTACTGGCGACTTCGTGCCGACGACCCGCAACGAGTTGTGTGCAATAGTTGACGCATGAAAGACGACGTCATCACCGTGCGAGCCGCCTGTCCGCACGACTGCCCCGATACCTGTGCAATACGCGTCACGGTGCAAGGTGGCAAGGCTATCAAGGTTCAGGGGGATCCCGAGCATCCGCCGACTCACGGCGCCTTGTGCACGAAGGTGTCGCGTTACCCCGAACGCACCTATTCCTGCGATCGTGTGCTCCATCCGATGCGGCGTGTCGGGCCCAAAGGCAGCGCCCAATTCGAGCGTGTGAGCTGGGACGAAGCCTTGAGCGACATCGTGTTGCGTTTAAAGGCCATCGCGGCGCGCGACCCACAAGCCATCGTTCCCTACAGCTACGCCGGCACCATGGGCCTGCTGCAAGGCGAGAGCATGGACCGGCGCTTCTTCCATAGGCTTGGCGCCTCGCTGCTCGACCGCACCATTTGCGCGAGTGCCGGAGGCGAGGCTCTGGCGGCCACCTACGGCGGCAAAATCGGCATGCACGTGGAGCACTACGCCGAGAGCAAGCTGATCGTCATCTGGGGCAGCAATTCGATCGCATCGAATCTGCACTTCTGGACCTTTGCGCAAGCGGCCAAGCGAAACGGCGCGAAGTTGATCTGCATCGATCCGCGCAAGACGGAGACAGCAGACAAGTGCCACCAGCACATCGGCATCCTGCCGGGCACCGATGGCGCTCTGGCATTGGGTTTGATGCACGAGTTGATCGTGAACGATTGGCTTGATCACGACTACATCGAGCGCCACACCGAAGGCTGGCCGAAGCTGCGCGAGCGTGCGCTTCTATGGCCGCCCGAACGTGTGGCGCAGACCTGCAGCATCACTGCGGATGAGGTGCGAGGCTTGGCGCGCGACTTCGGGACGACCAAGCCTGCTGCGATCCGCCTGAACTACGGCATGCAACGCGTGCGCGGTGGAGGCAATGCAGTTCGGCTGGTCGCCATCCTGCCTTGCCTTACCGGTGCCTGGCGGCATCGTGCGGGCGGCATGCTGCTGTCAGCATCGGGTTGGTTCCCGGTCGATCGACTTGCGCTGCAACGTCCCGACCTGATGGGTTCGCGAAAGTGCCGCACCATCAACATGAGCACCATCGGCGACGACCTGCTGCGCGGTCCGTCGGCGGAGTTCGGTCCGAAAATCGAGGCGCTCATCGTCTACAACAGCAACCCCGTCGCTGTGGCGCCGGAGTCGCCCAAAGTGGCGAAGGGTTTTTTGCGCGAAGACCTCTTCACTGTCGTGCTCGAACAGTTCATGACCGACACCGCCGATCACGCCGACTACGTGCTGCCCGCGACCACGCAGCTCGAACACCTGGATGTGCACATCAGTTATGGCCACAGCTACGCAATGATCAACGAGCGTGCCATCGAGCCCCTGGGCGAGGCGCGGCCGAACACGGCAGTGTTTCGCGAACTCGCGCAGCGCATGGGCTTCGACGAGCCTTGTTTCAAGGACAGTGATGAAGCCATGGCCCGAGTGGCGTTCAACAAGGACGTCAGCTTCGAAGCGCTGCGCGCCTCGCATTGGGTGAAGTTGCCGCTGCCGGACGCGCCGCTCGCGCAAGGTCAGTTCCGCACCCCGAGCGGCAAGTGCATCATCGATTCGCCGATCTTCGGCGTGCCCGATCACGTCCCCAACTACGAATCGCCTCAGAGCGAATTGGCGAAGCGCTTTCCGCTCGCGATGATCTCCCCGCCAGCGCGCAACTTTCTCAACTCAAGCTTCGTCAATGTGAAAAGCCTTCGCGACATCGAGGGCGAGCCCATGGTCGAGATGAATGAAGCCGATGCGCGCTCTCGCGGCGTCGCCAATGGTCAGTTCGTGCGCGTCTTCAATGACCGAGGCGAATACGTCTGCAAGGCGGTGCTGAGCGCGCGCGCCCGACCGGGCGTGGTCAATGGCCTGGGCATCTGGTGGCGCAAGCTTGGGGCAAGGGGTACCAACGTGAATGAGGTGACGCATCAGCGGCTCACCGACATCGGTCGTGCGCCGTCTTTCTACGACTGCCTGGTGGAAGTCCGGCCGGTCGGCGCTTCGGTCTCGTGAGACGCTGGCTGCTCATGGCGGGTCTCGGTTTTGCGAGCATGGTGGCACTGGCCATCGGCACAGTATGTGCCACGTCGGGGTGCAGCACCCTGGGCTACTACGCGCATTCGATTGGCGGGCACCTCGATCTGCTTCGAAGCGCGAAACCGGTCGCCGAATGGCTCAATGATCCTGCAGCCACTCAACCGTTGAAGGATCGCCTTGCCTTGTCGCAACGCATGCGCGACTACGCCGTGTCGGAGCTCAAGCTGCCCGATAACGCGAGCTACCGGCGTTATGCCGACCTGCGTCGCAACGCCGCAGTCTGGAATGTGGTTGCGGCGCCGGAGTTGAGCCTGACTTTGAAGACCTGGTGTTTTCCGGTCGTGGGCTGCGTGGGGTATAGAGGCTACTTCGACCGTGCAAGAGCCGATGCGTTTGCTGGCGAACTGAAAAGCTTGAGGCTGGAGGTCAGCGTGTACGGCGTCCCTGCATATTCGACGCTTGGTGCATTGCCCGGCGACTTCTTCTCCGACCCCTTGCTCAACACCTTCATCAACTTCCCCGAGGGTGAATTGGCGCGGCTCATCTTTCACGAACTCGCGCACCAAGTCGCCTATGCCAAGGGGGACACCGAATTCAACGAATCTTTCGCGACGACGGTCGAACGCATTGGCAGTCAGCGCTGGCTCAAGGAGCGTTCAACGCCCGAGGCGCGCGAGGAATATGAACGCTACGACGGGCGGCGACAGGACTTCCGTGCACTCACGCAGAAGTATCGCGATAAGCTCGATGCTCTTTTCAAGAGCAGCGCAAGTGACGAACAGAAGCGCGCAGGCAAGGCGGCCCTCATGGCCGAACTCCGCGCCGAGTACGAAACGATGAAGGCGAATCGCTGGAGCGGGTTTTCAGGGTATGACGGCTGGTTCTCGCGCGCCAACAATGCGGCCTTCGGTGTTCTTGCTGCCTATAACGAATTCGTGCCCGATTTCGAGCGTCTGTTCGAACGCGAGGACCGCGACTTTCCGCGCTTTTATGCGGAAGTGAAGCGGCTTGCCAAGCTGCCCAGGCAAGAACGCCGCGACGCATTGCGCCAAGGAGATTGATCCATGCCCGATATCAGCATCCACGGAAAGGCAGTCCATTTGGCCATGACAGGGGTCCGATCGATCAAGGGTTGTTGTAGTTGCCGACCAGCCCTAGCAAGTGTTCCTTCTGGGCCGGTTCAAGATACGGCATGAGCAGGCTCAGCACGTGGAAGGCGCCGCGCAGCAGAGCAGCGCCGGCGCTTTCGGGCTCGAGCGCCCTGCGGGGATCTCTCACGTATTCGTAGCTGAGCCAGTAGGTCAGCACGACCACCATCGAGGTGGCAACCGGCTCGGCCTCGCGAGAATCGATGCGCATGGCGCCCCCGTGCGCCATGCCGCCGAGAACGTTTTGCACCGCACGCGACTTGTTCTTCAGCACGAACTGGAAATGCGTTTCGAGTCGACGGTTCTTCGACAACAGGTCGTTGAGGTCGCGGTAGAGAAATCGGTACCGCCAGATCAGTTCGAACAGCATGTGGAAGAAGAGCCACGCGTCTTCCACATTGCGTACGTTGTCCGCCGCGTGAAGCAATTCGTTGAGCGAGTTTTCGTAGCGGTCGAAGAGGCTGTTGATCAGCTCGTCTTTCGCCGGGTAGTGGTAGTAGAGATTGCCAGGGCTGATGTTCAGTTCGGCCGAAATCAGCGTGGTGGAAACGTTGGGCTCGCCGAAACGATTGAAGAGATCGAGTGTGACTTCGAGGATGCGCTCCGCGGTGCGGCGCGGCTTCTTGGCCTGGGTTGCCATGGATGGGTTGTCTCTTGTGCCCTGCGGTTTGCCGGGCAATCTAGCATCTCTGAGAGGCTGAGAGTATTCCGAACGTGTCCGAGCAGCACGTCAAAGGGCGCCTGATCTAGGCGCAAAGCGCAGCCATAGCTTGGCTATGGCGAGCATTTGCAACGACGAGCAGGGGGCTTTTGGCGTGATGAGCGGGCATGATCGAA
>JAJKJU010000355.1 GCA_021153565.1 Rhizobacter sp.
CACGCTCACCGTGTCAGCCCTCCTGCCGCTCGACCAGATGCCCGTATCCGCCGACTTGAGCGGCGCGGCCGGGCGCAATCGCTCGTCCGGCAAGGCGCAGATCGGCGCAACTGACGATCGCTCGGCGGTGCTGGCCTGGCTCGCACGCTACGTTGACTCGCCGGCGACTTTGGCCAGCTACCGCAAGGAGGCCGAACGTTTGATGCTGTGGTGCGTGCTAGAGCGTCGGGCGGCGCTGTCGGACCTGACGCACGAAGATCTGCTGGTCTACCAGCGTTTTCTTGCCGATCCGCAGCCTGTGCAGCGATGGGTCATGGAGCCGGGCCAGAAGCCGTCGCGCTCGTCGCCGCTGTGGAGGCCCTTTGCCGGGCCACTGAGCCCGGCCAGTCAGCGCCAGGCTATGTCGATCCTCAACGCGATGTTCTCGTGGCTTGTCGAGGCGGGCTACCTCGCCGGCAACCCGTTGGCATTGAGCCGGCGACCACGACGCGCGGTCGCGCCACGCGTGACGCGGTTCCTGCCGATGGAGCACTGGGAGGCGGTCAAGGCGACGATCGAAGCGATGCCGACAGCAACGCAGCGCGAAGCGGCGCATGCGGCGCGGGCACGCTGGCTGTTCTCGCTGCTGTACATCGGTGCGCTGCGCGCCTCGGAGATCTGCGCGGCCAAGATGTCCGGATTCTTTGTGCGCCGAGGAGCCAGCGGCGCCGAGCGCTGGTGGCTTGAGGTCACCGGCAAAGGCAGCAAGCTGCGGTTGGTGCCAGTGACGGCGGAACTGCTGGCCGAATTGATCCGCTATCGTCGAGGGCTGCGCCTGAGCCCGCTGCCCAAGGACGGTGAAGACACACCACTTGTGTTGCCTGTGATCGGGCCGCAGCAGTCTCTTGCGCGCAGCGCGATCCACGAGATCGTCAAGAGCGTCATGCGTGCGACTGCTCAGCGTTTGCGTGTTCAGGGGCCTGAATTCGAAGCCGCAGCAGTGCACATCGAACAGGCGTCGACGCACTGGTTGCGGCACACGGCCGGCAGCCACCTGAGCGAGCACGCCGATCTCAAGGTCGTACGCGATAACCTCGGACACGCCAACCTGAGCACTACCAGCATCTACCTGCACACCGAGGATGATGCCCGGCACGACGCCACGGAGCAGGCACATCGCGTCGGCTGGCGAGCGCCGTGAACGACGGCTTCAGATTCAGGCGACAGGCAACTCACGGCCAAATCCTGCCGCTGGCCAATGGCAGCTTCCTGGCACGCCATCTCGCCATCCTCGCGCCGGAGGCAACCGCAAGGTGGTTACCAGGAGTTGGCCACACGTAGGTAGGCACCCACCGGTAGGCGGCCCACGGAGTGATTGAGACGCGGTGCGGAACGTGAGACCGTCCGAGGTCCCAACCTCGGGAGCATCGCGCGCAAGCCATCGGCCGGCAGCCCAATCGGGCGCCGGATGGCGCACCGGTTCACTACGAGCGCCACCGCCCCGAGCAGGCCATATTGTACCGCATGGTGCAGCAGCACGCCGTGATCTTCATCGCCGAGACAGAGGCGGCCACCGGGGCCGATCTGCCGCAGTTCGTCAAGGACGAGTTCGACGCCTTCCTCAAGTGCGGCATCCTGGCCCCACGGCTTCCTGCGGCTGAGCTGCGGTGACTGCGGGCATGACAAGCGTGCAGCCCTCTCCTGCAAGCGACGAGGCCTTTGCCCATCGTGCGGTGCCCGGCGCATGGCACAGACGGCGGCGCACCTGGTCTTCCGCGTCATCCCCCACGTGCCGGTGCGCCAGTGGGTGCTGTCGTTACCCATCCCGCTGCGCCCGCTGCTGGCCGCACACCCCAAGCAGGTGACGCCCGTGCTGCAGGTCGTGCACCGCGTGATCACGCGCCACCTGCTCGGGCAGGCCGGTCTCAAGGCCGACGAGGCCGACAGCGGCGCGGTCACGTTGATCCAGCGCTTGGTTCGGCCGCCAACCTGAACATCCACCTGCACTGCCGGTGCTGGACGGCGTGTACCGAAGGGGTGCCGACGGCGCCCGGTCTTCGCCGAAGTGCCCGCGCCGACCGATGAGGCGCTGCATGCGGTGTTGCACAGGATCATCACCCGCACGATGAAGCTGCTCACCCGTCGGGGTGTACTGATCAGGCCGTTCATGCGCGAGGCGCTGCAAGTCCGCGATGATCTCTTCGGTTGTGTAGAGGCGCACGCCGGCCGCCTTGGCCTTTGCTATGTCGATGTAGTACGGCTCGCCTGCGAAATTGGGGGCGCAGCCCCGCTTGATGCTGGCAAACAGATTGGGACTGATATTGTTGCCAAGGGCATGCTCGCCGATGGAGACAGTAGCGGCGGGCGCACGTGGCGAGAAGCCGAAGACCTCGGGATTGCGCACGAACCCGGAACGTGGCCGACGTCATGTAATCGGGTGCGACCATCACCTTGCGGATGAGCTTCCCGGATGGCAGTACCTCGTCGGTAGGTACGAAGAGGAACGCCCGCGCAGTTGGATCCCGCCTTGCGCCATCGGTCTCCAGGCAGATTGGCCCCGGTAGCTGCGATTGAGATCTGCACAGCGTGCCCTTGTCGAAAGGGTCAGCCTGCATGACGCACAAGGGACCCGGGAGAGAGTTGGAAGCCATTCAGGCGGTTCCTCCAAGCAGCGGCGCGTAAGCGCGGCGGAACTGTACGTTCCGCGCCGCGGCTTGGCATCAAACCAAGGTCATCAGCAAAGTCGATGCATGTCCATTCAGAGAATGGCGGTCACGTCAACCGCCAAAGTTACCTCTGGCGCGTGAGCACGACTTGCTCGGTATCAAGACTGAGGCCGAAAAGTACTCGCCTTTGGGTGCCCTGAACCCTTGCCGAGTGCATCGCCATCACGGCAGATTCTTGTATGAAAACAGTAGCCTCCGGGCCTCATGTCCAGGGGCGGCTGTCTCCTCGTTAGGCTCCTCGGGTCTGACGTGCACAAAGAACTCCCACAGGCAACAACCCTGCTTCGCGAGCGCTTATGTGGCGCTCGTCCCTACCCGTTGCTACCCATTAGATCCATGGACACACGCGGCAGGTGGCATCAAGCTCCTATTGCGATTGTTGCGGTCCCAAGATTTGCGTTCACGCCGCCTTGCCGGCAAGCGGGGTCGCTGCAGGCGGATCGCTTGTCGGAGCCACCTCAGTCGAGACCGCCGCGTAGATCACGCGGACATCAATGGCAAGCAACGCACTAGGGGTGACGACATGTCTGATCTTGGAAAGACCCAGCCAGAGGCCGGCGCGGAAGCGCCTTCAACCGACTTGCAGCGACGCGGCCTGCTGCGCATGGTGGCAGCCAGCGCTGGGCTGGCTGCGGTGGGTGGCACGGTTTTGACGGCGTGCGGCGGGGGTGGGGATGACGCCACGACGGCGGACGGGCGGATGCAGCCGCTGGCGGCCAAACCGCCCATCACCACGCCGACGATCACTTGCGTCCCGAACGGAACGGACGGCGCGACGGCGATCGACGTGACGGTTTGCGCGCCGGCGGGCGGCACCGGGCTGCCGGCGGGCTTCTCCATTCAGTGGATGACTTGCGCCGAATATGCTCAGCATGACGTGACCAACCCGGACGGGACAACCACCACCACTGTCTACAACACGTGGTTCGCGTCGGATGACCCACGGCTGTGCAAGGCGTCGTTCTCGGGCAATGCCAGCGGGACGAACTACAACCTTGCGGCAGGAGCCTGCCTCACGGTTCACCCCGGCAGCTTCACGATCGACAATCCGCAGGGTTATTCATCCACTTGCGAGACACCGCTGGTCTGCGGTACGTGCTATGTCTTCCTGGCGTTCGGCCACGCGACGAGCAAGTTGAGCCGTAGCGCAAATAGCGGGCTCTGCACAAGCACAACGAACGCATGCCTCCCAGCGGGCTTCGTCGGCTGCACCAAGAGCCATGGATACTTCAAGAACTATGCTCTGCACGCCGCTGAAATTGATTGTGCGTTTGCCAATTTGGGTACCACCACGATTAATGGCGTTACCTTCATAAGCGGAACACAGGCCGCGGCGTATCTTGCTCAGACCGGGCAGGGTTCTCCGTCGACTCTCCAGAAGCAACTGCTTGCGCTTGGTCTCAATATTGCCGTCAGCGGCAACTGCGCGAATGCCTGCAATGCCGGCAATGTGTATCCCGCCGGCTTCGGCGCCGCCAAGCTCTGCGGCATCGCGGACGGCGTGACCATCCTCACCGGGGTGCAGTCCTTCCCCGCGGGATCGGCCGCCTTGCTGAACGGGCAAACCGTGCAGCAGGTCTTCACGGCGATCAACGGTGGAGGCAACTACGGCTTGAGCGCGGGTGACGTAACCGCGTTACTCGATCTGCTCAACCTGTCCTTCGATGGCCTTGACGGTACCTGCTGCGGGGCTTCGACCTTCGGCCAGGGCCACCTCTGCACCTGAACGGCGGCTGCACTTCCTGGACGGGAGCCAGATGGGATGCGTCTGCCTGACCAGCGCCTCCGGAGCGATCCGGGGGCCGCTGGAAGGCGATGAAGCCTGTGTGGTGCCCAGAATTCGCATGGAAAATGATCTCCACGACATTGGTTGTCAGCAAACTTAGACCGCTGAAGAGCGCGCTGGGCGAGAAGCTCGGTCGGTGCATCAGTTGCATGCGGCTGTCTGTAAGCCTTGCGCTCGGCTTCTGGCTGGTGCTGGCCCTCGTGATGACGGCCGGCGCGGATTCGGCGCTGGTGCTCGCCGCCGCTTTACCGGCCGCGGCCCTCACGATGTGGTCTATTGCCCATGCCGTGGCCTATGTCGCGCGCGGACCGGAGAGGGCCAAAGGCTGCCGCTCTTGCGCAGAGAAGGCCAAGGCACGCCAGCGGGCGGCGCGCCGGCAGCGCCGATTGTCATGGTTGCGGCCACGCGGAGCCTCGGCGCCGCCGCCTCAGGCCGGCTGCCGGAATTGCGACGGCACAAAGGCACTCAAGTCGGAAGAAGCCGCCGCTGCGCTGCCCCCCGCCGACGAAGGCCTGCGCCACGTCGCCGAAGATTCGCCCGAGTTCGCATCGTTGCGCGCACGACTGGCCTCGCCCGAGCCGGAGGACACGTGGAAGGTCAACATGCAGAGCTTCTTCCTGTACCGGCTCGTGCCCGACGAAGACGAGCTGACGCCGCATGCGCTGTTCATCACGCGCTGGGAAGACGATGTGCCGGTCTCAGCGGTGGTGGTGACGCCGTCACCCGATGGCGGTGAACCGCGAACCGTGAACCTGCAGGCGTCGGCGCCTTCTTCGCTGCCCTCGGCCGTCACCGGCGAGCATCGGCACTAGGCGATGCACCCAGCACCTGGCGACGGCGCAGCAGGCCGCGCTTTTCGAACACGCTGGCTACGTGTTTCTTGACGGTGTTCTGGCTGACGCCGAGTTGCGCGGCGATCTGGCGATTGCCGAGCCCCTTGGTCAGCAGGTCGAACACCTGGGCTTCGCGCCGAGTCAGCGGATGCGGATCCGCAAGCAAAGGCGGGTCGGGCGGCGGCGCCAGCGCCGCCAGCAACCACGACGTCATGCACCTTGGAAGCCAGACTTCGCCCGCCCGCACCGCATCGAAGGCACGCACCAGCGCCTCGGTGCCGGCACCAAGTCGCAGGGCGCCACGGGCGCCGCAGCCGGTCAATGCTTCGATGAAATCGGGCGACGGGGCCTCCCAGCAGAGCATCCAGAGGACGCCGGCCGCGGCAGCCCGCAGCCGCCGCAGCTCGATGGCCCCAAGCTCCGCGCACCAGTGCGCGCCGGCCACCACAAGCCACGGTGGAGAGGTTCGAAGCCGGTGCTCGATGCCGGCTCTCGTGGCGTCGTCTGCGTCGACGATTCGGTATTGATGCCCATCGGCACCGTTCAGGGCGGTGGATGAGACATCGTCGCGGGGCCCCGACCACAGCACAAGAAGACTCTGGTCGGATTCGGGCTGCCGCGGGCGTATGCCACCCAGGCTCGCAGCGGATGCCGCATCCGTGCCGACTGGCTGCCCGATCAGCAACTTCATTGCGTCCCCGGCTTGCGGGGTGTTGTTGAAAGAGGGGCCGCTGGTGGCCATGACAATTTTCCTTGATCGTTGCCTGTGACTGGCAATGCGATTCGTTGCCAGAATCTGTTCGGCACATTGATCGGCACGCCTGACAGGGTTTCGTCGCGCGGCGTCTCGCCATGGGAGATCACTTCGCGACTGCCGGTCAATGTAGGCAGCCGCGCTGTCCTGGGCATCGGAGTTTTCGCCCCCTGATGGGGGTTGCTTTTTCCCGCTCGCATAGGACAGGGCGCCCCTCTGTCCAGCATGCCGCCTTGGAGCGCAATGGGTTCATCACTGCGGTGCGGCGTCAAGAACAACTGCGCGCCAAGCTGAAGTTCATTGCCTTTGTACGGCGACTGCAATCGAGAGTGGCAGCCCCTATGGGTCGGCAGCTGCCCGTCGGGTCCATTGAGCGATCGCGGATCGCTGTGCAAGTCACCGTCCCCGGGCAGCGGCTCTCCTTGGCCTCAGCTCCACGCGATCACCGCAGAGGTCCAAGTATTTGGCATCGTCACCACAGATCCAGTGCAACACCTGGCCCGGCGGCTGTGGGTTGCGGCTGAACGCGGCGACGGCCCTACGGTATTGCTCGGCGGTGGTTCTCGACGCGAGCAGCCGCGGGAGAAAGGCCTGCAGCCAAATCAGGCTGTCTTCGCCGACGTCGGAGCCGAAGACCTGCACGTCGCCATCGGTACCGAGCACGAAGATGAAGTAGTTTCCGCTGTCGAGCATGTGTCCGAGTACGTTGCGTACGACCGGGGTGTTCGGATTGAGCAGCAAATGGTAGGTCGCGAAACCTCGGAACTAGAACGTCAATTGCACGACCTCGAAGTTGTCGCCGCCGAGCACGCAGTGCCCCAGTTCAAACCCGCGGCTCGACACCGCTGCCGGGATGATCTCGTGCGGGCTCAGTGCGATCAGGCCGAATGCCTGCCGGTTCTCCTCGATCATGCCGAGCGCGCCACTGGGATCCTCGGCGGCCAGCAGCGTTTGGACAAAGGCGCGGTTCATGGCCAAGCCAGGCACCAAGGGGGAGACGTGGCTCATGGGGCTCCAATCTCTGCGGCGACGAAAGCCTCTTCCATGCAGTTTGAATCCACTACGATGCCCACCGGGATTGGCGTGATTGCGCTCGACCGGACCTATCGCGCCCGGTAGCATTCTCCCGCATGCATCTTCGCCGCGGTGATCTTGACGGCTGCTGAACACCGCCAACGAGCAAACCTGCACCGGTGGCGCAAAGCGATCCGGGCGGCAAAACAAAGAACACTGATCTGTTGGAACCCTGAATGTCGTCGGCCTCGGAATCGCATCGCCTTGTCATCCTCACCCCCGAAGAAATCGAAGACATGTACGGCTTGCCCCGCTTCACTGAAGACGACCGGCAGTTGTACTTCGAGCTGAGTGCGGCCGAGACCGAGGCCGTCGAGTTCCGCACGGCCTCGGTGGGTGCCGACCTGGTGCTGGAACTGGGCTACTTCAAGGCCAAACGCCAGTTCTTTGCCTTCGAGCCTGAGACAGTGGTCGATGACCTGCGCCACGTGCTGGCCCGTCACTTCGCGCACCGGCCGGCCACATCGATCAAGCCCCCGTCGCGAAACACACGCACCGCGATCCAGAAGACCATCCTCGAACTCGTTGGCTACCGCCCTTGGGACGGCGACGCCCGCCAGGCGCTGGAGAACAAGGCCCGGCGCACGGCGATGCTGTCCACGCAGCCGTTGTACATCCTGCGCGAAGCGCTGCAACACCTGGCCAACGAGCGCATCGTCGCGCCCGAGTACAGCACGCTGCAGGACATGGTCGGCCGCGCGGTGACGCACGAGCGCAACCGCGTCGCCGGTCTGCTCGAAAAGGCGATGACGCCCCCGATAGAGCAGGCGCTGGACGCCTTGCTGCAAGCCGACGAGCAGATGTACCGCATCAGCGCGCTCAAGCATGAGCCCAAGGACTTCAGCCACAAGGAACTCAAGTGCGAGGTCGAGCGGCGCAAGTACTTCCAGCCGCTGCACGAATTCGCCCGCAGCTTCCTCGTCGCAGCCGGGCTCTCCGCGGAGAGCGGCAAGTACTACGCATCGCTGGTGAAGTTCTACACCGTCTACAAGCTGCAGCGCATGCCCAAGGCGGCCACGCGGCTGTACCTGCTGTGCTTCGCGTTCCAACGTTTTCGGCAGATCAACGACAACCTCATCGACGCCTTCATCCACTTGGTCGATCAGTACGAGAAACAAGCCCGACAAGCGGCCGAGGCCGCCATGCAGAAAGCGCTCACCGACGCCGGCGAGAACCTGAAGGCCGCCGGCGAAGTGCTGCGGCTCTTCATCGACAACTCCATCCCGGCCAAGCGCCCGTTCGCCGAGGTCAAGAAGAAGGCCTTCGCGCTGCTTCAGCCCGAGCGCTTCGCCGCCACCGCCGACTACCTGCGCGATGTTGCCTTCGACAAGGCCGCCTACGAGTGGTCGCAGTACACGGCCCTGTCGCACGCCTTCAAGTGCAACCTGCGGCACCTGTTCAACGAGCTCGACTTCGCCGGCCGGGTCGAGGATGCACCGCTGCTGGAGGCGGTGGGCTTCCTGCAAGGGCTGCTGCGCGAGGGCAAGTCACCGCGCCAGGCCGAGCCGGGAAAGTTTCCGCAAGGCGTGATCCCCAAGAGCCTGCGCCGCCATCTGTTCGCCCAGGCCGACACGATCAAGGCTTCAGGCAAGGGCAAGGTTCTCAAGGCCCGCGCCGGCGGGAAGACGCTGGTGGTCGATCGCTACGAGTTCCTGGTCTACCGGCTGCTGCGCAACGCCCTGGAGGCGGGCGATGTGTTCGTGCGCGACAGCAACGAGTTCCGGCGCTTCGAGGACGACCTGATCAGCGACACGCGCTGGGCCCAGCGCGAAGCGGTACTGCAAGAGATTGGTGCTCCCTTGCTGCTCGCGCCCATCGAGGACACGCTTCAGACCCTACGCGAGGCGCTGGAGACGCGATTCGCACAAGTGAACCAGCGCATTACGGAGGCCACCAACCAGCACATCAAGATCACCGGCCGCACCGACAAGCGGCGCTGGAAGCTGATCTATCCCACCGCTGAAGAGCCGGTCAACAGCCCCTTCTACGGCCAGCTGCCCGGCATCGGCATCGCCGAGCTGCTGTGGTTCGTCGCCGGCGGCACCGGCTTCCTGGGTGCCTTTACGCATGTGCTGGACCGCTATGTCAAGCACGCGCCCGACGCGCGCGAACTGCTCGCCTGTGTGGTGGCGCTGGGTACCAACATGGGCCTTGGAAAAATGGCCGAGGTGTCGGGTATGGGTTTTTCGTCGCTGCAGGGCACGGCGCGCAACTACCTGCGGCTAGAGACCCTGCGCGCGGCGAACGACGTGATCGCCAACGCCACCGCGGCGCTGCCCGCGTTCCACCTCTACGACATCCGCGACGAACTCCACTCCAGCAGCGACGGCCAGCGCTTCGAGACGCAGATCGACACCTTCAACGCTCGTTACGCCCCCAAGTACTTCGGACTGCACAAGGGGATCAGCGCCTGCACGCTGGTGGCCAACCATGTGCCGATCAACGCTCGCATCATCGGCACGCACGAGCACGAGAGCCACTACGTGTTCGACCTGCTGTACAACAACACCTCCGACATCAAGCCCGTGCGCCATTCCACCGATACGCATGGCACGAACCAGGTGAACTTCTGGATCCTGCGCGTCTTCGGCTATGGATTCGCTCCGCGCTACCGCGACCTGCACAAGAAGACGCAAACGCTGGTGGGATTCGAGAACCCGGGTGAATACGGCGAGATGCTGATCAAGCCCTCGCGCAAGATCTACGACGATCTGATCGTCAAGGAGTGGCCCAACATCCTGCGCATCATGGCCTCGCTCGCGCAGAAGGACGTGACGCAGGCGACTATCGTGCGCAAGCTCAGCAGCTACCTACGGCAAAACCAGACGAAGAAGGCGCTGTGGGAACTCGACAACATCTGCCGCACGCTCTACGTCCTGGACTTCATCGACGACGTGGACCTGCGACAGGCAGTGCAGAAGGCACTCAACCGCGGCGAGGCCTACCACCGCTTCCGGCGGGCGGTGGCCTACGTCAACGGCGGGAAGTTCCGCGTGAACACCGAGGCCGAGCAGCAGCTGTGGAACGAGTGCTCGCGGCTGATCGCCAACGCGATCATTTTCTACAACATGACGCTGCTGTCCAAAGTGCATGCGCACAAGGCTGCCGCGAGTGACGAAGAGGCCATCGAGATCCTGCGCGGCATCTCGCCCGTGGCCTGGCAGCACGTGAACCTGTTCGGCACCTTCGAGTTCAACGACGCACCGACCAAGGTGGACATTGACGCATTGGCCGCGCTTTTCGCCGACGCCCGGTACTGGAGCCAAGCGCTCAAGGACATCCAGGAGGTTCCCCTGAGCTGATTGTGCAATTTCGGGGGATGGGCAAAAACAGCCGACAGATGAGTGAAGAGCACGGTAGTCGGATCGACGAGCGTGTACTTGGCCTGCCGGGCGGTTTCACGCTGGCTTTGCTCGATCCAGAGCGCAGGAAGCCCATAGGTCGGTTCGCGGGTCTCGATGCCCTGAACACGCGTGAGGTCTCCGGAAGGATGAATCGCCAGCGTGCGCTCCACCAGAATGCGTCCGCTGGCAACCAAGTCGCCGTAGACGGAAATGCGGTAAGCGCATTCATCCGAGTCCTTCGCTTCCCGGAACCGGACCTTCGGGATGACGAACCCCATCTCCTGTGCGAACTGGCTCCGGAAGTTGGCGATTCGGGTCATCAGCGCCCCTTGCACGCCACCCAGATGGAGGGCAACGGCCGGGCCCATCTCCACCTCGACAGCTTCCAGGTCGTACACCACGTAGGGGTCCTCATCCTGGTCGACCTCCTTGCCGGCAGTCGCGGCCGAGCCTTCCTTCGCAACCGCCTTGCGCCGAACCAGATAGGCCATGCCGATCACGCTGCCTACCAGGAGCACCGGCAGCATGGGCATGCCGGGCAGCAGACCGACTGCGAGAATGACGACACCGACGATAAGCAAGGTGCGAGGGAATGCGGACAACTGCCGCACCAGTTCCCGACCTAGCTCGCCGTCCGACGAAGAACGAGTGACGATCAGACCCGTGCCGACCGAAATCACCAGCGCCGGAATCTGGGTGACGATGCCGTCGCCGATCGTCAACAAGGTGTAGTGCCGGAGTGCCTCGCCCCAGGGCAGGCCGCGCTGCAGGACACCCACGACCAACCCGCCAAGGATGTTGATCAGCATGATCAGGATGCCCGCAATGGCATCCCCCTTGACGAACTTGCTGGCACCGTCCATCGCCCCATAGAAGGCCGCTTCGCGCTCCAGGTTCTTGCGTCGGCGCTTGGCTTCATCCTGATCGATCAAACCCATGTTCAGATCGGCGTCGATGCTCATCTGCTGACCCGGCATGCTGTCGAGCGTGAACCTGGCGGCCACCTCGGACACGCGCTGGGCACCGTTGGTGACCACCACGTACTGCACGATCACAAGGATCAGGAACACGATCATGCCGATGACGTAATTGCCACCCACGACATAGTCACCGACGGCATTGATCACATGTCCGGCATCCCCTTCCGACAGGATCAGACGGGTCGCCGACACGTTGAGCGACAGTCGGAACAGCGTCGCGATCAGCAGCACCGCAGGGAAGGTCGAGAAGTCGACTGGCCGCGGCGCATAGAAGGTAAGCAACAGCACCAGCAACGCCAACGAGAAATTCGTCAGAATCAACAAGTCCAGCAGCCCGCCGGGGATCGGGGCGAACAACACCACCAGCACACCCATCACCAGGGCGATGAGGACGAGATCCGTGTTGCGGCCGAACATCTTGGCGATGGCGTTCATGCGGAAGCCTGAGAAGGTTGCCGCCGGCGTCGGGCATAGACCCAGCGAAGGATGCGCGCGACATCCTGGAAATGCGCTTCCGGCACCAGAGGCTCAGCCCCCGGCACCTTGAAAAGTGCCCGCGCCAGCGGCGGGTTCTCGACGATCGGGACTTGCCGGCGCCGCGCCTCTTCGCGCATGCGCAGGGCAAGTTCGCCTGCACCCTTGGCAATGATGAGGGGAGCCGGCGTGTCACCGTGCCGATACTGCAGAGCCACCGAATAGTGCGTGGGATTGGTCAGCAGTACATCGGCACTCTTGACCTTGCTGACTGACCGGGCGCGCCTGAGCCACTCCATCCTTAGCTCACGCAGCCGCGACTTGATCCGCGGGTCGCCTTCGCGCTCCTTGTGCTCGTCCTTGATCTCGCGCTTGGACATGCGCATCTGCCGCGCAAAGTCCCAGCGGTTGAACATCCAATCGATGGCTGCAAACAGGATGAACAATGCCGCGGCAAGACCGAAAGCGCCGCCGATCAGCTGGGTGATGAGGTACGCCTGCGAACGTGCCGAAATGCCTTGCATCGCCAGCACATCCTGCAGGTGATGAGTTCCCCAACTGACGGTCGCTACAGCCATCACGGCCAGTTTCAGCGAGTTTCGGAGCAGATCGAACACCGACTTGATGGAGAACAGCCGCTCCAGGCCCTTCACAGGATTCAGGCGATTGAAGTCGGGTTGAAGCGGTTTGGTGGTCAGGACCCCTCTGGCCTGCAGCGCACCCGTGAGCGCAGCAGCCGTCCAGATGACGAACAGCAACGGCGCGGCCAGCTGCAAGGCCAGGCTGGCCAGGCTATGAGCCAGGTGAGTCGTCGCCTGTGCGCCCATCGAGGCACGTCCGCTGGACAGCAGGCCCTTGGCGAGGAGATCGCCAGCCTGTTGCAACGTGGAATGGCTCAGACCGTAGATGCAGGCGGTGGCTGCCAGCAAAATCACGGCGAAGGTGACCTCCGCACTCTTGACGATGGAGCCGCGTTCGTGCGCCTTCTCCAGCTTGTGCGCCGATGCGTCTTCGTTGCGATCCAGATCCGACTGCTCACCTGCCATCAATGAGCTCCCAGCACATCGCCGACGACGTTGAACATGCGGTGTGTCATGGGCGCCCAGGCGCGAACCGACAGCGCGAGCACAAAGTAGGCAATTAACACCTTGAGGGGAATGCTCAGAACCAGCACGTTCATCTGGGGCATGTTGCGCAAGGTGATGCCGACGAAGAGATCAGTCAACACCATCGCCACGGCCACAGGTGCGGCCAGTGCGAGCCCCATGGCAAACATGCTGCCGGAGGCGGAGAGAAGCGGAAAAGGATTGTTGATTGCGGGGAACTGCCCAATCGGGAAGACCTTCGTCGAGCTGGCGAGCATCGCCGCCAGCGCGAGGTGGGCATCGGTGGCGAAGAACAAGGTCACGCCGACCAGACTCAGCAGGCTACCCATCACATTCTGATTGGTGCGCATCACAGGATCGAAGACGGATCCGATGCCGAATCCGATCTGCACATCCAGCATCCGACCGGTGATGGCGAAGGCAGCGAACACAATCAGCACACCCAGGCCCAACAACATGCCCAGGAATACTTCTGCCACGACAGCAAGCAAGAACGACTCGGGCGATCCGGGAATGGCGTGAGGCGAGACGTTCGGCGCAGACTGCACGAGCGCGGCCAGCACAAAGACGAGAACGACACGCACCACCATGGGAAGGCCGTACGAACTCAACGCCGGCGAAAGCGCCATGGCGACAATCAAGCGGACCGAGAACAGCAGCACCCCCACCAGCCATGCACTCAGCCCCTCGGGCCCAGCAGTGAGCATGGACGTCGCGGCATTGCCGATGAGCTCAGAGTCGCTTATCACGAAATCTGGGCAAGTCGGGCCAGCAAGGAAGTGGCATAGGAGGTCAGCCGCGACAACATCCACGGTGCGAGTAAGACCAGCGCAATCACGAACATGATCAGCTTCGGCACGAAGGCAATAGAGGGGTCTTGGACCTGGGTGACGACCTGCAGCAAACTGACACCCAGGCCGACAAGCAGAATGACCAGCAGGAGAGGAGCACTGAGCAACAAAGCAAGCTTGAACAACTCGGAGATCAACTCGAGCGCCGTGTCATGACTCATGGCGCAGCCCTCCAGCCCGAGAGGCCAACGCCACCTCGGTTGTGTCGATCTCGATCTCGGCGCGGTTGTTTTCGGTGTCCACGAGCGGCTTGGCTTCGAGGTACGCATGCGCAAGCGATCGGCCGGCGGAGAGGGTCGTCAACCGCGTCTCGAACACCTCGCGCACGGCTTTCACGCTGTTGATGTCGCTGTCGATTTCCGTGACACCCAGCCGGGTCAGCAGCACGAAACCGAGTCGAAACTGCTTCTGCGCGTTGTCCGCGCTGGGCACGCGTGACCCCTCGGCCGCGACGATTTGATCGATCGTGACGTCACGACGGATCGTGGAAATGGCGACGCCCGACTCGGAAAAACGGGCGGGATTGATCGTGGCGTTGTCGATGTAGAAGAACGGCGGCACCTCCTCCTTCTTTAGCATCCCAACCTGGTACAGATCGAGTGGGCTGAAGAACAGGCGGCCGGGCAACGAGGTGAAGGTTCCGTGGCCGTTGTCCTTCCACCGGTTGCCGCAGTCGACGGAACCGCCGGTGTCGAGCAGGAACGACCAGTGCACGCCATCCTTGCCGATCAGCGCACCACTCGGCTGGCCCTCCGTGCCGATGAACCTCACTCGGGCGGCCCAGCGGTGTCGCATCTCGTACGAGAGCACCCGCATGACATCCTCGAACCGGGGGTCAGTCGGAACCACCTGATAGCGGGACAGCGCGGCCATGTCGAAGTAGCCCCGCAGTACGCCCTGACTGCCGTCGTAGGTCGAGTTGTCGAAATGACACTCACCGATGCCGTCGATGTCACTGCGCGCGCTGGCGTAGAACGCCCTCGCGTCGCCCGTCGTGAACTCGAAGTTCGAAAACACCACGAGAAAGTCGTAGCGGTCCGCGAAGTGCTTGTAGAACTCATTGGCGACGACCGTGTGCGGCTCGACGTTGAAATCGCCTTTCAAGTCGCGCGAATAATCGCCCGTCAGTTCGACGACGGCCACGTTGTTGCGCGTCGCCTTCAGCGTGGCTGTGAAGCCGTCGGTCGACGGGAACACCGTCGCAGGCGGCGCATCGGCATGCGCCACCGTGGCCATCAACAACCCGGAAAGACAGACATGCGCGAGAAACGCGCGCAGCAGACCACCCGCTCCGAACCAACGAGCCCTGACCATTCGAATCCTGTCTGCGGTTATTTTTTCTGGGAGTCCGCGGACGACGACGACGCTTTCACGGTGGTCGTGAACGTTGAGACGGCTGTGGGCACGGGTGACCGGATGCCATTCGCGCGTTGGACCTGCGGAAGCTGCTCCGGATTCGACGAACGGATCATCCAGGCGGTGCCGAGCACCCCGTCGCCCTCCACTGTGTCGAAGCGGAGCCTGTCGCCTAGGACCTGGACGAGGCGTGCGCGCGCAGGCGTCAGCGTGGTACCGACGCGCAAGGTGACAAGCCTGCGGTCAGGCCGCTGAAGCATCGCCACGGCTTCAGACGGTGACAGTGCAAGCAGGAAAAATTCTTCGAGTCGAATGGACTCGGCCGCGCCGGACACCGCGCTTCTCGCAACCGCAGGCGAGAAGGCGGCCGGATCGGCCGCGTGGACCACCTGCAACATTCCCGCGGCCGCGAGCGCGCACAGACACGCAAGACGTGTCGCCTTGATTTCCAGCATCCCTTCACCCCTCAATTGAGAGTGGGCATTCTCAGTGAATACATCCGGTTTCCGATCCCCCCGGACAGGGGGTGTCTGAATCACTGCTGAGCCGGGGTTCTGACCCCCCTGGTACCAAATGTCGAAGTAGATGTCGCGCCGCATCGAACCTTGCGCGTGAAAGCCACAAACACCACGCCGGTCACCCGGTCCGCCACCGAGTCGGTCGGCGCAAGGAGGTCCATGCCACATTGAGTTCTACGCAAGTTCGCGTTCACCGTCAAAATAACGTGACATTGCCGTCAGTCCTCAAAGCCCAGCAGTTGCCACCAATTGCTGGCCGCGTGGAGGACGCGCACGATGGAGGCGCCATCGGGACGCGGCTCGTAGAACACCAGGTGATTCTCGAAGCCCTTGACCCGCCACTTGCGGATGTTCACCAGGACAGGGTGCTTCAGATTCAGCGGTGCGCCCATCCTGGGCTGTTGTACCAGATCGTTGAAGCTGGCTTCGGCGTTGGTGAGGAAGCGTTCGGCCACGTCCAGTCCGGCGTTTTCCGCCAGGTAGACGAAGTGCTCGACCAGATCGCGCCGCGCCGCCTCACGCTGGGTGACCTGCGGCATCAACGCCTTTGCTTTCGCGCTTCAATCTTTGCCAGGGCATCTTTGCGGATGAGGCTCCAGTCCGCCGGGGTCAATGCCGTCTCGGTGTCGGACAGCCCTTCCAGCAACTTTGCCTCCAGCTGCTCTTCGGCCTTGCGCTTCTCATCGGCGCGGATCAACTCGCGGACGTATTCGCTGGCACTGCTGTAGCGTCCGGTCGAGACCTGACCATCCACGAACTGCTTCAGCGGGTCGGGCAGTGAAATATTCATGCTTTGCACAATGACTCCTGGATGCCGCCTGAGGATGCCAGGAATGGCATATTATGGCAATAACTGCCATCGCCGATGGCGAGATGCCTCATCGACCCGCGGACCCCCCACCCGATCAGCGGTGGGGGTGGGGGCTGCCTGGCCTATAGCCCCCTGGCAAAAGCCCCCCTGAATCTCCGTGCCAAACCGCCCTCCCCCGCCCATCTGGGGCCCTCCAATTGCTGATAATGCAGAGAGTCTTTAGCCTGGCGGACGCGGCACCCGGGTCTGCACTGACGGCACGGCGTGACCGCCGCGGCCGGTAGGCTAAAG
>JAJKJU010000356.1 GCA_021153565.1 Rhizobacter sp.
GAGCGCTGCTCGTCGTCGCCAGCGTCTCGTTGCCCACCAGTCCGCTGACGGTGCCAACACTGACTGTGGCGATTCGGTTGGCATCGTAGGTCTTGTCGGACACGCTGACGCCAGAGACCGAGACCGACTTCGGCGTGATGTCAGCCGTCGCGGTCACGGTCGGGTTGGACAGCGTGTAGTTGCTGGCAAGGCCACCGTTGCCGCCATCGCCAATGCCGACTGCAACGGGGACCGTCTTGCCGTGGCCTGCGTCCTTGGTGTCGAACTGAGCGCTGCTCGTCGTCGCCAGCGTCTCGTTGCCCACGAGTCCGCTGACGGTGCCGACATTGACTGCGGCGGTCCGGCTGGCGTCGTAGGTCTTGTTAGCTGCACTGACATTTGTGACCGAGACAGACTTCGGCGTGATGTCAGCCGTCGCGATCACGGTCGGGTTGGACAGCGTGTAGTTGCTGGCAAGACCACCGTTGCCGCCATCGCCAATGCCGAGTGCAACGGTGACCGTCTTGCCGTGGCCTGCGTCCTTGGTGTCGAACTGAGCGCTGCTCGTCGTCGTCAGCGTCTCGTTGCCCACGAGTCCGCTGACGGTGCCAACACTGACTGTGGCGGTCCGGCTGGCGTCGTAGGTCTTGTCGGACGCACTGACGCCAGAGACCGCGACCGACTTCGGTGTGATGTTGGCTGTGGTGGTCACGGTCACGTTGGACAGCGTGTAGTTGCTGGCCACACCCCCATTGCCTCCGTCGCCAATGCCGAGCGCAACGGTGACCGCCTTGCTGGTACCAACATCCTTGGTGTCGAACTGGCCACTGCTCGTCGTCGCCAAGGTCTCGTTGCCGACGAGCCCGTCTAGCGTGCCCACGCTCACGGTGGCTGAGCGCTTGGCGTCAAAGACCTTATCCGCCGCCGTGACGCTCGTGAAAGTCAGCGCTTTGGGCTTGATCGTGCCGGTGATCTGGCTCAGCGTGTAGCCGAAGACCGGCTTGTCGAGGCTGTCGACGAAGCTGATCCCGTTAGCGTCGACGGTGAACACTTTGTTCGCCCCGGCGTTCTTGTCATCGAACAGGCCTGATACACCTTCCGACACCAGGGCCCGGTCGCCTGCCTTCAGGCCGCCGACCTGCACGTTGGCGCCTGCCAGGGATGCCGCAGCGTTGCCGTCGTACACCTTGACCGGTGCCCCGGACAGGTTTGCCGTCGGGCTTTCGGTGAACAAGAAGCCATTGCCGGGAAGCGGCGTCACGATGTTGCCATCGGGCCGCGTCACCCTTTGGTCGAAGCGCGCGCTGTACTGCTTGAAGTCGTAAGCCAGGTTACCTGGATTGAACTGGTTCGCGTCGAGGGCGCCGGCATAGACGAGCCAGCGGCCATTGGGTGCCGACAGCGCGCCGGCATCCCTGCGCGTTGTATCGAAGAACGAAACACCAGTGACGCCCTCGGGGGTTGCCACGACGATGGCGTCGCCTTGTGAACGCGATATGACGGTGGCAGTGCCAGTCAGATCGACGCGATTGGCACGAAGCTCGATGCGCCCTGCCGAATCGACGGTCGAACTATCGACCAGCAGATCGTTGCTCGATGTGATGGCCACGTTCCCGCCGCCCGTCCTGATCAGCGATCGTTGCACCGTGACGGATCCCACTGCGTTCTTTGGTGCGTTCGCTGCGCTCAAATTGACGTTCAGCGCAACGCCCTCGCGCTGTTCAATGGTCGAATCGGAAATAAAGATGTTGCGCTGCGCCTGAAGCGTCAGAGTCGCAGGCTTGACGGGCGAGACGAGGATGCTCGCATTCGACATCGTGATGTCGCCTGCCTGGCTGTTCGGTTCTGCAGAACCGGTGGTGATGCTGACGTCGTTTCCGGCATTGAGCGCTCTCTCGATTGTCGAGGTGAGGATTCGCGCACTGTCGCCGGTAGTAGTGAAGTTCGGCCCCTCTGTGATGTTGAAGTTGCCGAACTCGCTGTTGGGGTCGACGATGTCGATGTCGTTCGGGTCGATGAGCCATTGCCCGCGCCGCCCTTTCGGCGCCGTCGTCGCCACAGATGCCGGACGTGCGTCAAGCCATCCCCCCGAGGTCTCGATGAAGCCACCGTTGCCACCCTGCGCGCCTGCGGTCGCGCTGAAGGAGCCGTAGGCGCGCGTGGCCCGGTCGCTCCACACAATGACGCGCCCGCCATCGCCGGACTCCGTCGCGTTCGCAGAGATGCTGGCGTCGGGTCCGATGAAAGTGGACTCGGCATTGCGCACCTTCGGATCCTTTCCCTGCTGCCCGCCGCCTACCAGCACCTCGCCTCCGCCTGCACGGCCCGATGCATCGACATGCGCTGCGTCGATGACACCCACCTGCCGACCCAGCAGTTGAACTTGTCCGCCCTGCCCTTGCGAGCCAGTAGCGCTCACGGCGCCGCTCACCATGTTCGTCCCACTGCCGGCGTCCAGCGTGACAAGCCCGCCAGACGCGCCGCTGGCACTGGTCACGCTTCCTGCTCCGAGGTTCAGCGATTGCGAAGCGCGCAACACGATTTCGCCCTTGGCACCTCGTTCCAGCGTCTCGGCCCGCACGATGCCCTGCTGGTTGACGATGGCCGCCTGCAAGTCGATGCGCCCGCCAGCCGCGCTCAGGCTGCCGAGGTTCAGGGCCTCGCCTTGCGCTGCGGTCACGCGCACGGTGAGATTCGGCGCCCCGGTATCCACGAGATCGACGCTTTGCCCGGCGGCCAGCACCACTTGGCCGCCGGGCGCATCGATCACCCCCTCATTGCGAACGCCAGCGGACGAGCCGACCAGCATCACATGCCCGCCAAAGGTCGTACGCAGTTCACCCCGGTTCACCACAGCGCCCTCGCCTCGACCCGACATCGTTGCAGGCGTGAAGTGGTAGCGGCCGGCGGTCCAGTCGGCATCGCTGAGGCGGAGAGTCGAAGCCACCAAGCCGACCACGTCAACACGCGCTCCCTGACCGAACAGGACACCGTTCGGGTTGAGAAGCCATACCTGGCCGTTGCTGCTGAGGCTGCCAAGAATCCTGGACGGGTCGTTGCCCGTCACGCGGTTGAGCACCTTGCTGGCAGCATTCGGCTGATCAAAGCGAACCGCTTGCTGCGGGCCGATCGAGAAACCTTTCCAGTTCAGGATCGCGCCGCTGGAGTTCGTGACCGTCATGCGGTTGCCGGCCGTGATGACGCTCGCTTGCCCCTGAACCACCGTCATGCCGCTTGGCAGGCCCTGGGCCCGTACAGCGCCGAAGCCGGTGACCAAGCCGCTGGTGGCCAGCGCCAAGGCCAGAGGGTGCAGCCTAAAACGCGGCGCAGGTCGACGATTCTTCTCGATGCGTACCGCGTTGCAGGTGATGCGTGTGATGTTCTGGTTCATGACCTCTCCTTCGTCAGCGCCACCAGCGCGTCGTGGCCATCAAAACGCGTAGCTCAGGGCGACATGACCACGTACATCGCCGCGTTCGGTTTGAGGGCTCGTCTTCAACGCTTTGGCCACATACAGACGCGCACCGAACTGGCCGGCGCTCAGACGCGTGCCCAGGCCCATCGAGCCGATCGTGCAGACATCACGCGCGTTCTCGCAGGGCGTGCCTAGACGGTTGTGGACTGTGCCCGCATCAGCGAACGCAAGCATGCGCAACTCGCCCTTTGCCAGTCCAACCGGCTTTGCCACATTCGGCCCGATGACTTCGACCGATGCCGAGACACCGCGATCGCCAGCCAGTTCGCGTTCTTCGTAGCCTCGCACCGACGAGGCACCACCGATGCCAAACTGCTCGGATGGCACCAGCGCGTCATCGGTGAGTTGGGCGTTGATGCGCGCCTGGGCCTGCCAGGTCTCGCCCAGCGGCACGACGGCAGACGCGCCGACGCGAACCAGGGTGTAGCGCGGCTTCGAACCGGCGCGAACCGCCTCGAAGCGATCATCGCCCGAGTGGCCACCACCGAGTTGCAGGTTGTGGTGCAGCGAAACCGTCACGCCCAGTGGATACGGCACCGTCTTTTGCGCCGTGTATTCGATCCATAGCGGCTGCACGGCGACGCTCTCGCCGGCTGGCCCGCACGCACCCGAGGGCAGGCCGCTGATGTCGCAGGTGTTGATGTAGTCCCGGTGATCGATGCCCACGCTCACGCGCTGGTCGACTTCGCCGAGCCGCGAGAGATAGCGGCTTGCACGCAGTCCGAAGAGGCGGCCCTTGCCGGTGAATTGCAGATCGCCGGCCACTGTCGCGCTGGTGCCGGCATCCACGTCCGAATAGGCTGCGTATGCATCGACAACGAGTCGCTGCTGGTACAGCGGCACACGGTACGCCGTGCTCAGCACGCGCACAGACTCGGGATGCTCTGGGGAGGTCAGCACTTGCGCGGACCACACATGGTCGCGGCCCCAGATATTGGCGTGTTGCCATCCGGCGCTTGCGCGCAGCTTCCCCGTGCGTTCATTGCCGGTGTTGTCCAGGTTGACCGAGATTGTCTGGACAGGCCGCTCGGTGAGCGTCACATGGGCTTCAGCCTCGCCCGGTTTCTTGCCCGGCTCCAGCAGGACTTGAACCTCTTTTGCGGGGTTCTCGTTGGCGATCTGGATTTGCGCATCCATCGCCTTGAGGTTCGGCGTGGCGCCTGTCACGAGCGCGGGCAGGCTCGCGCGAACGTTCGCCTCGCTGAATTGCTTGTTCCCGTTCACGATCACGTTGACGATGCGGCCTTCGATGACGGCGATGTTCACGAGGCCGGCCGATGGCGACTGCTCGGGCAGGTAGGCGACGACAGCACCATAGCCTGCTGAGGCATACAGCGACTGGACTGTCATCGCGGCCTCCTTCAACTCCTCGATGCTGCGTTCGCCCTTGAAAGCAGCAAGCGCCGCTTCGATGTCGGCATGGGGCAGCAGAGTGTTGCCATCGACCTTGAACTCCTTGACCAGTACGCGCGCCACGTTGGTCCTCTGGCCTGCAGGTTCCACGGCCGATGGAGTGGGCTGAGCGCGTGCGGAGGGCAACGCGCACGGGACCAACGCCACGATTCCCGCAACAGCTGCGGGAAAGAATCTACGTGCCACAACAACCTCCCTTGCGATGCATTGGGTATGGTCTCGGATCAACACTTCGAGTTCGTTCAGGCTGCGCCCGCCCCGGTCAGCCTAACCCCCGCGCTCGTTCGGGCTTTCACCGCTCCCGTTCGGGCTTTCACCGCTCCCGTTCGGGCTTTCACCGCTCCTTCGGGCTATCCCCGCTTCCCTCGGGCTATCCCCATGTCCGTTCGGGCTACTTCCCATCCCCGTTCGGGCTACTTCCCATCCCCGTTCGGGCTGAGGTATCGAAGCCCTCCCCCGCGCGTTGAGGCTTCGATACCTCAGCCCGAACGGACTATGGAACGGTGTTCCGAGCCAACTTCCATACTAGGCGGGAGATGAAGCGCCGCGTGGAAACCTCATCCCTAATCCTTGGGATCCGGGCAGGTGACCAAAGACACATTGCCGCTCGCTTCGCTGCGAGATTCATGACATCACGACTTCACCGGCGCGTCATTCAGACTACCTCCCCGGCTCCCTGTTCGGGCCATCCCGCCCCCGTTCGGGCTGAGGTATCGAAGCCCTCCACCGCGGGTTGAGGCTTCGATACCTCAGCC
>JAJKJU010000357.1 GCA_021153565.1 Rhizobacter sp.
GAGAGGCTGAGAGGCTGAGAGGCTGAGAGGCTGAGAGTATTTCGATCATGCCCGCTCATCACGCCAAAAGACCCCTGCTCGTCGTTGCAAATGCTCGCCATGCCCGGGCTATGGCTGTGCTTTGCGCCAAGATCAGGTGCCTTTTGACGCGCTGCTCGGACACGCTCGAAAAACTCTCAGCCTCTGAGTTATGCCTCTGAGTTCTCTTGCGTCAACGCGAAATCCGGTCAGGCGCTGTACGGCGCCCTCAAGAACGGAGAAAACGTGTTGCACGTCACCACTTGTCAACAAGACTCTTGGCAATTTGCACGCTCCACCCACCGATACTCGGTGCGAAACACTGCCATGACGGCAGGGAGCTCGAACAGATGAATTTGAAACGTGGCGATTGGATCGGCTTTGCTCTTTGGGGAGCGGGGCTGACCGTGGCGCTGATCTTTCTCGCCTGGGTGATGCGAGACGCAGCGGTAGAGCAGTTGCAGCGCGACACAGAGCAATCGGCGCGGAACTGGGCCCAACTTGCTGGCGCCACCGTGCCTGACCTCGAAGCGGTGTTCGAACGCCGCGGATTGAGCGCTGAGGCGCTTGGGCAACTGAAGCGCCTGCGTCATGCCTCCCAGGTGTTCCGGTTCAAACTGTTTGACCGCCAGGGAGTCCAGATCCTGGGGTCCGATGATCTCGATCGAGTCGAGTTGGACGGCAAGCAGGGCCTGAAGCTTCCGCCCCCCCCTCCCGCTCTCGCCACGCATGCTGCGCCTCCTTCGGTGTTGAGGGGCGCGAGCTACATCGTGCTCAAACGACAGAATCGCCCCGATCTGCCAGCGGTGTACAGCGAAGCTTACGTCCCAGTATTGCGCGACGGTCGGGTGCTTGGCGTCGTCGAGGTATATGTCGACCAGGTAGAGCGTGCTGCCAGTGCCGACCTCGCCTTCGCGCGCGTCGCCGGCAGCGTGGCGGCGTTGTTGATGTTGCTGATGGCGGTTGCCGGTGCCCAGCTATGGCGACGCCAGCGTCAGCAGCGCCGGGCCGAGGCCCACATGAGCTACCTCGCCCACCATGATGTGCTCAGTGGCGTACTGAACCGCACCAGCTTTCACGAGGCCTTGCAACACGCAGGGTGGCGGCGAAAAGAAGGCGGGCCTGGGTTTGCGCTGCTGCGCATCGATCTCGACGACTTCAAAGACGTGGCCGACTCCATGGGCCATGCTGCGGCCGATGAAGTGCTGCGCCAGACCGCCCACCGGCTGAGCCAGACCGTACGCCATGGCGACCATGTGGCGCGCCTGGGCGGTGGTGAGTTGGCCATCCTGCAGACCGGCGTGTCGAGTTCCACCGATGTGTCCACCCTGGCCGAACGCATCGTCACCGCGCTGGCCACGCCGTACGACGTGACTGGCGGCCGCGTGCACTGCGCCGGCAAAGTCGGTGCCGCGATCCACGGTGTGGACGCTACTGAGGATGAGGATCTGTTGCGCAAGGCCGACCTCGCGCTTTACCGGGCCAAATCGGCGGGCCGGAGCCCCTTCAGCTTTTACGACGCGACGATGGACGAGCAGTTTCAGGCACGGCGCATGTTGACGCACGATTTGCGTGACGCCATCGGCAGCGACCAGATCTCGTTGGCCTATCAGCCGCTGTATGCGAACGGCGGCAAAACGCTCACTGGATACGAAGCTTTGTTGCGCTGGCAGCACCCCGTCCGCGGCAATGTGGGAACGGCCGAGTTCATCCCGCTGGCAGAAGAAGCCGGCCTGATCGATGTGCTCGGGCGTTGGGTATTGCAGCGCGCGTGCATCGATGCCGCAAGCTGGCCGTCCACGCTCAGCGTGGCGGTCAACCTGTCGGCGGCGCAGTTTCGTCACGGCGATCTGGTCGTGGTGGTGGCTGGGGCCTTGAAAGCCTCCGGCTTGGCCGCGGATCGGCTGGAGTTGGAAATCACCGAGTCGCTCATGATGCGAAACACCGAGCAGATCCTCGACACGCTGCATGCGCTGTCGGCGATGGGCATTCGCATCGCGATGGATGACTTCGGCTCGGGCTATTCAAGTCTGGCCTACCTGTGGCGCTTCCCTTTCGACAAAGTCAAGATCGCCCGCGCCTTCACCCAGAACCTGGGCAGCGACCCGAAGGTCAACCTGATCGTGCGCTCGATCATCTCGTTGGCGCACTCGCTGGACATCCGCGTCAATGCAGGGGGCGTGGAAACGCCGAGTCAAATGGCGGCATTGCAGCAACATGGCTGCGATGAGTTGCAGGGCTTCCTGCTCGGACGTCCCAGCCCGGTGAAGGGGCTCCCCCATGAGCATGGCGTCGCGGCGCTGGGTCCGAGGTCCCGCCGCAGCGAGGAACGTCATTCCATGTGGAGGACGCCTCCGGTCGTGCCGCTGCCGTCGCGGCCCGTCCCGCTCGTGTGATCGCCACGCCCGATGGATGCAGTTGGCAGCTTTCATCAGGGGAGGGCAGTAAGCCGAATGGTCACAGGTAGATGCATCTGAGAGCCCACGATGGTTTTTTTGGAGTGCACCATAAGCCAATGCTGCCTTCGTTCGATCCCTGGCTTTCGGGAGCCGTCGCCGCCGACGTCGCCTTGGCCTCGCACAGCGGTCACCGGTCGTTGAGGCTGCGCCGCGAGCGGCGTTTGTCAAACCTGCTGGTGTCGGCGACACGCGGGTCACGGCTGTACCGTCGATTGATCGGCGACCCGGCAGGCCGGCGTCTGCAGGACCTTCCGATCACCCGCAAGGCCGATCTGATGGGTCAATTCGACGACTGGGTCACCGATCCCGTTGTTCGGCTTGACGCATTGCGCCGTTTCGTGGCCGATCGGTCGCACATCGCCGAGCCGTTTCTTGGCCGCTACGTCGTATGGGAAAGCTCGGGCAGCAGTGGTCAGCCCGGAATCTTCGTGCAAGACGCTACATCGATGGCGGTGTATGACGCGCTTGAGGCTCTTCGCCGACCGATGTTGCGGTCCCCCATGCAACTGCTCGACCCGTTTTGCCTGGGCGAAAGCATCGTGTTCGTCGGCGCGACAGGTGGCCACTTTGCAAGTGCCGTGTCGGTGGAGCGCGCGCGGCGCCTGAGTCCAGCCCGGGCACGCAGTCTGCACAGCGTTTCCTTTCTGCAGCGCGCCGATCGGATCGTGGCTGAACTGCAGGCGCTGGCTCCCACCATCATTGCCACCTATCCGAGTGCCGCGGTGCTGCTCGCTGAGGAACATGTCGCCGGCCGCCTGAAGCACGCACCGCGCGAGGTGTGGACCGGAGGCGAAAGCCTGTCGAACGCAATGCGCCACTTCATCCATCGGGCGTTCGGTTGCCCGGTGACGAACAGCTACGGTGCGTCGGAATTCTTGTCGCTGGCATCTGAGTGCCATTGCGGACGCATGCATCTCAACAGCGACTGGGCCATCCTCGAATCGGTGGATGATCGCGGAAACGCAGTGCCAGCCGGCGAGACCGGTGCCACCTGCTTGCTGACCAACCTCGCGAACCACGTGCAGCCGCTGATCCGCTATGACCTCGGCGATCGCGTCACGCTGCGTCCTGCGGCATGCGCCTGCGGCTCGCCGTTGCCCGTGATCAATGTGCAGGGGCGTAGCGACGACACACTGAAGCTCTGTCAGCCCGGCGGGCAGGCTGTGAGCGTGCTTCCACTGGCCTTGTGCACTGTGCTGGAAGACGACGCGGGCCTCTTCGACTTCCAGGTCGTTCAAGAAAGCCCCTGCGACTTGCTGCTTCGCACAGGACTGTGCGGGCATGACGCCGACGTTGCCCTGCATCGTGCGCGAACAGTGCTCTCGGCATTCCTGGAGGGGCAGGGCGCAATCGGCGTGCACATCCACTGTCGCAGCCACGCAGTGATGACGCAGGGTCGCAGCGGCAAGGTTCAGCGGGTGCTCGCATTCGATGGATCGACCCGTCGCGCCCCCGCCATCAACGTTGATATACGTAGATCCCCGGTGCCGCATCCAGTGGTGGCAGACCAGCCTTTGGCGCACCCAGGGGAGGCGGGGGGACCTGGCGGGTCGAATGACTCGAAAGCCACTGCACCCAGGCTGTCCACCAGGAACCATCGACCCGGGGTGTCGAAGCGAGCCACTCGTCCGGAGTGAGCAGGCGGTCGCCCGAATGCCGGCGACGGATCCTGTAGTTCGACAGGGAAGATCCCGGTGGATTGACGATGCCCACGTTGTGGCCTCCCGCCGTGAGCACGAAGGTCTGATCCGCATCTGTCGAGGCGTTCAGCTTGAAAATCGAGCGCCATGGCGCGATGTGGTCCTGCACTGCACCGACGTTGAAAATCGGCACGCGAATGTCGTCGAGGTTTACCGGCACGCCGTCGACCAGCCATTCGCCCCGTGCGAGCGCGTTTTCCAGGAAGAGCCCGCGCAGGTACTCGATGTGCATGCGATAGGGCAGGCGCGTGCCGTCGGCATTCCAGGCCATCAGGTCGCTTGCAGGCTTGCGCTCGCCGAGCAGGTGGTTGCTGAGGCGGTAAGACCAGACAAGGTCCTTTGAACGCAGCAGCTGAAAGGTGTTCTTCATCTGGTGCTTGTCGAGGTAGCCTCGCCGAAACATTAGGCTTTCGAGGAAAGCCACTTGGCCCTCGTCGACGAAGAGCGCGAGTTCGCCCGGATCGGCGAAGTCTGTCTGCGCAGCAAACAGGGTCAGGGTTTTCAATGGATGGTCGCCGCTTCGCCCCAGGGCGGCGGCAACGATGGACAGCAACGTGCCGCCGAGGCAGTATCCGGCGGCGTGGACTTTCGCGCTTGGCACGATCTTGCCGATGGCCTCCAGCGCCGCACGCACGCCGAGCCGGTCGTACGCGTCCATGCCGAGGTCACGATCGCCCGAATCGGGGTTTTTCCATGAGATTGCGAAGACCGTGAATCCGTTGTCGACGAGATGCTTGACCAGCGAGTTGTGCGGCGACAAGTCGAGCACGTAGTACTTCATGATCCAGGCGGGCACCACAAGTACCGGTTCGGCACGCACCTTGGGTGTCGTCGGTTCGTACTGGATCAGTTCCATCAAGCGATTGCGCAGCACGACTCGTCCGGGCGTGATGGCGATGTTGCGGCCCACCTCGAAGCGCTCGGCGCCTGCCGGGGGCTGGTCGGCCGCTTCGCGCCATGCATCTTGCGCGACGTGGACCAGGCCACGCAGCAAGTTCATGCCGCCTTCCTTCAGTGTCCGCTGCTGCACGACCGGATTGGTGGCAATGAAATTCGACGGTGCCACCATGTCGAGCCACTGCCGTGCCGCGAAACTCACCATCTGTTCGTGATGCCGAGTCACGCCCGGAACGCCAGTGGTCGCGCGTTCCCACCATTGCTGGCGCAGCAAGAAGGCTTGCTCGATCCAGTGGTAGGGCGGCAAGCCCCACGCGGGATCGTCGAAGCGCTTGTCCTGTGGCAGCGGTCGCACGGCACTGTTGGGTTGAGTCGCACCTCGCCACAGTCGGATGAATTGCTCGGCGCCGTACTGCACGAGCTCCCACTGCTTGGCAGGAGACCCGAGCAAATGGACCCACCAGTCGGTGAACGCGCCGACTGCCGTGGTCGGCGCGATGGCAGCGGCAGGCGTTGGTCCCCAAGGTGTCATCCGCCGCTCGAGTTCCTGATAGGTTTCGAACGTCGCGGACGGGGCGCTATGGCGGCCCAGCCAAGGACTCCCGCCACGCTCTTTCGAACTGGGCTCTTGCGCCGGAATCGTGAGCAACTGAGTGGTTGTGAGGCGACCGGTCAATCGATCCTCCGTAGAGCCTTGCGAACGGACGATGGGCACTCCGGGTTGCGGTTGCGCGTTGCGCCGCTACATGACCCTGGAACGGATGATGCACGGACCTTGCTTGAATGTCGTTCACGTTTCACCTGAGAGGTGGAACTCGAGGTTTGGTTCTCCTGGGTGGTAACTCAGCTGTTTGACATATAAACCAAGGGTGTACACGGCAGCGAACGGCTGCGAACCCTCCCTCGATTCAGTCTGGTGCGTCGTCATCCATTTGCGGGGAGCTTTGCTCGGTGTCCTGCTTGTCCGAGGATTGAACCTCATGGCCTCGCTCCCAAGCGTCGCTGCGCTGCAGCCATTTGTCTGTCGACTCACCCGTGGCCGCTGGTCGGTTGCGCGGCTGGCTAAGAGGGTTGGTGTGCGAAGGCTCGCCCCGGGCTGCGGCTTTCGCGCCTTGGCGCTGGAGTTCCGCTTGCTCGGCACTTGAAAGAGGACGTTCCGGTGCAGAGGGTTCGGCGTGATGTTTCGCTATGCGGTTGCGGCGCATGGATGTTCCTTGGAGGGGTTTGATGGCTCTCAGCCTCTCAGCCTCTCAGCCTCTCAGCCTCTCAGCCTCTCAGCCTCTCAGCCGTCGGCGGTCAACGTCAGCAGTACGTCGGCGTACCAGGCGCAGTTCAGCCCCAGTGCTTCGTCCTCGGACTGGTCGCGTGTGCGCATGTCCATTCGAGTCGAATGCACACCCAGCAATTGCCAGGACACCGACGATGTCGGCCAGCTCCCGCCGACACGCCGCCGGACCACCGGAGATCCGCTGCTGCCACGGTGCGTTCGCGCGTCCGTCAGAAAGCAGCCCTGGCGCTGGAAGCGCACGCCGTAGGCCGAGGCAATGGACGCACTGCGGGCGACCGCGAGATGGTGAACCGTGTCGTGAAAGTCCATCGGGAAGCCGGCAATGGTCAACGCGTCGCCTATCGTGATTTCCTCTGCGCGAACTTCCAGATGTGATTCGTCGAAAGCATGCAGCACGGCGTCGGCCGGCAGGTCGGACGCAGGGATTTCGATGGCGGCCACGTCGACCTTTCCGCCGGTATCGGTGGCTTCACGCCACAGGTTGAAGCCATCACGGTACAGCGGCAGGGACGCCACCGTGTGCTGCGTCAGATCCTTGGGGTTGGTGTGCAGTCCGATCTCTACGCGGTCGGGAAAATGCGACGTGGCGGCATCTGCAAAGACGTGCCGGTTGCTCACCAGGAAGAGCTTCTCGCCGCGGCGAAAGAAGAAGCCGCTCGCGCTTGTCAGCACTCGTTCCCCTGCGAAGGTGAGGACGTGCGTCGTGCTGAGCAAGAGCGCATCGACCGGCGGGACGGATGCTGCGGAACGCCGGGGGACTTCGACGTGCTGAACGAGGGCACGGTTGCGCGCAACATCGCGCTCGAATGTCGTCAGGACCACATCCGAGACGTCGGTATGCAACAACACGGTGCGCGCCGCTTCGGCGTATGCGTCGAACGATTCCAACAATCTCGCGCGGGTTGGCTTCGACAGCGCATCGACGACGGCCGGGACGAATGCGTCCATGGCAATCTGGCTGCCCTTCAGTTCACAGATGCGTTCGGTGGCTTCTTGCAGGTTCTTCATGGCGCGCCCTTCGGCAGATAAGAAAAAAGCGCGGCTGGGCCGCGCTCTTCACGGGGGACGCCAGGTCTGCCCGACATCCTGCAAGTCTCGCGGGGGTCAGCCCAGGTCGCGAATGTTCGACGCCTGCGGGCCCTTTTGCCCTTGGGTCACCTCGAACTGCACGCGCTGATTTTCATTCAGCGTCTTGAACCCGCTGCCAATCTGAATCTCCTTGAAGTGGGCAAAAAGATCCTTGCCGCCGTTGTCAGGTGCGATGAAGCCGAAGCCCTTGTCTTGGCTGAACCATTTCACGGTACCGGTTTGAGTCGTCATGTCGATTTCCTTTGAAAGTTGAAGGGGGCGCAGCAGCGCGCCCAGCGAAGAGACGCCAAGAAGATCTTCAAGAGGGGATTCGACTCGACCGCCGGCAGAACGCCGGTACGGGAAGAAAGACCTACGAGCGGACGGTCTTGTGCATATCAGCCGACCCATAGTACAGGAAAGCACACCTGCGCGTACTTTCAGCCCTTTCCAACGTGGTATGAGCCTGAACGAGGCCGCATTGGTGGAGATGGCGAAGGATTTCGACGCGCGCCGTGCTGCGCAGC
Organism: Rhizobacter sp.; assembly: GCA_021153565.1. GTDB lineage: Bacteria > Pseudomonadota > Gammaproteobacteria > Burkholderiales > Burkholderiaceae_C > Albitalea. Next base: position 7,958 of record JAJKJU010000357.1, read on the forward strand.
TTGTCCCAGAACTTGGCCAAGGCCTCCGACGGCGTGCTCATGGTGCTTAGCACGTACTGGTAGAGCTTCCACGACCAGCATCTACCTGCATGCAGAAGACGATGCGCGGCACGCCGCGATCAGTTCCACCCATCATCTGGGCTGGGATGCGGTCGCCTGCTCGTCAGGCTGAGCGCGGGGGCCAACCACCCATGATTCGATTATGATGGAATAATGGAAGAGAAAGACATTGTGAGATCGCTCGCCGCGCTGGCCCAAAGCCACCGGCTGCAGGTCTTCCGTGCCCTCGTCGTGGCCGGCTCGCGCGGGATGACGCCCGGCGTCATGGCCGAAGGCTCCGGCATCCCGGCGGCCACGCTGTCGTTTCACCTCAAGGAACTGATGAATGCCGGTCTGGTGACGCAGGAGCGCCAAGGCCGCAATCTGGTTTACCGCGCGTCGTTCGAGCACATGAACGCGCTGCTGAGCTACCTCACCGAGAACTGCTGTCAGGGCGAGGCCTGCCTCGTCGAGACCGCCACCTCTTCCTGCCCCTGCTGAAAAAGGAAACCCCAATGAAGCGCTTCCACGTCCATGTTCACGTCGACGACCTTGCCAAGAGCGTCGCCTTCTATTCCACGCTGTTCGCCGCCGCTCCGACTCGCGAAGAGGGCGACTATGCCAAGTGGATGCTCGACGATCCGCGCCTCAACTTCGCGATCTCGACGCGCGGCGCCAAGCCGGGCGTTGACCACCTGGGCTTCCAGACAGACGATGCGCAGGAACTGGCTGAGCTGAAAGCCCGGGCCGAGGCAGCCGACATGGCCTTGTTCGATGAAGGCGCCACCAGCTGCTGCTACGCGCAGAGCGAGAAACACTGGGTCACTGACCCCCAGGGCATTGCCTGGGAGCACTTCCACACTCTGGCGAACATTCCCGTGTTCAGCGAGCGCGAGGCCACGAACGAACCGGCTTCATCGTCCGCATGCTGCGCCCCAACGCCGCGCGGCAAGCCGATCGGCATTGCCGTGACAGCGGCCAAGCCATCTTCTTCTTGCTGCTGAGGCTGTCGTGGACGACAAAATCTACAACGTGCTCTTCATCCGCACGGGCAACTGAATCCCGCTCCCTCTTGTTTTCCTTCGCTTCCATGACCACCCACGTTCTCATCCTTTGTACCCACAACTCCGCGCGCAGCGTGCTCAGCGAAGGCATGCTCAACCACTGGTCCAGCAAGCTCGGCAAGGACGTGAAGGCGCACAGCGCTGGCAGCGCGCCCAGCGGCCGGATCAACCCGTTCGCGATCGAAGCGCTGCAGGCCGCCGGTGTCGATACCACGGGCTATCGCAGCAAGAGCTGGGATGAGTTCAGCAGCGATGGCGCGCCGCCACTGTCCATCGTGATCACGGTCTGCGACAGCGCGGCGGCTGAGCAGTGCCCGGTGTTCTTCGGCGGCACGGGCGGCCAGCCGGTCAAGGTGCATTGGGGCTACCCCGACCCATCGAACGCCGAGGGTGGCGATGAAGGCAAACGCCGCGCATTCGAACTCACGCGCCAGGCCATCGGCTACCGCATGCTGCAGCTGCTGCAACTGCCGCTCGACACGATGAGCCAGACCGAAGTGCAGCAGGCTCTGGTCGATATCTCCAAGAACTGACATGGACCTGCCACGCAAACTTGCCGGCGAGGCGCTGGGCACGGCGCTGCTGCTGGCCATCGTGATCGGCTCGGGCATCATGGCCGAGCGTCTGGCCGGCGGTAACGTCGCGGTCGCGCTGTTGGCCAACACCTTGGCCACGGTCGGCGGCCTGTACATCCTGATCGAGGTGTTCGGCCCGATCAGCGGCGCCCACTTCAACCCGGCCGTCAGTGCCGTCATGGCCTGGCGCGATGAGTTGCCCAAGGCCGCGCTGCTGCCATACATCGCGGCCCAGCTCTTGGGCGCCATGCTCGGCGCCTGGCTCGCCCACGCGATGTTCGACCTGCCCATCCTGCAGTTCTCGACCAAGATGCGCACGGGCACCGGCCAATGGATCGCCGAGGCGGTGGCCACCGCCGGCCTGCTGCTCGTGATCCTGCGCGCCCCAGCCGGCCGCGCGGCTGCGATGGTGGCCAGCTACATCGGCGCAGCCTACTGGTTCACCGCGTCAACCTCGTTCGCGAATCCCGCCGCCGCGTTCGGCCGCATGTTCAGCGACAGCTTCGCCGGCATCGCACCCGCCAGCGCACCGGGCTTTGTCCTCGCGCAGCTGGTCGGCGCCGCCACGGGCCTGGCGATCCACAACGCCTTCGAGACGCGGCGGCATCCAGCCGGCCACCCGAACGTGATCGAGGCCTCAGGGAGCGTCGAGGCCGGCACGGCCGGACAACAGACAGGCGTCCGTTGAGTGCGGCGATCGGACCTTTTGCGCGCCTGAGCGCAATTACCGCTGCGCATGGCCAAGCCGGCTCGGGAGAAGGTCAACCAGGCGGCTGCAACAGGACCTCGTGACACTATTTCGTTCTTGAGTACGCCGCTTCGTGCTTCCACGGATCCCAGCTTGTTTTTCGGACAACATGTCCGTTTGTCGAAACCCAGCTACTGCAACTATCTATGCGCCCCCAAAACGTCAACAGATCCAGCTCGTACTCTGCTCCATCAACCCCTACAGATGCCGTGGGCCCTGGGGTCGAGCGAGAGGCCGACACAATCGAGCCGACGCATGGCCGCCTCTCGCGAAGGGAGGAGCAAACGTCAACATGGTCCATGAGGGCCCGATCCTGCCCCCCAAGGCTTGCGCCTGACTCCGACGGCAGGGGCATTCCGCCGGCACTCGATTCGAAACTGACGGAACGTTTCGGCCCGGTCCGTACGGCACGTGCCAAACTGGGGCGAGTTGCGAGCCAGAAGACCGAGTTCGAGCCCGATGACATGACGCTGCCGGAAGAGCATCGACGCACTCGCATAAACCCCACGCGGATTTGGACAACGAAGGTCGCGCAGGGGAACGGCCAAGCGTCAGCCGTCAAGATAATGAGTCAGAAAAGCGAGGGTCCACTTGAAGGTAGCTTGGTCGATCACATCGATCTGCAGGCGCTGAAGCGGGGCGAGGTCGCCTACAAGTGGACGCTCTCGGCCAACGGTACGCTTTTCATCGGCGAGACCAAGCCAATCGACCCTGCCAACGGAAAACGTTCGAAGCAGGGCCACACGACCTTGGTCGGTGGCCGAGTGATCCCCGAGGCTCGCTTTGGCGGCGTGCTGCACTATGACCTCGAAGCTGCACAGGTCGTCATCGACAACGACTCCGGCCGCTTCAGCGAGCGCTCCGACCTCACCCCCGGGCACCTTGACAACGTCGCGCAGTTGTTCAAAGAAGCGGGGCTGGAGGTGGGTACACGTTGGAAGAACATGTGCAAGTGAGCCTGAAGGTGCCGTCGGCGTACAGGTAGGGGTCGTTCACTTGGTGAACTCAAGCCCGGCCTTTGCCGCTGTACATGCCTCGGTCGAGGCGTCGCACATCCGTGCTACCCACCGTCCACGAGACCCATGAAAATCAATCATCCGACTGCTTCGCAGCAAAACACGCTGCCGCAAGAGCAGGTAACAACGGCGCCGTTGGTGTTAGTGACGCTGCAGAGCCAAGCGGGCGGTGTAGCGTTGCAAGCTCTTGCCGATGTCTCTTCCTCCCGGCGACGCTCGCCGGACGATGGTGCGCGGCATCGGCGCAGCAGGAGCCATTCGGAAGGATTGCCGAATTCGGCTCCTGCGCCAGCCCTGCACGACATCATCGGGCGCCAACGCGTCGGTGAGCTCGACGCTGACTTTGGCAGTCTGCAGCCGCCACTGAACCTGGCAACGGACGGCATCAAGGATTGGGAGAGGGAAGGCGGGACGTCGAATGGCAAACCATTGATGCATCCCTTGCGTCTCATCGTTGCAGGTTCGGCAACCGGCAATTCTGATTTGTCCCCCCAAAATCTCGGCGGGCACCTCGATCTTGACGGAATCAAGAGCGGTGAAAAGAAATACATGTGGGCCGTCAGTGCACTGGGACGACTATTTATCGGAGAGAAATTGCCTGCCGGCAATGACCCAAAGACTGGCGAACAGAAGTATCTTGGGCATCCCACGCTCGTGGGAGGCGGGCCGGCGCGGATGTCGGGCGAATTGCACTACAACCATGCAACCGGGAAATTCGTAGCGTCGAACCGGTCGGGACGCTATTCCCGATACGAGGACCGCCCAGAAGCAGGGCTCCAAACGGTGGCCGACATATTCTCCCGGTGGGGTTTCGAGGTGGAAGCCGAGACGGTGGCGAAATACAGGAGCCGCAAGGTGCCTGCGAAACTCGTTCTGCCCAGCCTCGCCCCAAAGTACTCCGGCGCGGGCGAGGTCGTGGTGCCGGGCGGGGCGGCGCAGCCTGCTCGGGCAGCATCGTCGGGTGCAGCGCTCGCAGCCGCGGAAGCAATGACCGGCCACTGGGCCTGGGATTCCGTTGACGAGCCGGCTCCCAAACGTCACAGGGGAGACGGCGATCCGGAAGTCTCGGAGGCTCATCCGTTGGCCGGACACCGCACGCTGACGCGCTCATTGTCTGCTGGCCACCTGCGTCGAGAACCAACAGCACCGACCTTGCCGTTCACGGAATTGGTCGGCAAGGACCGGGCCGAGCAATTGGACCGTGAGTGGGGCACCTTGCAGGGAGCCCGTGTCAAGAACGGGAAGCCACGGATCCACGCCTGGGAAGAAGGGCTGCATCCCGACAGGGTCGTCGTGCCGGCGGGCAACCCCCAGAACCGCGATCTCAAGAGCATGGTCGATCTGGAGGAAATCAAGGCGGGAACGCCCATGTTATGGTCAGTTGGCATGGGGGCGTCGCTCATCCTGGGACCGCATACCTTGCTGCCCGATCCTGATCCCGAAACCGGCAAGGAGCAGCGGCTGGGACATCCTGCGCTCGTCGCGGGGGACAAGGATCCGGGGTCGGGAGAATGGGTCTGGGGCAAGCAGGCGCGCGTTTCCGGCGAGTTGCACTGGGACGAGAGTCGCAAGCACTTTTACATCACCAACAAGTCAGGGCGCTACTCCCGCCACCCTGACCGGGGCATGGATCAGATGACGAAGGTAGCGGAACAATTCGAGAACTCCGGTCTGCCCGTGGAGATTCGGCTCGTCGAGAGAAAGTCCTGGTTTCCATCGCGAGAGGTTTAGGTTTGGTCGCGGAGAGAAGGACGTGGGACCAAGTCTCATGGACGAGGCGATCTCGGCGAGGTGAATCTTCCAGCCCGACTACCGGCGTGCTTCAAGTCGATGGTCAAGCCGCTGTCGCCGACCAGATCGCTCACGACCGCGGGGTTGGCGCCGCTCTTGTCGACGGTCACTTTCTCGGGAACGTCGCGCTGATCGATCGCGCGCTTGAAGAAGCGCCGAGCCGCGGCGACGTCACGCTTGGCCGTGAGCGGGAAGTCCAACGTATGGCCGAGCTTGTCGACTGCTCCGTACAGATACTTCCAGAGCCTGTCGTGCCGACTCGCGTCATGCCCGGTTGCGCCGTCTGGTTGCTGCGCCTACGCACTACGCCAGTCGTCGCTAGGCATGATCCGTTTCATGAACTCGTCGAACATAGGGACCGTGAAGGCGGTGTCGCCGTGGTTCGGGCTCCACACCATGCCCTTGGCGATGAGTGAGCTTCGAGTGGGTGCCAGCGACGTCACTTTGGCCGGATAGCACTGCGCGATGTCGCCCGAGCGGTGAGGACCGGCGCCGAGCTCGGCCATGGCACGCAGATAGCGCTTCTCCTTTGGCGTCAGGCGGTCGAAGCGAACTCGGAAAAAACTCTCGTCCAGGGCGGCCACGGCGCTCCCCGAGGCACGCTCCACGTCATCAATGGTGAGTGGTGACAATGCCCCTTGCTCCCACGTGTGGTAGCCCCACTGCTGAAGGAAGTAGGCGTAGCCGTGCGTGAGGTCGATGAGGCGCGTCAGTGCCCGGCCGTCTATCTCGACCTTCTCGTTGCGCAGCGGGACGCGGATCGCGCGTTCCGCGTCCGGCCCGGACAGCGGACCGATCACGGGGAAGTTGAATAGCCGCTCGGCGTAGGACTTGGCATTGCCCATGCGCCCGCGCAGCTGGGGCAAGCCGGCTCCCACCAGCACCACCGGCAGTTGCTTCTGCTCGATGCGGTGCATAGCCGTGATCAGGGCAGCCAGCTGCTCCTCTTCGACGTACTGCAGCTCGTCGATGAAGATGGCTACGGCGGTGCCGGCGGCCTTCGCGGCCAGGCCGACCTGCTCGAAGAGCGCCTGCAGGTCGTGCTCGAGGTCGCCGTTGTCGGCGAGGCCGGGCTCGGGCTGGTAGTCGAAGCCCACCGAGATGTCTTGGTACTTGATGTTGAGCTTGCTGGCGAATCCGGCTAACGCGCGCAGGCCTCGAACGGCGTAGTCCTTGGCCGACTTGATGTTGCTCAGCCGCAGGAGCGCTTGGCGTAGCTGGGGCGCCAGGATGGCAGGCAAGGACCGGCCTTCCGGCGCTTCGATGCGCAAGGTGTGGATGCCCGCGGCTTCCGCATCGGCGCGCACCCTGTCGAGCAGCACCGTTTTGCCCACGCCGCGCAGGCCGACGAGCATGGCGCTCTTCGCGTGACGCCCGAGTCGGGCACGTTCCAGGGCGACGTGCAATACCTCGCGCAGGGCGTCGCGGCCGGCCAGCTCGGGAGGAGGAGTGCCGGCGCCTGGTGAAAAGGGATTGCGAATGGAGTCCATGGGAGGCATTTTATAGTAAGTTTTGGTTGTTTATCGCTTATACATAACTTGCCAAATTTATGTATAAATTGATCGGATAGAACTGTTTGCCCGTCGCCGAAGTCGCATCCGCCCCTTTGCCGAGGACGGGAGGCCGAAACAATCTCAAGCGTTGACCTTTGCAGTGCGTATTTCAGCCCATCGTGGACGGCATTTCAGGCTGATCGTGGACGGGATTTCAGCCTGGTGTTCGTACAGCGTCTGGCGGCGGGCGTAGGGGTCCGCAGACTGGCGATGCTGACGGTCGAGGTCCGGAACGCCTCGCAAAACGGCACGCAATAGCGTGTTGGGAACGGGCCAACAATGCGTCGATGTTGTTCGTCGATAGCGGAAGGACCTCGCGTCGGACGCCACCACTCGAGCGATGGCGCAGACGCTCAGAGCCGCCTCGGCCCCGAAGCAGGTCCGGTTCAATTAACATGCGCGACAATGTGTATTATGTAAACCGATGCTCGCAACGCACCATCTGACAACACTCCGCGGGCGCACTATCTCCAAATCCCCGGGCGGTGTCAACATTTTTCGTTCAAGTGGCCGCAGTTCGCGGGAGTTCGGCGACAAGAATTCCTTTAACGAAGCGCAACGTTCAGCGCCTCATCGGTGAGCGCGTCGTCGATGTCAGACCGTGCTCGCTAGGACGCTCTGGACACGTCAACATTTAGTCTTGTCCAACGAGGTGTGATCCGGAACACGAGGGCATGATTCCAACGAGGAATGAGAGGCACGACAGCGAACGTCAGGAATGCCACAAAGACCATGATTCCCACCGAGGCAGGCCCCGGTGGGCGGTGGGCACCCTGCTTCGTGTGTTCATGCAGCGCTTCGTACGCTTCACAGACATGGCGCAGAGTCTTGGTACCGTGCTTTGTATTGATTTGTCGCGAAGGAACCAATATGCCGGTCGATCGTACGGGAGCTACTTGTCAAGTCCCGTGTGTTCATAGACCTTTTTGACGAACAACTCGGGCTTTTTTTCACGCCAAGCCTTGAGCGCCTGAATGGGTGTTTGATGCTTCA